>CAJFNY010000120.1 GCA_904395865.1 uncultured Oscillospiraceae bacterium
ACAAGGTGCACTGCCCGCTCTCGCGGTGGGTTTTCATCTTACCACAACCAGTTCGCTTTGTCAAGAACTTTTTTCAAGCCCTTCCGCCGCGTTCCAGCCACAGTCTTCCGATTTCCCAACGTTTCGCCCGGCTTCCCCAGCGCTTCTCAGCACCAGCTGCCGCCGCGCGGAACTTCTCAAGTCTACCACATCTCACCGCTGTTGTCAAGAAGTTTTTTCTCAATCCCTTGCGTTTTTTGCTTCCCGATTGGCCCGATCTGTGGTGCGCACCAGGCTTTTCTCCTGAGCGCTCGATCATTCTACCAGAGGATTCGACGTTTGTCAAGCAGAATTTTCCGGTTGAGACAAGTTTTTCTGATGAAGGAAAGCAGCGCGGGCCAAAGCCCGCGCTGCCAGCTTCCATTTCTCTTACGGGCGATCTTCGATCAGGCCGTAGCCGCCGTTGCGCCGCTTGTAGACGACTGCAAACGTACCGCCGTTCTCCTCATCCCGGAACGCGAAGAAGCTGTGCTCCAGCAGATTCATCTGCAGGATGGCCTCATCGCGGGTCATGGGCTTCATGGGGAACTCCTTCGTGCGGATGATCTGGAACTCGTCTTCCTCCGGCTCCTCCGGCGCAAAGGAGGAGACCACCTCCGGCGAACGGACGAAAGCGTCCTGCCGGATCCGGCGGGCCAGGCGGGTCTTGTTCTTGCGGATCTGCCCCTCAATGGTGGCCACCGCCGCATCGATGGACGCAAACATGTCGGACGTGCTCTCGCTGGCACGGAAATACGTGTTGGCCGCATGCACGGTCAGCTCGACGATGTTGCGGTTCTTTTCTACACTAAAGGCAACCAGGGCCTCGGCATCATCACGAAAGTAGCGATCCAGCTTCGTCACCTTTTTCTCAGCATAGGCGCGGACGCTACCGGGCAGGTTCAGCTTCTTTTCCAGGAACTGAATTTTCATATCGTGTCGCTCCTTTCATCCCGGAAGGGACAGATGGTACGGTCGCCGGCGCACAGCCGGCTGCTGCGCCGCCGCACTCCCTGTGAATATTATACCACAAATTTCCCACTTTGCAACTCGAAATCCGTGCAACTTCACCAGTGGATCGCAGGATCGGGTCAAAGTTCCCGGGTTTCCTCAGTTTCCTCAGAATCCCCGGCAGTTTCCGGGGAATTCGTTCCCTCAGAGTGCTCCAGCAGCAGCTCCATGACCAGCTGGTAGACCTCCTCGGCGTGGTCATGGAACGTGCGGGCAAGGCGGCGGGCCTGCGGCTGCGTCGGAGCCATCAGCTCCAGCGTCATCAGGCTCCCCTGCTCATCGTCCAGCCCCATCAGAACGGAAAAGTCGCCGCACTCCCGCGGAAGGATCTCCGTGCGGATCCGGCTGTCCCGCTTGACGTCGCGGTTGAAGCGCTCCACCGCTCTCGCAGCCCGCCGGGCCACCGGATAGGCCAGGGAGTCCTCCACCAGCTGGGCCGTCTCGCGCCCCTTGTCGGTGATGACGTAGGTGCCGTCCTCCTGCAGCTCCAGATGGCCGGAGTCCACCATCTGCGGCAGGGCCTCCTGCACGTCGAAATAACTCAGACAGTCGTCCTGATAGCACAGCTCATAGATCCGCTGCGCATCCGCCGGGTACAGCGCCCGGGACAGCACGAACAGGATCAGGACTTTCACGTCCAGCATGCTGTGGATAAATCCATGGGTTTCCATCGGCTCACCTCGCTGACATTTTTTTCATTATAGTCGATTTCTTCCCAAATCACAAGGGATTTCCCGCGTCTGGGCGGCATTGGCAAATCTTACAGCTTGTAATTTTTCGTAACTTTTTGTTACAGTATGCGCAGGAGGGATTTTACATGATTCACAAACACAGGAAACTCACCACCATCATGGTCACGGTGCTGCTGCTTGCCGTGGCCGCCACCCCAGCCGCCGCGCGGACGTACACGGATCCCTGCTGCTGCGTCTGTGTGCCGCCTTCGTACATCCCGTGTCCGCCGGATGGCGGGAACCCGGATGGGGAGCTCCCCGACAGCGACCTGCCCCAGCAGCCGGAGACGCCGGATGAGGCGCCGTCGCAGCCGGACAGCAGCATCTCTGCCGCAGAGCGGGAGGTGGCGGAGCTGGTCAACGAGATCCGCGCAGAGTACGGCCTGGCGCCGCTGACGCTCAGCAAGGAGCTCAGCGCCGGCGCGCGGGTCAAATCCGAGGACATGCGTTCCAACGGCTATTTTGACCACACCAGCCCCACGTACGGAAGCCCCTTTGATCTGATGCACCGGCTGGGCATCACCTACTCTGCGGCGGCCGAAAACATCGCCATGGGCTACGACACAGCGGAGGCCGTCGTGGCCGGCTGGATGGCGTCGCCCAGCCACCGGGCAAACATTCTCTCGGACAACTACACGCACATCGGTGTGGGCCGCTCCGGCGACTACTGGACCCAGTGGTTCACCCGCTGAGCCGGTTTTCGCGCCGTCGGAAATTTCTAGTATACTTCGCAGGAAATAGCAGACAATACCTCCGACGAAACCAAAGGAGGTATGACTCTTGTCACCAATCGTTCACAAACCCAGGCGCACCGCCCTGCTGGCCGTGACGGCGCTGCTGATGACGGCACTCTTCGCCACCGGCGCGGCAGCGGCCGAGCGGGAAACGCTCTACAGCGCCGACTACTGCTTTTCCGTGGCCGACTTCACTGCCGGCGGCCAGGTACTCTCCGGCATCTTCGTCACCGACGTGCCGGCCGCCGCGGTGGGCACGCTCTGCTACGGCAGCCGCGTCATCCGGCCGGGCGACGTGCTGCCCGCGGAGGTGCTCACCTCTCTGACGCTGTCGCCTGCCTGCCGCGGCGATGCAGAGGCGACGGTGGGATACCTTCCCATTACGCCCGAGGGCCTCGGTGAGGCGCAGACGCTTCGGGTCGCCATCGACTCCGGCCGCAACGAAACGCCCACCGCCGAGGATGCCCGGCTGGAGACGTACAAGAACGTGGCCAACGGCGGCACGCTGACGGCGTCTGATCCGGAGGGCGAGGCGATGCGCTTCCATCTTCTCTCGGCGCCGAAGCGCGGCACCGTAGAGCTGAACGCCGACGGCACCTACACCTACACGCCGGCCAAAAACAAGGTCGGCAAGGACAGCTTCACCTACTCGGTCACGGACGCGGCCGGGAACGTCTCCAACGAGGCCACGGTGGAGATTGAGATCCTCAAGCCCATGGACAACATCACCTACCGCGACATGACCGGCGATGCCGACCAGTTCACCGCCCTGTGGCTGCTGGACAACGGGATTTTCTCCGGCGAGTCCGTGGCCGGCGTCATGTGCTTCTCCCCGGAAAAGCCGGTGACGCGCGGCGAGTTCCTCGTCATGGTGGCGAAGCTGTCCGGGCTGCAGCCCGATGAAGCGCAGCTGACCTCCGGCTTTGCCGACGAGGGCGAGACGCCCCTATGGATGCGGCCGTATATCGTGTCCGCCCTGCGGGCCGGCATCATTACCGGCCGGAACAGCGGGAGCGGTCTCGTGTTCGAGCCCAACGCGGCTCTGACCTCTGCCGAGGCGGCCGTGATGCTCCAGAACGTGCTGCACCTGCCGGAGGTCCGAACAGCCTCGGCCCCGCTGGACGAGGACAGCACCGTGCCCGCCTGGGCGGCCGATGCCGTCGCCACGCTGTCGGACGCCGGACTGCCGGTGCCTTCCGGCAGCAGCGAAACCGTCACCCGCCGCGAGGCAGCGCGCCTGCTGTACGCCGCGGCGCAGCTGATGGAACAGGACTGAAATGCACAACAGAGCCGGGATGCCTTGGCATCCCGGCTCCTTTTTTGTGACGACGTTACTCCGCCTTCTCCTCCGGCTCATCCTCGGCGGCCGCTTCCGCGGGCGCCGCCGGAGCTGCTTCCTCCGGAGCCGGCTCTGCCGGAGCGGCCTCCGGCACATCGGCCAGGTCATCCTCCGTGATCTCCACGACGACGTCGTCATCCGCGTCGTCCTTGGCGCCGGCGCTGCGAAGGTCCTCGATGGCGATCTTCAGATCCTCAATGGCGATCTTCGACTCGGAGATCTTCTCACACCAGGGGTTGTACTCCGCGGGATCCGGCTCCTCGCCGACGATGTAGTCCTTATAGTACAGCTTGCCCAGCTCGATCTGGGCTTTCTTGATCTTCTCCTCCTCGGTGCGGATGGAGAGATTGGCCTTCGCGATGGCGGCCATCTGCTTCGTCTTCTTGACGGCAGTCTGGGCGCCCTCCACGGCCATGCCCTTGAACGCCTCAAAGTACTCGTTGAACGTTGCCATAATCGGTTCGCTCCTTTCGGTATTGGGCAGGATCCGGATCCTGCATGGAAAAACCGTTGTGCTTCATCACAGACGCCCGCGGGCGCATCCCCGCAGGCAGCCGCGGCTTCCGCGGCCTCTGCAGCTATTATACCATTGACAGCGGCCGGTGGAAAGCCCTATTTTTCAGCAGATTCTGCTTCCTTCCGCCGCACCAGCATCTGCGCCGGGTCCTTCGGGCGGATGCGCAGATTCCAGATCAGCAGGAACACCGCCGCCAGAACCGACAGGCCGGCCACCAGCTGGCTGACCCGGATGCCCGTGGAGAACAGGTACAGGCTGTCGGTCCGCAGTCCCTCGATCCAGACACGGCCCAGGCCGTACCACCCGACGTACAGCGTGAACAGCTCCCCGTCGTAGCGGCGGCGCTTCTTGAACAGGAAGTGCAGCAGCAGGAAGCCCACCGCATTCCAAACCGACTCGTAAAGGAACGTCGGGTGGTAGTACGTGACGTTGCCGGCGGCGTCGGTGAGGCCCATTTTGAAGAAGGCGTCCGTGACGCTGCCGTGGGCCTCGCGGTTGATGAAATTGCCCCAGCGGCCGATGGCCTGGCCAATGAGCAGCCCCATGCCGCCCACGTCCAGCAGGGGCGCCATGGGCATCCGCTTGTGCCGCGTGTAGAGCCAGACACCCAGAACTGCGCCGATGATGCCGCCGTAGATGGCCAGGCCGCCCTCCCAGACGTACAGGATGGAGACCAGGTCGTCCCGGTAGCGGTCCCACTCGAAGATGCAGTAGTACAGCCGCGCGCAGACGATGGCCAGCGGTGCGGCCACGATCAGCATGTCGAGGATGTTGTCCTCGGTCAGGCCGAACTGCTTCGCGCAGCGGCAGGCATAGACGACGGCCAGGACGAAGCCCAGGGCGATCAGAATGCCGTACCAGTAGATTTCCTTCCCGAAAACCGTGAAGGCGACCCGGGAGGGGTCCACCTCGATGCCCAGGTTGGGAAATGTGATGGGAGAGCCCACAGTGCGCTCATCCTTTCTTGGGGTAAATCAGAGAGACCGCGGAACGCTCCGGAACCACCGCCTCCCGCAGCATCGCCTCCGCCTGCTCCTGTGACAAAGCACGGCAGCACGCGGGAAACTGATAGTATTCCTCACCGGCGAAGCAGCTCTGACACATACGGTAGCAGATGTTCTCGAAGCTGTCAAGCTCCCGGATCCGCCGGCCGTAGCCCGACCGGAGCAGGCGGGAGAACAGCGCCGGGTCGGCGCCCTCCCGGGCAATGCGGTCCGCCTCGTCGAGGATGGCCCGGACGACTGCGTCGGGGTCCCGGCTGTCACCGCTGGCCGAGAGCATACCCAGTCCCTTGACGCTCTCGTACCCCACGGAGAAGCTGCTGTCGATGAGCCCTTCCTCGTAGAGCCGGTGGTACAGGGGCGTGGACTCGCCGGCCAGCAGCTCCGCGGCCATGTCGCCCAGGATCTCGCGGGCCATGGTGTCGCGCCCGCCGGGCTCCGCCTCGCACTTGAAGGCCACGGTGAACGTGGGCATGGCCACCTCCATCCGCTCCTCCACCCGCTGCCGGTGCCCGGTCAGCGCCTCGGGCGGGCCATAGTCCGGCCGCGCCGCGGGGCTGCCGGCGGCCGGCGTCGTCTCCCGGGCGATGGCCGCCACCCGCTCCGCGTCCACCGGGCCAGCCACACAGAGCATCATGTTCGACGGCGTGTAAAACGCCCGATAGCACTGGTGCAGCGTTTCGGCCGTGATGGCCTGGATGCTCTCGACGGTGCCGGCGATGGGGACACGCACCGGATGGTGGTCGTAGAGGGCTCGGAACAGGTTCTCATAGATCCGGGAGTCGGCGCTGTCCTCGTACATGCGGATCTCCTGGGCGATGATCCCCCGTTCCTTCTCCACGCTCTCCTCGGTGAAGTACGGCGTGGACACGTACCGCAGCAGCAGCCGCAGATTGTCCTCCCACCGCTCGGTGGCTTCCACATAATATGCCGTCATCGTGTAGCCGGTGAAGGCGTTGGGGCTGCCGCCCATGGAGGAGAACTGCTGCATCACGTTCCCGTCAGGCATGTCGAACAGCTTGTGCTCCAGATAGTGCGCCACGCCGTCCGGCGTCACGCATGGGACGCCGTCCAGCTGAAAGTGCGTGTCCACCGAGCCGTAGTTCACGGCGATGATGGAATACGTTTTGGCAAACTCCGGCTTCGGGATCACGCGGATGCGCAGCCCGTTGGGGAGAATCTCCTCGAGATACTGCTCCTGCAGCTGGGGAAACGAATACGCCTTCATACCTGCTGCACCCCCTCCAGAAAGTAGACCGTGTCCAGCTGGACGGCCCGGGCCGCCGCTGCCGTCTCCCGGGCCGTGACGGCCCGCAGCTGCTCCGCCAGGTCCTCCATGGTGCCGCTGCTCCCCAGCAGCACCTGCCCCAGCGCATAGTCCTCCAGGCGTCCGGGGCTGTCCATGCCGGCCCGCAGGGACGAGAGCAGGCTCCGCCGGGCGGCGTCCAGCTCCTCGTCGGTGATGTCGCCGTTCCGGACGGCGTCCAGCTGACGGAGGATCTCCGCCCGGGCCGTCTCAAAGTTCGCGAAGTCCACTCCGGAGGAGACGGCCATGACGCCCTTGAACTTCTCCAGGGAGGAATTGGCGTAGTAGCAGAGGGACAGCTTCTCCCGGACGTTCAGGAAGAGCTTGCTGGTGACGCCGGCGCCGAACACCGCGTTCATCAGCAGCGCCGCCGGATAGGCGGCGTCCGCCGCCGTGCAGCCCAGGCGCAGGCCCATGGCCAGCTTCCCCTGGGTCACGTCCAGCTGCTCGCGCACCTCCCGCACGGGGCCGGCCCTGTGCACGACCTCCGTCCCGAAGGCGTCCGCCTCCGCCCGGGGCAGCGGCTGCAGCGCCCGGGCCACCAGCTCCGCCACCTGCTCGCCGGGGCAGCGGCCGTGGTAAAAGAGCTCCACCTGCGAGTGGGCCAGCAGGTGGCAGTAGTGCCGGTAGAGGCCGGCGGCGTCCAGCGCCTCCGCCTCGGCCCGCTCGCCCAGCCGCGGAATGCCGTACGGCTCTTCGGCGCACATGGCCTTGAACATCTGGCTCATGGCGTAGCCGGCCTTGTTGTTGATCCGGGCGTCGATGGTGTTCAGCAGGTTCTGCTGCTCTCCCTCCACCCAGGCTGGCACGAAGCCGCCGCCCTCCAGCACCGGGTCCAGGAGGACCTTCCCCAGGAAGTCCACCATGGGCGCCAGGATCGGCGTGCCGTCCAGCGTCAGGCAGTCCTCCAGGAAGCCGGCGTAGAAGCCGGTGGTCTGCACCTCGCCCTTCTTCCGCACCAGGACGCCCAGGCTGGCGCCGTAGTGCTCGTCCAGGAAGGCGGAGATGGCGGACATGTCCGGGTAGTCCCGGCAGCCCCGCAGCAGCACCGCCGGCAGCAGGGCGTTGGCCGGCGCCTCCTGCCGGCGCAGGGGACGCAGGAAGGAGATGCTCAGACATCCGGTCTTGAATTTGTCGCTCTGCACGCTGGTCAGGAACACACCGGGCAGAATCTCCATGCGATTGTTCAAACGTGTCATCCTTTCGCGGCGCCGCGCGGCCGTTCCGCCGCGCTGGGCGCGATTGGCCGCCGCAGCGGCTTTTGCGGATATCTTACCATATCCGGAGAAAAAAGTAAAATCTTGCGCGGGCCCTTGCCAGCCGCCGGCGAATCATGTAAACTAGGAGGCAGCAAAAAGGAGGCGACCTTCCATGAACTGGACGGAAGTGACCATTGAAACCTCCTCGGCCGGCATTTCGCTGGTGGCCGCCAGGCTGACCGCCCTGGGCCACGACAGCTTTATTATGGACGACGAGCAGGAATTTCATGATTTTCTGGCGGAGAACCGCCAGTACTGGGACTACGTTGACGACGACCTGGCCCGGCAGATGCACGGCGTCTCCCGGATCCGGCTGTACCTGGAGGACGGCCCCGGCGCCGCCGAGGAGGCCGCGGATCTGGCCGAGCAGCTGGCGTCCCTGCGGCAGCAGTTTCCGGCGGTGGACTTCGGCCTGCTGTCCGTCCGGACGGCGCCCTGCCGCAGCGAGGACTGGGAGAACAGCTGGAAGCAGTACTATCAGCCCCTGGCCATCGGGTCGCGGCTGCTGGTGGTGCCCCAGTGGCTGACGCCCGACAATCCGGAGGGCCGGCTGGAGCTGCGGCTGGACCCCGGCATGATCTTCGGCACCGGCGCCCACGCCTCCACCCGCATGATGCTCGAGGCCCTGGAGGAGACGCTCCGCGGCGGCGAGCGGGTGGTGGACCTGGGCAGCGGCAGCGGCATCCTGTCCATCGCGGCGCTGCTGCTGGGCGCCGCCTCGGCCGTGGGTGTGGACATCGACCCCATGGCGGAGGACATTGCCCGGGAAAACGCGGCGCTCAACGGCCTTGGCCCGGACCGCTTCACGGCCCGGACCGGCAACGTCCTGGACGACGCGGCTCTGCCGGAGCAGCTGGCCGCCGGCGGCTGCGACGTGGTGCTGGCCAACATCGTCGCCGACGTCATCATCCCCCTGGCCCCTGCGGTGCCGCGGCTTCTGCCGGCCGGCGGCGCGTTTCTCTGCTCCGGGATCCTGGAGACGCGCCTCCCCGAGGTGCTGGACGCCCTGGCCGCCGCCGACATCACCGTCACCGGTCAGCGGCGGCGGGACGACTGGTGCCAGCTGACGTGCACCCTTTGAGGAGGGAAACCCTTGCGAAACCTTTCCTTTCGAAGCAAGCAGCGGCTGCGGAAGCTGCTCATCGCCGCGGCCATCACTGCGGTGGTTCTGGTGGCCGCGGCCATCTGCCTCGTCGTCTATCTGGAGCGGTACATCGTCTACACGGCGGACGGCGCTCACCTGGATTTCAGCGGCACCCACGCCTCCGACACAGCGCCTGACACGCTGGAGCCGCTGCCGGACGCGCCGCTGGAAATTCTCGACGGCAGCGAGTCGTCAGAGTCCTCCGGACTGACCCGCCTGAGCGGACTGTACGTGACGGTGGACATGCTCAGCGACCCGGACGCCGTGCTGGCGGCCGTGGACGCCCAGGCCGGGCAGACGGCCGTGCTGCTGGACCTGAAGAGCATTTACGGCAACTTTTACTACAACACGACGCTCACCGGCGCCGGCATCTCCTCCGCCGTGGACGCCGCCGCTGTGGACAGCCTGCTGACCCAGCTGGCCGGCCGCAGCGACGTCTATCGGATCGCCCGCATCCCGGCCTTCCGGGACTCGGCCTACGCCCTGGCCAACCAGGCCTGCGGCCTGCCGCTGGCCAGCGGCGCCCTCTGGATGGACGAGGAGAACTGCTACTGGCTGGATCCCGGCAACGAGCTGGTGCTCTCCTACCTCTCCAGCATCGTCAGGGAGCTCCGTGACCTGGGCTTTGATGAGGTGGTGTTCAGCGACTTCACATTCCCGAACAGCGCCAACATCCAGTATGACGGCGACCGGAGCACCGCCCTTCTGGAGGCCGCCGCCCGGCTCCAGGCCAACGTGACGGCCGACGGCCTCGTCTTTTCCCTGGAGACGACGGACCCGGCCCTGGCGGCGTACGCCACGCGGGTCTACTGCGTCACCGACGACGGCGCGGACGTGGCAGACGTGTCCTCCGCCCTCTCCTCCGTCTACAGCGATCTTCCGGCCAGCCTCGTATTTCTGACGGCCTCCCGGGACACGCGCTTCTCCCAGTACGGCCTGCTGCAGCCGGCCATCGCGGAGACCGAATCATAAATCACAAGTCAGCAACGCCGCCGGCCCGGATGGGGCCGGCGGCGCTTCGTTCACACCAGCATGGAGCAGACCAGGTCGGTGTACTCGGTGGGGTTGTCCAGGGGCAGGTCGGCCATCAGCAGGGCCTGACTGTAGAGGATCTCCGCGTACTTCTTCGCCTTCTCCGGGTCCTGGGCCACGGCCACCTGCAGGGCGGCGAAGGCCGGGTGCTCGGGGTTGAACTCCAGGATTCGGCCGGCCTTGAGGCCCATCTCCGGGTTCATCCGCTGGAAGTACTTCTCCATCTCGAAGCTCAGCCCCGCCTCCGGCGTCAGGCAGCACGGATGGTTCTTCAGCGATGGGCTCAGGCGCACCTCCTTGACCCGCTCCCCCAGCGTCTCCTTGACGAAGTCCAGCGTCGGCTTGGCGGCCTCCTTCTTCTCCTCGATGGCCTTCTTCTCCTCATCGGTGGTCAGGCCCAGGTCGTCGGCGGTGACGCTGCGGAACTCCTTGTCGGCAAACTTCTGGAGGGTCTGCGGGATGAATTCGTCCACGTCCTCGGTGAAGAACAGCACGTCGTACCCCTTCTCCTTCAGGGCGTCCAGCTGCGGCAGCTGGGCCAGGCGCTCACGGCTCTCGCCGGCGGCGTAGTAGACGTACTTCTGCTCCTCGGGCATACCGTCGGCGTACTCCTGCAGCGTGACCAGCTTCGACTCCTTGCTGGACCAGAACAGCAGCAGGTCCGCCAGCAGATCCTTGTGGGCGCCGTAGTCGGCCACGAGGCCGTACTTCAGGTTCCTGCCGAAGGCGCCGTAGAACTTCTCGTACTTCTCCCGTTCGTTCTCCAGCAGCTTCTTCAGCTCGGTCTTGATGCGCTTCTCCAGGTTCGCGGCGATGAATTTCAGCTGCCGGTCGTGCTGGAGCATCTCGCGGGAGATGTTCAGGCTCAGATCCTGGGAGTCCACGACGCCCTTGACGAAGCGGAAGTGCTCCGGCAGCAGGTCCTCGCAGTTCTCCATGATCAGCACGCCCGAGGAGTACAGCTGCAGGCCCTTCTTATACTCCTTGGTGTAGAAGTCGTACGGCGCCCGGGCCGGCACGTACAGCAGCGCCTTGTACGTCACGGCGCCCTCCACGCTCAGGTGGATCACCGCGGCCGGGTCCTCGAAGTCGAAGAACTTCTCCTTGTAGAACTGGTTGTACTCCTCCTCGGTGACGTCCTTCTTGTTCCGCTGCCACAGAGGGACCATGGAGTTGAGCGTCTCGTTCTCGGTGTACGTCTCGTACTCGGGCTTCTCGGCGTCCTTCGTCTCCTCCTTGACGCGGGTCTTGGTGACGTCCATCTTGATGGGGTAGCGGATGTAGTCGGAGTACTTCTTGATCAGCATCCGCAGCTCGTGCTCCTCCAGGAAGCGGGAATACTTCTCGTCGTCGGTGTCCGGCTTCAGGTGCATGATGACGTCGGTACCGGCGCTCTCCTTCTCGCAGGCCGTGACGGTGTAGCCGTCGGCGCCGGAGGACTGCCACATCCACGCCTCGTCAGAGCCGTACTTCTTCGAGATCACGGTCACGGCGTCGGCCACCATGAAGGCCGAGTAGAAGCCCACGCCGAACTGGCCGATGATGTCCACGTCGGCCTTGTCCCGGTCGTCCAGGTCCTTCTTGAACTGGAGCGAGCCGCTGCGGGCGATGGTGCCCAGGTTGTCCTCCATCTCCTGGCGGCTCATGCCGACGCCGTTGTCGGAGACGGTCAGCAGCCGGCCCTCCTTGTCGGCGGTGATCCGGATGGCGAAGTCCTCGCGGCTGAGGCCCACGTTCTGGTCGGTCAGGCTCACGTACGCCAGCTTGTCGATGGCGTCGGAGGCATTGGAAATGATCTCCCGGAGGAAGATCTCCTGGTGCGTGTAAATGGAATTGATCATCAGGTCCAAAAGGCGCTTGGATTCCGCCTTGAACTGTTTCTTTGCCATGTGAATCCGTCCTTTGATGCACGTTTTAGCACTCTCGTGTCCAAAGTGCTAAGACTATTATAATCGGTCCGGCAGATTTTGCAAGAGGGTTTTGAAAAAATTCACACATCGGCAAAAAACTTCGCCGCGCCACTGGCCGGGCGCGGCAATCTGTGGTATGATAATCGTGACCTTCCAACGAAAGGATGCGAAAACCATGAAAACGATTGTGCATTCGAAGCAGGCGCCGGCGGCGGTGGGTCCGTACTCCCAGGCCGTGTCGGCCGACGGCTTTCTGTTCCTTTCCGGCCAACTGGGGCTGATGCCCGAAACCGGTGAGCTGGCCGTGGGCCTGGAGGCCCAGGCCCGGCAGATGCTGAAGAACGCGGAGGCCGTTCTGGCCGAGGCCGGCATGGACTTCTCCCACGTGCTGAAGACCACCGTGTTCCTCACCGACCTGGGGAACTTCGGCGCCCTCAACGCCATCTACGCCGAGGCGTTCCCGGAGAATCCGCCGGCCCGCTCCTGCGTCGAGGTCTCGGCGCTGCCCAAGGGCGGCCTCGTGGAGATGGAGCTGATCGCCAAAAAGTGACCGGGCCCACAGTGCCCGACGAAGCGGCCGCGCCGGCATCTGCCGGCGCGGCCGCTCTCATTATGTCCGCTATTCAGGCATCCCACGAAGTCTTCACCAGGGCGCAGGTGGCGTTAAACCTTCCGCACCGCTGACGAGTACGATACCTCCGTTTTGGTAAAAATATCCGTTTGCTTGATCAATAGCCTGCTCCTGCTGATAGCCGAAACATTCATAACCGTTATATTCAAAGTAAAAAACTTCATTGCCGACATCTCCAAAGGTACAGGCCAGTTCGATGGAGGGCTCAGCCGTCACTTCCGTAATTCGCCCAATTGACTTGGCATCCAGAGGGATTTCCATATAGTAGGTCATGCCACAATGAAGCTCCCCCTGCCAAAAAATCTGATCCGGCACGATGGGGCCATCATCAGAATTGTCCGCCATCAAAACGATCCCGGGCCGTTTCCAAAACAGCGCCCTCAGACTTTGCCCAACATGCCAAGGCCGCTGGAATCCAAAACAGCGAAATTCGCCGAATTGAAATGTGTACAGGGTCTTTCCCACCTCGCCAAATGTACACTCCAGCTCAGCCGATGGATGCTGCGTTACCTTCGAAATTTCTCCCAGTATTTCAGCATTGGCAGGAATATCCATCTCGTATAGGTCGCCGGAATATCGCACATCTTCCCAGACCAGTGCCTCAGAATGCAGCGCATTCTCCTCTGTGATCCGCACCGGCGGCTGAGCCGCTGCCCAGGCCCGGGCAGCGCAATAAGCGCCTGCCAATAAAACGGTTACAATTCCGAGCCACAACAGCCATCGTTTTTTCATGCGATCACCTCGCTGACACGATACGCTTGGAGCTGGCACACTGCCAGTATGATTCTGGCCCACCGGGACCATCCATTTCGTCTATCGTAAATATCTACAGCGTGCAGCCGTACACCCGGTGCTCGCTGCCGTCCAGGTTGTGGAACTGGCCCATGTATTCCCAGCCGGTCTTTTCGTAGTACCCCACCAGCTGGGTGTAGAGGTACAGGTGCGTCTGGCCGCAGCGGCGGCAGTGGTCCCGGGCGAAGGCCTGGAGCTCTGAGCCGATGTGGCGGCCGCGCCAGGCGGCGTCCACCGTCAGGCAGCCGATCCACGGCGTCAGGTCCTGGCGGCAGAGCATGTCCGACCGCCAGACGCCCACCGTCCCCACGGCCGTGTCCCCCTCCACGGCGATGATCGTGGCCGGGATGCCCTCCGTCTCCATGGTGTGGGCCAGCAGCTCCCGGAAGAACGGCTCGGCCGCCGGGCCGCCGAAGGCCGCCGTCAGCATCCGCACCACCTGGTCGGTCAGCTCCGGCCGCCGGGCCAGATACGTCACTTCCATCAAAATGCCTCCTTCCAAAAAACGGGCTGTCGGATGACAGCCCGTTTCGTTGCCTGTGAAAAATGGATTACATCTCGTCGTCCTGCGGCACCAGCAGCGCGCGGATGGACAGGGAGATGCGCTTGTTCTCGGCGTCGACGTCGATGATCTTCACGTCGACCTCCTGGCCCTCGGAGAGCACGTCCTCGGGCTTGCCGATCCGGCGGTCGGCGATCTGGGAGATGTGGATCAGGCCGTCCACGCCGGGGATGATCTCGGCAAAGGCGCCGAAGGTCATCAGCTTGACGATCTTCACATGGGCCACATCGCCCACGTGGAACTGGTTCATGAAGATGTTCCAGGGATTCGTCTCGGCCGTCTTGTAGCCCAGGGAGATCTTCTTCTTCTCCGGGTCAAAGCCGATGACGTAGACCTCGATCTCGTCGCCAACCTTGACGACCTCCGCCGGGTTCTTGATGCGGCTCCAGCTGAGCTCGGAGACGTGCACCATGCCGTCCACGCCGCCGATGTCCACGAAGGCACCGTAGGACGTCAGGCTCTTGACGACGCCGTGGTACTTCTTGCCGACCTCGATCTCGCTCCAGATCTTCTCAGCCGCAGCCTTGCGGGCCTCGGCGGTGACGGCGCGGATGGAGCCGACCACGCGCCGGCGGGCACGGTTGACCTCGGTGATCTTCAGCTTGACGGTCTGCCGGACCAGCTGGCCCAGGTCGCCGCCCTTGGGGATGCCCGTCTGGGAGGCGGGGATGAACACGCGGACGCCCTTGACGTTGGCCACCAGGCCGCCCTTGTTCTCCTCGGTGATGAGGCCCTCGACGACCGTCTTCTCCTCGCAGGCCTTCTCCACCTCGTCCCAGCTCTTGGCGGCGTCCAGGCGCTTCTTGGAGAGCATCACGGTGCCCTCCATGTCGTTGACCCGGACCACATAGACCTCAATCTCGTCACCCACGTGGAACAGCTCCTCAGCCTTGACGTTGGGATCGCTGCTGATCTCGCTGTACGGGATGTAGCCGGCATGCTTGGTGCCAAGATCCACGTAAACCTCCGTGGGGGTGATGGACGTGACGACACCCGTAACCTTCTCCCCTGTATTCAAGGTTTTGATGGACTGCTCGAGCAGCTCGGCAAAGTTCTCCTCCATCGCACCGTTCTCGACCCGAATTTCTTCGCTCATGTGGTTGTTGACCTCCTTTATTATCCACGCCGGCGTAGACGCCCCGGCAGTGATACCAACGGACTGCACATCAGAGAAAAGCTTTGTGTCCAATTCATCGGCACTGTCCACCAGAGAGACGTTGCTGCAGTGTTCTCTGCAAATCATCGCAAGGCGCTTCGTATTGGAGCTCATTGCATCACCGACTATGACCATCGCATCGCACAGCCCGGCGAGGGCTATGGCTTCTTTCTGCCGTTTTTCCGTCGCTCCACATATTGTATCAAATATTTCGGCGTTTGTACACTGTTTTTTTACGGTTTCACAACAGCTTTTCCAGATGGATGCGGTGCTGGTGGTCTGGCAGACCATGGTCAGCGGCCATTCCCGCCGCTCCGGGGCCTCCGAAAGCCACGCATTCAGCTCCTCCGCACTCTCAAACACCAGCGGCGCATCGCACCAGCCGGCAATGGCCAGAACCTCCGGATGGCTCCGCGTGCCGATGATGACCGGCTGCCGCCCCCGGGCTTCCGCCCGGCGCACCAGCTCGTGGATCCGCTTGACGAACGGGCACGTGGCATCCAGCACCCGCAGCCCGCGGCGCTCCAGCTGCTCATAGACGGCGCGGCCCACGCCGTGGCTCCGGATGATGACGGCGCAGCCGTCGGGGATCTCCGCCGGATCGTCCACCGCCCGGACGCCCAGCGACGCGAACCGCTCCACCACATGGCGGTTGTGGATGATGGGCCCCAGGGTCACGGCCCGCAGGCCGTCCGCCGCGGCCTTCTCCACCATCTCCACAGCCCGGCTGACGCCGAAGCAGAAGCCGGCCGTCTTTGCCAGATAGACCTTCATCCCACACCCGCCCCCAGTGCATAGATCCGATCCATCAGCGCGTCGGTGGCCTCCCGCAATTCCTCGGCGGTGGCCCGCCGGGATGCAAAGGAAATGGTGTACGGCTCGCCGATGACCATCCGCAGCGGTGAAAACGGGTGCCTGCGGCGCTGGATGTAGATGGGCACCACGGGACATCCGGCCCGCTGGGCCAGCAGCACGGCGCCGGTCTTGCCCGGCAGCCGGCCGTTCCGGGCGCGGGTCCCCTCCGGATAGATCAGCAGCTGCTCCCCGTCCCGCAGGGCCTTGAGCGCCGTGCGGACGGCGTTGACGTCATTCTCTCCCCGCTTGACGCCAATGAGACCGATCCACTTCAAAAAACGGCCCAGCAGCGGCAGCTTCAGCAGCTGCTCCTTGGCCATGATCCGGAAGAACCGCTTCCGCCCCACGGCGAAGATCGTCCACAGCGGGTCAGCCATGCCCATGTGATTGCTGCAAAGGACGCAGGCGTCCTCCGGCACGCGCTCCCGCCCTGTGACCCGGAACACCGGGTGCCAGAAGAACATGGCGATGCGCACCACCCAGAACAGGAAATGGTAGCAGTGTCCGTCCGCCTTCATCAAAGCCCCAGCCGCTCCTTTACGATCGTCTCCAGCGCCGCCGCCGCCTGCTCCAGGTCCATCTCCGTCGTGTCCAGCAGGACCGCGTCCCGGGCCCGCTTCAGCGGCGCCAGCTTCCGCTCACTGTCCTGCCGGTCGCGCTGCTGCAGGTCGGCAAGGACGTTCTCGAACGCCACCTTTTCCCCGCGGGCCAGCAGCTCCTCGTAGCGGCGGCGGGCGCGGACCTCCGGGTCGGCCGTCAGGAAGATTTTCACGTCGGCGTCGGGCAGCACGACGGTCCCGATGTCGCGGCCGTCCATGACGACGCTGTGAGCCCGGGCCAGCTCCCGCTGCATCTCCAGCAAATACTCCCGCACCGCCGGCTGGGCGGAGATGACCGACGCAATGGCTGACATCTCCGGCGTACGGATGTCGCCGGTGACGTCGCGGCCATTGAGAATCATATGCTGCACGCCCTCGTCGTCGTACCGGATGGCGATGTTCACGTCGCCCAGCAGCCGGTTAATGCCGTCCGTATCCCGGGGGCCGATGCCGTAAAAGTCCATGTGGTAGCCCACGGTCCGGTAGATGGCGCCGGTGTCCACGTAATAAAAGCCCAGATCCCGGGCCGCCCGGCGGGCCAGCGTGCTCTTGCCGGCGCCGGCAGGCCCGTCGATGGCCACGGCGTACGTTCGTTTCGTCATTCCGCTTCCTCCCAGTTCTCAGCCCGGACGCCGGCGGCAGCCGCGCTTCCGGCGGCGTAGCCCGTGGCCCAGGCAATCTGCAGATTGAAGCCGCCGGTGTACGCATCCACGTCCAGCAGCTCGCCGGCCAGGTACAGCCCCGGCAGGCATTTGGACTCCATGGTCGCCGGGCGTACCTCCGAGACCTTCACGCCGCCGGCGGTGACGATGGCCTCCTCCACCGGGCGCGGCCCGGTGACCGGCACCACGAAGCGCTTGCAGTTCTCCAGCAGCGCCCGGCGCTGCTGCCGGGTCACGGTATGGACCTTCTCCGCAGGGTTTACGCCGCACCGGCGGATCATCACCGGGATCATGGAGCGCGGCAGGAGATCGTCCAGCGCGTTGGCGAAGTCCCGGTTCTTGTACTTCTCAAAGTCCCGCAGCAGCCGGTCGTCCAGCGTCTTTTCGTCCAGGGCCGGCTTCAGGTCGATGTCCACCGTGTACGTCTCACCCGGCGCCATGTGGGCGCTGGCCGAGAGGATCGTCGGCCCCGACAGGCCGAAATGGGTGAACAGCAGCTCACCAAAGTCCTCATAGACGACCTTGCCGCCGCCGCTGCGCAGCCGCACAGCCACGTTCCGCAGGGCCAGCCCCGCCATCTCCCGGCAGTCGTCGCCGGCAGCCTCCAGCGGCACCAGGGAGCCGCGGGGCGGAACGATCGTATGCCCCACCGCCGCAGCCATCCGATAGCCGTCGCCGGTGGAGCCGGTCCGCGGATAGGAGCAGCCGCCGGTGCAGAGGATCACCCGGCGGGCGTCCAGCTCCCCCTGATCGGTGGAGACGCCGGAGACGGCGCCGTCCGCCGTCCGGAGCGCCTGAGCGTCGGCCATGACCACCCGAACGCCGGTGCGCCGAAGCCAGGCCCGCAGGGCCTCCACCACGGAGGCAGCCTGATCCGAGCATGGGAACACGCGGCCGCCCCGCTCGGTTTTCAGCGGGCAGCCCAGCTCCTGGAAGAATGCCACGGTCCGCTCCGGCGGGAAGGCCCGCAGGGCGCTGTAGAGGAAGCGGCCGTTGCGGGGCACGTTCTGCAGCACTTCCTCGGCCGTGCAGTCGTTCGTCACGTTGCAGCGGCCCTTGCCGGTGATGGCCAGCTTCCGGCCCAGGCGGCCGCTGTGCTCCAGCAGCGTCACCCGGGCGCCCAGGGTGGCGGCCGTGCCGGCGGCCATCATGCCCGCAGCGCCGCCGCCCACTACGAGGACGTCAGTTTTCCACCCGCTCATAGACATCATACTCTTCCCAGATATGTTCCAGCTCCGCATACGTCCGCGAGAGATCCGTCTCCTTCTTCCGGCCGACGGCCACGATCAGCGCATTGATGAGACTCAGCGGCGCCACCAGGGAGTCGACGATGGAGACCATGTCGCTCTTGGCCACCAGCACCTTTCCGGCCATCCGGGCCGCCGGGGCCTGCGTGCTGTCGGTGAGGGCCACCACCTGAGCCCCCTGGTCCCGGCAGAACTGCATGGCCTTGATGGTGCGGCTGGAGTACCGGGGAAAGCTGATGCCGATGACCACGTCCTCCGGCCCGATGTGCACCAGCTGCTCAAACATCTCGCTGACGGCGTTGGACTCCACCAGCCGCACGTCGCCGAGCATGTTCCGCAGATAGAAATTGAGCACCATCGCCAGAGAGGTGGACGAGCGGACGCCGACGATGTAGATGCTCCGGGCGGCCATCAGCTGGTCCACCACCTGGGCAAACACCTCCCGGTCCACGGCCTCGCTCGTCTGCCGCAGGGTCTCCACGTCCGACTGGAGCACCATGGAGACCACGTCTCCGTCGCCGCTGAGCAGATCGTTGACGACCTCCATCCGCTGCACCGAGGTGAGCTTCGTCCGCACCACCTCCTGCAGCGCCTTCTGCATGCTGGGATATCCGCTGTACCCCAGCTCCGTGGCGAAGCGTACCACGGTGGACTCGCTGACGCCGACCGTCTTTCCCAGCCGGCTGGCCGTCATGAAGGCCGCCTTGTCGTAAGAATCAATGATGTACGCGGAGATTCGCTTCTGCCCCTTGGAAAAGTTCGGCAGATTCTCCTGAATATTGGAAAGGATGTCCGTCGCCACGGCGAAGCCTCCCTGTTCAGATGGTTTTCGCGGAACACCGCCGGCCCCGTTTTCGCGGCCGGCTGCTCTTATCATACGGGCTTTTTCGCCCGTTTGCAAGCGGATTTCTCACCGAAGGGACTGGAGATACGCCGTCTCCTCCCCGCTCAGGTACCGCCACTGCCCCGGCTTCAGCGCGCCGAGGCGCAGCGCCCCTTCGGCGATGCGCTTGAGCCGCGTCACGTGGAGGCCCGCGGCCTCGCACATCCGCCGCACCTGCCGGTTGCGGCCCTCGCAGATGCCGATCTCCAGCAGGGCCTGCTGCCCCTCCGCCCGCCGCAGGACCACCCGCGCCGGCTGCAGCCGGACGCCGTCCAGCTCCATGGGCCGCCGGAGCGCCGCCTCGGCGTCCGGCCGATAGCCTGTAACCCAGGCCAGATAGACCTTCTCCACCCGGCCCGACGGGTGCATCAGCCGGTTGGCCGCCGCGCCGTCGTTCGTCAGCAGCAGCAGGCCCTCGGAGTTCAGATCCAGCCGTCCCACCGGGTAGACCCGCACCGGGCAGCCGGTAAGCAGCTGCGTCACGTCCCGCCGGCCCTGCTCGTCCCGGAGCGTCGTCACGTAGCCGCGCGGCTTGTAGAGCATGATGTAAACCGGGGCCGCCGGCGGCGGCAGGGGCACGCCGTCCACGAGGACCACATCCTCCGGCCCGACCCGGTCGCCCAGGGCTGCCGGCCGGCCGTTGACCAGCACGCGCCCCTGGGCAATGAGCGCCTCCGCCTGGCGCCGCGACGCGACGCCGCAGGCGGAGAGGCGCTTCTGCAATCGTTCTTCCATCCTAACCTCCCAACAGCCGCTCCAGCAGGCCGGGCGGCTCCTGCAGGACCCCGGCGCCGGTCTCCCAGACCAGCGGCGCCCGGGCCAGCACCGCCCCGTCCACGCAGAGCTCGGCCCATCCGGCCTGTGCACCCTCCGTCACCGGTGCCCAGACGAACCGCGGCAGGCACAGCCGCACCTCCGCCCCCTCCTCCGGCAGCAGGGTACACCGGAGCGCGGCCGTCAGTCGGCAGCGGACCACCGCAGCCGTTCCGCCCACCACCGGCACGGCGCCCAGCGACTGCCCGGCCGGTGCGGCCTCCTTCTCCTGCATCCGGGAAAAGCCCCAGTCCAGCAGGGCCGCGTGATCCGCCCAGTCGTCCGGGTCGTTGATCGTCACGGCGATCAGGCGCCGGCCCATACGCTCGGCCGCGCTGACCAGCAGACGGCCGGCCGCGCGAGTGTAGCCGGTCTTGACGCCCACGACGCCGTTGCAGCGCCACAGGAGCTTGTTGTGGTTCGTCAGGCTCCGCTGGCCGAAGGCGTACGTCCGGGTGGAGACCACCTGCCGGAACGTCTCATTCTCCATGGCCGCCGCAGCCAGGCGGGCCAGGTCCCGGGCGGTGGAGTAGTTGCCCTCGTCGTCCAGCCCGTGGGGGTTGGCGAAGTGCGTATCCGCCAGCCCCAGCTCCGCGGCGCGGCGGTTCATTCTGGCCACGAACCGCTCCGCCGTGCCGTCGGCAGTCACGGCCAGGGCCACGGCCGCGTCGTTGCCGGAGCGGAGCATCAGGCCGTAGAGCAGCTGCTCCACCGTCAGCTGCTCCCCGAGCTTCAGGTACAGGGACGAGCCCTCAACGCCCACCGCCTCCGGCGGCACCGTCACCGTCCGGCCCAGGTCGCCGTCCTCGCAGATCAGCAGGCCGGTCATCACCTTCGTGATGCTGGCGATCAGGCTCTGCCGGTCGGCCTCCTGGGCAAACAGGACGCGGCCGGTGGCGGCGTCCATCAGAATTGCGCTGCGGGCGGACACCGACGGCGCAGCCGCTGCCCGTCCGGTACAGAGAAGGGCGGCAGCAGCCAGAACTGCCGCCGCCCGCAGACCCAGTCGTTTCATGCTTCATCACCGGTTCCAGTTTGGCTGAAAAACCGGCGGTTTATGCGGAGCGAAGGCGTCTGCCGTCAATTTCCGGCGTCGGTCGTCTGGTCCTTATCCTTTTTCAGCAGCTCGGACAGGCGGTCCGCCAGGTCCGGCAGCATCTCCACCAGGCGGTCCAGGGCGCCGCTGGCCGGCGCAGCCACCGGCAGCATCCGCACCGTCTCGCCCTTGACGATCAGGAACGAAACCGGCTGAATCGTCACGCCGGCGCCGGCGCCGCCGCCGAAGGGCGTCTCTCCGGCCGCGGTGCTCTTGCCGGCAAAGTCGCTGCCGCCGCTGCCGAAGCCGAAGCTGACCTTGGAGATCGGAAGGATGGTCACGCCGTCCGGAAGGACGATGGGTTCGCCGATGACCGTGTTGGCGTCCACCATGGCGCGGATCTTGTCCATGGTCGTGCCCAGCATGTCGGAAAGTGGATGACTCATTTTTCCTGCACCGCCTTTTTCTTGTTTTGCATCAAAATGGGAAGCGCTCCCGCCAGCGTCCGCAGCGCCAGCAGCAGGCCGGCGCCGATGCGCATCCGGACGTCCGCCTCACCGCGCCACGTGGTGCCCGGCTGGCCGTAGTCCAGCTCTGCCGCGAGATCGTGGGATTCCAGCCGGAAGCTGTTCTCCAGCACCGGCAGCGCCGCGCCGATGGCCGCCCACGCCCGGCCGTACGTCACGGCCGCGGCCGCGGCATCGGCTCCGCCGCAGACGACGCGCAGCTGCAGCGTGCGGACCCGCAGCTTCCGCGGCAGGCTGGCCGCCGCCCGCAGGCCCACGCCGGCCAAAGCCCGCAGCTGCCCGAACGACAGCTTCTGCCGCGGCTTGTCCGGCGGCTTGGGCCGCTTTGGCCGCTGCGCCGCCTGCTTTTTCCGGGCCCGGGCCTGTTTCCGGGCCAGCTTCCGATAGTTCGGCGGCCTGGGCGGATAGACGTCCAGCCGGACCGGGCCGGCAGCCACCTGCACCGCCAGCGCCCCGTCGTACCGGATCCGGACGCCCACCGGCAGCAGCAGCACCAGGCAGATCACCGCCGCCACGACGGCCGCCGTCACGGCGCTGCCCCCTCCGGCAGATCCTGCAGCGCCAGCTGCGTCTCCTCCGCATCCGCGGCCGTCCGGTCCATGGGCGGCAGCTCCTCCAGGCTGGTCAGCCCGAAGGTCCGCAGAAACGCCGGCGTCGTCCGGTAAAGGATGGGCCTGCCGGGCACGTTGAGCCGGCCGGACTCCTCGATGAGCTTTTTATTCAGCAGCGCGCCGATGGAATACGAGCTGTCCACACCGCGCAGCTGCTCCACGTACGCCTTGGTGGTGGGCTGGTAGTACGCAATGACCGTCAGCGTCTCCAGCTGGGCCGTGGAAAGCCGCGGCGGCTTCCGGGTCTCCAGCACCCGGGCGACCACGTCGGCAAACTCCCCGGAGGAGCACATCTGGTAGGCATCCTCCAGCCGGACGACGCGGACACCTGCCCGCTCGAAGCCCAGCCGGTCCATCAGCGCCTCGGCGGCCTCCCGGACATCCTCCGCCGGGACGCCGGCGGCGTCCGCCATGCGCTGCGTCGGGACGGCCTCGCCGGCGGCGAAGAGCATGGCCGCCACGGCCCGCTGCAAATCCAGGTTGTCCATCTGCCGCCTCCTATTCTCCGGCGCTGCCGAGAATCTCCCGCCCGGCCTCGTCTTTGGCGTCGGGCATCCGTACGTACGTGACCACGGGCTCATCCTCCGCGTCCGTCCCCAGGGAGACGGCGTGCATCTTGCAGAGCTCCAGAATGGCCAGGAACGTGGCCACAATTTCCGAGCGGCTGCGGCTGCCGCGGAACAGCGCCCGGAACCGCGACGCGCCGGCCTGCACCAGCCGCCGCAGCACCTGCGCCGCCTTCGTGACCACCGGGAACGGCTCCGCGCCGACGATGCCCTGAAAGCTGCGGATCGGCGGTGGCAGCGGCTTTTCCTCCCGCTCGGCCATGGCGGCCAGGGCCGCAGTCAGGTCGCTGACGTCGTGGCGATACTGGTACGTGCCGCTTCGCCGGACGGGCTCCGGCGCCTTGGTGAACATGCCGCGGCCGATGTCGTTCCGGGCCGCCAGGGCGGCGCTGGCCGCCTGAACCTGCAGATACGCTTCCTTCCGCTGCCGCTCCTCCAGGGAACGGATCAGCTGCTCCATTTCCGACTGGGCCTCCGCCTGGTCGGCCACGGAGAGCAGCATCTTCGTCTTGAGGTACATGAGGTACGAGGCCATGGCGATGAACTCGCTGGCGATCTCCATGTCCATCCGCTTCTGCTCATCCAGATACTGCAGATACTGCTCCAGGATCTGCGAAATGCTCACGTTCTGAATCGCGATCCGCTTCCGGCTCAGCAGCAGCAGAATCACGTTCAGCGGGCCGTCGAAGTCCTCCAGCGCCTCGCTGCGGCTCTGAACGACGGCCTCCAAATGGTACTTCGGTTCTTCCATCACACACTCCTCAGGCCAGCAGCCGCAGGGCCAGGCCCATGGGCCACAGGGAGATCCGCTGCAGCAGCGACAGCAGCCCCGACCGCAGCCAGATCAGCGGCCCGTCCAGCAGGCCAAGCAGCAGCAGTGCCATGAGCAGCAGCGTGCCCCATCGCTCATACCGCATCAGCCGGTAATAACTCTGCCGGGACAGGCAGGCAAACAGCACCTTGGAGCCGTCCAGCGGCGGAATCGGCAGGACATTGAACACCGCCAGACCCGCAGAGATCAGCGCGACGTACTGAAAAAAGCGGATCGAATACGTCAGCACCGCGCCGCCATGCAGATAGTATGGCACCGTCAGCCCGCTGACGAACAGCATGGCCAGCCACGCCAGCAGCACGTTGGACAGCGGCCCTGCTGCGGCCGTCAGCGCCATGTCGCGCTTGGGACGCCTGAAATTGCGCATGTCCACCGGCACGGGCCGGGCCCAGCCGAAGCGTACCAGCGCCATCAGCAGCAGCCCCACCCAGTCCACGTGGCGCAGCGGGTTCAGGGAAAGGCGGCCCGCGTTCTTCGCCGTCGGGTCTCCCAGGGCCCAGGCGGCCAGGCCATGGCACGTCTCGTGGACGGTGATGCACAGCAGGGATGCCGCCACCACCAGCAGCGTGTCCAGCAGGGAGCCGAACTGCAGCTGCCGGAACCAGGATATCAGACCGTTCAAGACGAGCCCCCATTCCACCGATATTCGGTATCAGTATACCATCATCCGGTGGAAATGGCAAGGGAGAACCGCCGCCGCAGAACGGACGTAATGTAGGATTACAATACATCTTGGACAAATGAAGAAAAAGGATGAAGGATACGGCCTCATCGGATAAAGTTGAGTTACCACACACCAACTGTAGGAGAGGAGACCATATCCTTCATGAGTAAGAGTATAACACAGGACA
>CAJFNY010000121.1 GCA_904395865.1 uncultured Oscillospiraceae bacterium
GCGGGCGGATGACGTGTTTGTATCTGTAAAGATGAAAAACACGTCGGAGCAAAGCGGACTTTGCCAACCGGGTACCCACTGGAAGCCCGGCGCAGCCTTCGCCCTGCCCCCCCGTTCGGATCCTCCGCTGCGAGCTCAGCGCAGCGGGTCGCAGTGGAACAGGAGGAGCAAGGGAGCGGGCGGATGACGTGTTTTTTATCTGTAAAGATGAAAAACACGTCGGAGCAAAGCGGACGGTGCTCCGACGTGGCACGCCGGAAGGGACTCGAACCCCCAACCCTCAGAACCGGAATCTGATGCTCTATCCATTGAGCCACCGGCGCGTGTCGATGGCGACACGGCAGCCGCCGCAGCCCTCTGCGGCATTTGCGGATATGATTATACCACGGTCCGCCGGCGTTTTCAAGTCCTTTTTCTTCGGGGCGGGCGTGTGGTACAATGTTTCCGGAAAACGATCGCAGGAGGTGCCGAAATGCTTTGGGAGACGCTGGAGCTGACGCCGGGCCTCATCTGCCTGACCGGCAGCGGCGGCAAGACGACCCTGGCCCACGCGCTGGCCGCCGGGGCGCCGGGGCCCGCACTCTTTTACACCACGACGCGGATCCTCCCCTCGCCGGTGCTGCCGGTGGTGACGGAGCCATCGGCGGCGGCCGTGCGGGCGGCGCTGGCGGCCCACCGGGCCGTCTGCGTCGGGACGCCGGCGGAGGCCGGGAAGCTCTCCGCGCCGTCCCTGCCGCCGGAGATGCTGGCGGCCCTCTGCCGCTGCCGGATCGTCGAGGCCGACGGCTCCCGCGCTCTGCCGCTGAAGGCCCACCTGGCCCACGAGCCGGTGGTGCCGCCGGAGGCGGACCGGGTGCTGCTGGTGGTGGGGGCCTCCGGCTTCGGCCGGCCCATCGCCGAAGCGGCCCACCGGCCGGAGCGGTTCGCCGCCCTGTGCGGCGCGGCCGTGACCGACGCGGCCACGCCGGAGCGGGTGGCCGCGGTGCTGCTGGCCGAGGGCGGCTTCGACGCCGTGGTCGTCAACCAGGCCGACGGCCACGCGGCCGAGGCCGCCGCTCTGGCGGCGCGGCTGCCGGTGCCGGTCTACGCCGGGGAGGTCCGGCAGGGCCGGCTGGCCCGCGTCACAGGCCGATGATCTGCGGGAAGTCCAGCAGATCGGTGATGACGTAGTCGCACCGGTCGTCGGCCCGGGCGGGGTCGCCGTAGAAGCAGGTGGGCAGGCCGGCGTTGCGCCCGCCCTGCATGTCGGAGGTCAGGCTGTCGCCCAGGACGATGGCCCGCGGGCGCAGCTCCTGGCCGAGGATGTCGAACACCCGGTCGAAGAACGCCCGCTCCGGCTTCCTGCTGCCCAGCTCCTCGGAGATGAACACGCCGTCGAACTGGTCCGCCAGGCCCGAGTCGGCAATCCGCAGGCGCTGGGTCTCGGTGGTGCCGTTGGTGATGACGTAGACGCGGCAGGCCGGCCGCAGCCGCGCCAGCAGCTCCCGGCACCCAGGCTTGAAGTTCCGCTGGCGCCAGAGCCGGTCCTTGTACCGCTCGTTGGCCGCGGCCGGGTCGGCGTCGATGGCGTGGCGGCGGAACAGCTCGGCATACCGGCCCACGTAAATGGCGTCCTTGGGGATCTCGCCCCGCTCGAACCGCTCCCACCACCGCTGGTTGATGGCCATGTAGTCGTCCACCAGCGCCGCCGTGGGCGGGACGCCCACGGCTGAGAGCGTCTCGGCCAGGGCCTGGCGGGCGGAGGCCGAGAAGTCGAACAGCGTGTCGTCCAGATCCGCGAGGATCACATCGTATCGCACCATGGTCTCCCTCCTCAGAATCGGGTGCCGCAGCGGGGGCAGAAGTCGAAGTCCTCGCCCGTCTCGTAGCCGCAGCGGCGGCACCGC
Organism: uncultured Oscillospiraceae bacterium; assembly: GCA_904395865.1. Classification (GTDB taxonomy): domain Bacteria; phylum Bacillota; class Clostridia; order Oscillospirales; family Oscillospiraceae; genus Avoscillospira_A. The sequence goes on from CAJFNY010000121.1 coordinate 1,887, forward strand.
CGCGGGCCCCGGCCCGTGAACGGCAGATCGGAGAGGTTCAGAGCCGTGACCCGGCCGCGCTCCACGTCGCGCCCCAGGGCCTCCGGCAGCGGGCAGGCCGCGCCGCAGCAGCCCATGCGGGCCTCGTAGCGCCGGCCCCAGCGGAGCACCGGCAGGAAGAACAGCGAGAGCACCGTGCAGACGCGCACGATCCGCAGATGGCCGAACCGGCCGCAGCAGGGGCAGATGGCCGTCTGGTCGAAGTCCAGCTCCCGCGCCTCCTGCTGCACGCCCAGAATGAAAAACACGGCGTCGCCTCCCTTCCCGTAGCAACTTCTATCGTACCAGATTTCGCGCCGTGCGGCAAGAGGTCCCGCGGCGCTTTTCGCGGTTTCAGGGGAAAGGTTGCTGAAACCGGTTGTAAAACGGCAGGAAGCTGTGGTATAATGATTCTGTTCTTTTTTTCTGAAAAAGCCTGACAAAAGGAGTATGAATCGTATGGATTATGCGCAGAAGTCCCTGGAGCTGCACCGCCAGTGGCAGGGCAAGATCGAAGTGACGACGCGGGTCCCGGTGGCGACGCGGGAGGACCTTTCTCTGGCGTACACGCCGGGCGTGGCGCAGCCGTGCCTGGAAATTCAGAAGGACCCGGCTCTCAGCTACGAGCTGACCCGCCGGCACAATCTCTGCGCCGTCATCACCGACGGCAGCGCCGTTCTGGGCCTGGGGGACATCGGCCCGGAGGCCGGCATGCCGGTCATGGAGGGCAAGTGCGTGCTGTTCAAGGCCTTCGGCGGCGTGGACGCCTTCCCGCTCTGCATCAAGACCCAGGACGTCAATGCGTTCGTCAACGCGGTCTACCTGATCTCCGGCAGCTTCGGCGGCATCAACCTGGAGGACATTGCCGCGCCCCGCTGCTTCGAGATCGAGCGGAAGCTCAAGGAGATGTGCGACATCCCGATCTTCCACGACGACCAGCACGGCACCGCCGTCATCACCCTGGCCGGCCTGCACAACGCGCTGCGGATCGTCGGCAAGAAGATGGAGGAGCTGAAGGTCGTCGTCTCCGGCGCCGGCGCTGCGGCCATCTCCATCACGAAGCTGCTGATCACGGCCGGCGCCCGGAACGTCATCCTCTGCGACCGCATGGGCGCCATCTACGCCGGCCGCGGCGAGCACATGAACTGGATCAAGAACGAGATGGCCGAGATCACCAACCCGGGCCGCGAGACCGGCACGCTCCACGACGTGCTCCGCGGCGCCGACGTGTTCATCGGCGTCTCGGCCCCCGGCATGCTGACCACCGACATGGTCCAGACCATGAACCGCGACGCCGTCATCTTCGCCTGCGCCAACCCGACGCCGGAGATCTTCCCCGACGAGGCCAAGGCCGGCGGCGCCAAAGTCGTGGCCACGGGCCGCAGCGACTATCCGAACCAGATCAACAACGTCCTGGCCTTCCCCGGCATCTTCCGCGGCGCCTTCGACGTCCGCGCCCGGGACATCAACGAGCCCATGAAGCTGGCCGCCGCCCAGGCCCTGGCCGACCTGATCTCCGACGAGGAGCTCAACCCCGACTACATCATCCCCGCGGCCTTCGACAGCCGCGTCGGTCCGGCCGTGGCAAAGGCCGTGGCCCAGGCCGCCCGGGACTCCGGCGTGGCGAGAATCTGAGCCTGAAACGCGCAAACACGCGCCGCCTGCGGATGCAGGCGGCGCGCGAGACTGTCAAAAAACCGCTCCGGCCGAAGGATTCGGAGGGAGGGGATGTGTGCAGGGCTGCTCCACAGAGCGTGCCGGAGCGCAACCGCCCGCTGCGCGGGCGGCACTTGGCGCGGAGGCGGAACCGTCAGGGTTCCCCTGCGCGTTCAATCAA
>CAJFNY010000122.1 GCA_904395865.1 uncultured Oscillospiraceae bacterium
CGGCACGCATTTGCGTGCCGGCCGGCAGCTTCGTCCGTATGGGGTTACGCGGGGAGCTCCCGGTACATGGCGGCCGCGTCGTCCTTCCGGACGGCCTCGGCCACGGCCAGGACCTCGATTTTCAGGGTCTTCTGCCCGAAGCGGATCTCCAGCACGTCGCCCACCTTCACGTCGTACGACGCCTTGGCCGGGCGGCCGTTGACGGTGACGCGCTCGTTGTCGCAGGCCTCGTTGGCCACGGTCCGCCGCTTGATGAGCCGGGAGACCTTCAGATACTTGTCCAGACGCATAGATGGCTCCTTTCGCCTGCAGGGATTCGGCGTGGAAAACGGCGCGCAGCCCGCCCTGCGGGACGCCGCCCATAAGCCGCGCCGGCGGCGGAGCCCCGCCGCCGGCGATATGTTCGTCGCGAATGACCGGACTTACTTGGAGACCTCGTCCTTCAGCGCCTTGCCGGCCTTGAACACGGGAAGCGTGGCAGCCGGGATCTCGACGGGCTCGCGGGTCCGGGGGTTGCGGCCCATGCGCGCCTCGCGGCGCTTCGTCTCGAAGGAGCCGAAGCCCACCAGCTGCACCTTGTCGCCGGCGGCCAGCGCCTCGGTGATGGTCTCGACGGTGGCGCTGATGGCCTTCTCGGCGTCCTTGCGGGACATGCCGGTCTTTTTGGATACTTCCGCGATCAGTTCGGTCTTGTTCATAGTCTGACTCCTCTTTTCGTGCATTTCGTTTCTTTGGTTGGAAAATAGGATTTCCGGTTTCCGAACGGTTATACGTCCCGGTGCGTCTCCTTGGCGGCGTCCCAGAGCGCCAGCAGCCGTTCCCGCGGCAGCGAGTCCAGCGGCTCCCCGGCCGACGCCTCCATGCGGGAGAAGCGGCCGATGAACTTTTCGCAGGCCCCGTGGAGCACCTCCTCCGGATCCATGCCCAGGGCGAAGCAGACGCCCACGGCGGCGAACAGCGTGTCGCCCAGCTCCTCGCGCGGGTCGGCGCCGCCCTCCAGCGCCTGACGGAGCTCGCCGGCCTCCTCGGTCAGCTTGTCCAGCGCCTCGCCGGCGTCCGCCCAGGCGAAGCCGGCCTTGGCTGCCTTCTTCTGGAGCTTTTCGGCCCGCCAGTTGGCCGGCAGGTTCTTCGGCACGGCGCGGAGCGTGTCGGAGTAGGACTTCTGGTCCTTCTCCACCCGCTTGATGGCGTCCCAGTTGGCGAGCACCTCGTCGGAGTCGCGGACCCGGGTCTGGCCGAACACGTGGGGATGGCGGAGGATCATCTTGCGGCACTCGCCGTCGCAGACGTCGTCCATGGTGAAGCGGCCGGCCTCCCGCTCCATCTCGGCGTGGAGCACCACCTGCAGCAGCACGTCGCCCAGCTCCTCGCAGAGGTGCCCGGCGTTGTCCTCGTCGATGGCCTCCAGCGCTTCGTACGTCTCCTCCAGAAAGTTCCGGCGGATGGAGCGATGGGTCTGCTCCCGGTCCCAGGGGCAGCCGCCCGGGGCGCGGAGCAGATGGATGATCTGCACCAGGTCGTCGAAGCCGTAGCGGTCTTTCCTCTTAAAATCTATCATAATTTCTCCCCTTTCGCAAGGCTCCCAGTCTAGTTTCTCAGCGGATCCGCAGGAGCTTCGCGATTTTTTCGCCCTTGGGCAGCAGCATGCAGTCCTCCAGCGTGATGATCCGCAGGGCCACCACCAGCACCGCGTACACGACGCAGGCCAGCGCGATGGTGCCCAGGCAGACGATGGTTGCCGAATCCACCAGCCGGCCCAGCAGCCCGGCGCAGGCCCAGGCCGCGGCGCCCATGACCAGCGACGCCGCCAGGGGCTTCGCCATGGTGCGGAGGGCCCGGGGGCAGTCGCCCCGGAGCATCCGGCGCATGAAGATCAGGTTCAGGGAGAGGATCGTGATGTAGCAGCAGAGCGTGCCGATGGGGGCGCCGATGATGTTCAGGGACGGGATGCCCACCAGCACGTAGTTGACGACCACCTTGACGATGCCGCCGATGAGCATATCCAGCAGCGGCGTCGTCACGTTGCCGTGGGCCTGCATGATGGCGTTCGTCAGCAGCACCAGGCAGTTGAAGATGACGGCCACGCCGAAGATCATCAGGATCGGCCGGCCGATGGCCAGCTGCCCGGCGCCGTAGCCCCGGAGCATCTGCAGGATCGGGCCGGCCACCACTGCCAGGCCGACGCCGCAGGGCAGGCCCAGCAGCGCCGTGATGCGCACGGCCGACTCCTCCACCTGCAGGGCGGCCCGGTTGTCCCGGACGGTCAGGTAGCCGGTGATGGACGGGATGATGGACACGGTGATGGGCACGATGAAGGCGGCCGGCAGGTTGAACAGGGTCTGGCAGAAGTTGTAGATGCCCTTGAGGTTGTCCGCTTCCGTCTGGGTAAAGCCCACGGCGCCCTTGAGCTGGGCCATGACGATCTTGGCGTCCACCAGGTTGATGAGCTGGAGGCCGGCCGCGCCGATGGTGATGGGGATGGCGATGGCCAGCAGCTGGCGCACGGTGACGCCCATGGGCTTGACGGCCCCGCCCCGGGCCGTCAGGTAGGCGGCGGCCCGCCTGTGCTTGACGCCCAGGTACAGCGCCGAGACGATGCAGCCGATGGTGACGCCGAGGATGGCGCCGCCGGCGGCCAGCGCCACGTCGCCGGTCCGGTCCATGACGAGCCACGCCGCGCCCAGGCCGATGAACAGCTTGCACAGGGCCTCAAAGACCTGGCTGACCGACGTGGGCGTCATGTTGCTCTGGCCCTGGAAGAAGCCGCGGTACGACGAGATGATGCACACGAACAGCACCGCCGGGGCCAGGGCCGCGATGGCCGCCCAGGCGTTGGGCTGCTCCATGAACACGGCCAGCTGGCGGCACAGCAGCAGCATGCCGCCGCTGCCGACGATGCCGATGGTCAGGAACACGTACAGGGAGGCGCGGTAGACCTGCCGGATCTGGGCGTGGTTGCCCAGGGCCTGGCTCTCGGAGATCATCCGGGACATGGCCACGGGCAGGCCGGCCGTGGAGATGGTCAGCAGCACCGAGTAGATGTCGTAGGCGGTGGTGAAGTAGCCGTAGCCATCGTCGCCGATGATGTTGCCCAGGGGGATCTTGTAGCAGGCGCCGATGACCTTGACGATGGCCGTGGCCAGGGCCAGGATCGCCGCGCCCTGGAGGAAGCTCTGCTTCTTGATGGGTTGTTCGTTCAAAACGGGTACCTTCCTTTGCGCAGGGCCGCTGGCGTCAGCGGTCGGAGTTGCCGGCGGGCGGGAAGACCCGGGGCATGGCGTACTCGGCCAGCTCCCGCACCACGGCGTCCAGGTCGATGGTGGGGAACTTGCCGCCGGCGTAGAGCACCTTCCCGCGGACCATGGTCAGGGCCACGTCGCTGCCCCGGGCCGCGTAGACCAGGTTGGAGATCACGTTGTGGCACGGCATCAGGTGCGGCCGCGTGAAGTCCACCAGGATCACGTCGGCGTCCATGCCCACCTGGATCATGCCGCACTCGGCCTGCCGGCCCTGGGCCCGGGCGCCGCAGACCGTGGCCATCATCAGCGCCGCCGGGGCGGCCACGGCCGTGGGGTCGTGGTGGTGCTCCTTGGCCAGCAGGGCGGCCAGCTTCATCTCCTCGAAGAGGTCGAGATTGTTGTTGGAGGCGGCGCCGTCGGTGCCCAGACAGACGTTCATGCCGGCCTTGACCAGGGCCATCACGTCGGCCACGCCGCTGGCCAGCTTCAGGTTGCTGACCGGGCAGTGGACGGCCGAGGCGCCCCGGCGGGCCAGCAGCGCCATGTCCTCCTGGCTCAGGTGGACGCAGTGGGCCGCCGTCACCGGCACGTCGAACACGTGGTGGCAGTCCAGCACCTGGGCCGGGGTCAGGCCGTACTTTTCGATGCACGACTGGTGCTCCGAGGCCGTCTCCGACAGGTGGAGCTGCATCCGCAGCCCCTCGTTGACGGCGTACTCGGACACGGCCTCCCAGAACGGATAGCTGGAGGTGTACTCGCCGTGGATGCCGGCCTCGATGCGGATGCGGCCGCCGTCGAAGCCGTCCCACTTGTCCCGGGCGGCCACCAGCTCCCGGCAGGCCGGGAACGTCTCGAAGTCGAAGCCCTCGTCCAGGAACATGGTGGCGCCCCGGGCGATGTTGGCCTTGATGCCGCTCTCGGCCACGGCCTCGGCGATGGCGTCCACGTGGTCGTACATCTCCGACACGGAGGTGACGCCGAACTGCAGGCACTCGGCGATGCCCAGCAGCGTGGCGGCCTTGACGCAGCGGTCGTCCAGCCGGTCCTCCTTGGGGAAGATGTGCTCGGTGAGCCACGTCTGCAGGTCGTAGTCGTCGGCGTAGCCCCGGAGGATGGTCATGGGCAGGTGGGTGTGGCAGTTGATGAGGCCCGGCATCAGCACCATGCCGGTGGCGTCGATGATCTTCTGCGGCTGCTCGGAGGCCGGCGGCGGGTTCTTGCCCACGTAGGCGATCCGGCCGTCGGTGACGCCCACGAAGCCGTCGGTGTAGACGTGCATGCTGGGGTCCATCGTCACCACGGTGGCGTTGGAAAACAGGGTATCCATACAAACTCCTTTCGGCCGGCGGGCTCAGAGCATGAACTCCTCCCGCAGCAGCGAGGTCTTGGGCACCAGCGAGGGGCTGATGGGCTCGAAGCGGTCGGCGGCCCGCTGGGCGGCCAGCACCAGGTCCATGTGGGGCGCGTCGTCGGGCAGGTCGAAGAACTGCGGCTCGGCCACCCTGGCCAGCACCGGCACCTCGTAGCCCAGGGACGTGTTCAGGGCCACGTCGGCCAGGTCCCTGTACGGCGTGATGTAGCGCGCCTCGCCGCGGCAGACGTTGTCCCAGAGGGTCAGCGTCTCCAGGGCCGGGGCGTTGCGGTGGTACAGGTCGCGGACGCAGCGGCGCAGCAGGCGGAACGTGTCGTGCCGCAGCAGCAGCTGGCCCCGGTCGAACAGGTCCGTGGCCGTGGAGACGTAGATGCCGAAGGCGTCGGGGTGGCGGTCGGTGAACAGGGGGTTCAGGGCGTGGAGCCCCTCAAAGACGACGACCTCGTCGGGCCCCAGCTGCAGCGGCCGGGCCCCCTTGGGGTCGCGGTCGTGGATCTTGAAGTTGAAGTGGGGGACGAGGATCTCCCGCCCCTCGGACAGGTCGTCCAGGTGCTGCCGCAGCAGCGGGATGTCCAGGCCCAGGGGGGACTCCAGGTCCGGCTCCCCGGACTCGGTGCAGGGGTAGCCCTCGGAGTGGGGGTTCCGGTAGTAGTCGTCCAGGCTGATGGAGTGGCTGCCGATGCCGCGGGCCTCCAGGGCCGAGCGGATCCGCAGGGCCGTCGTCGTCTTGCCGGAGCCGGAGGGGCCGGCCAGCAGGACGATGGGGCTCTTCTTCCGGTTGCGGGCCACCTGGGTGGCCGTGTCGAGAATCATCAGGTTGTACCGTTCGTCGCACTGGGCGATGAACTCCGCCGGGTCCCGGCGGATGTCCTCGTTGAGGGCGGAAAGCTCAAATCGGTTCATGGGTTTCCTCCGTTTCGCAGAGCAGCCGGAGAAAGGCCTCGTGACGCTGCAGGGTTTCGTCCAGGTGCTCCAGGTACTCGCGCGGGTATTTCGGATTGTGGAAGCGCTCCAGCCGGCCGCCGGGCAGGTTGGCCTTGCTCATGCCGCCGCCGCCCAGGGAGAGGATGCTGTGGAGCTCCTCCATCATGTAGATGTTGTAGAGGCCGGCGCGGCCCGGCAGGCACCAGCCCACGTTCTCGAAGCTGCCGGACATGTACTTCTGCCGGTAGAGGTAGTAGGGGCGGTAGCCGCCCCGGCGCAGGCGGGCCTCGGCGTCGTCGAGCATCCGGGCCACCTGGGCCGCCGGCAGCAGGCCGTCCCGGTCCATGTGCAGGTCGGAGCCGCGCTTGATGGCCAGAGTGTGCACCGTGACGTTGGCCGGCCCCAGGACCAGGCACTCCTCCAGGGAGGCGGCGAAGCCCGCCGGGTCGTCGCCGGGCAGGCCGGCGATCAGGTCCATGTTGATGTCCCGGAAGCCGGCGGCCGCGGCGTCGGCGAAGGCCCGCCGGGTGTCCGCCGCGGTGTGGCGGCGGCCCATGCGGCGCAGCACGTCGTCGCGCATGGTCTGCGGGTTGATGCTGATGCGGCCCACGCCGCCCTCCCGCAGGACGGCCAGCTTCTCCGGGTCCAGCGTGTCGGGCCGTCCGCCCTCCACCGTATATTCTAGGCAGCGGGACAGGTCAAAATGACTGGAAATGGCGGCCAGCAGCCGCTGCAGCTGCGGGGCGGACAGGGTCGTGGGCGTACCGCCGCCCATGTAGACGGTGCGGACGCGGAACGGCGTGGCGGCCAGCAGCCGCCCGGCCGTCTCCACCTCCCGCAGCAGCGCCTCCAGAAACGGCTCCAGCAGCCCGGCCTGCTTCTCGGTGGACTGGCTGACGAAGCTGCAGTAGGCGCAGCGGCTGGGGCAGAACGGAATGCCCACGTAGAGGGAAAGGTCCGTCGGCTCCAGCAGGGCCGCGGCCTCGGCCGAGGCCAGGGAGGCGTCGACGCACAGCCGCCGGCGGCGGGGGGAGACGTAGTAGACGTCCCGGAGCATCCGGTCGCAGTCCTCCGCCGTGCCGCCCTGCTGCAGCAGGCGGGTCGTCAGCTTCGTGGGCCGGACGCCGGCCAGGGCACCCCAGGCCGGCGGCTCGTCCAGCAGCTGGATGGCCGCCAGATAGTAGCTCTGCTGCAGGATCCGGCGGCGCAGGGGCACCGTCTCCTCCGCCGCCGGCAGGCGGCAGACGCCGGAGGCGTCCCTCCCGCCGCGGCGGATGCGGCCCGTGGCCACCAGATATTCCCCGCGGCGCTCCAGGGTGGAGACGGCGCCGTCGCCGTCGAAGGGCGCCGGGCAGAACTCCATGGGCTCGTCGGGGAACAGGGACATCTGCAGCTGCTCCAGGGCGTACCGCTCGCCGTGGCCGTCCAGGTACAGCCTCATGGCTGCGCCTCTCCGGCCGCGGCCTGACGGAGGAAGGGGTTCGAGTGCCGCTCCTCCTCCAGCGTGGAGGCGGGGCCGTGGCCCGGCAGCACCGGCCAGTTCCCCTCCAGGGCGGACAGCCGGGCCAGGGAGGCCATCAGCGCGTCGGTGCTGCCGCCGGGGAAGTCGGTGCGGCCGCAGCTGCCGGCGAACAGCGTGTCGCCGGTGAGCAGGGCCCGGTGCTCCCCGTCGTCCACCGTCAGGCAGACGGAGCCGGCGGAGTGCCCCGGCGTGGCCAGGACCCGGAAGGTGACGGCGCCGACGGCGTGGGCGTCCCCCTCCCGGAGGTCGGCGGTCTCCGGCAGGGGACCGCCGGTGAGGTCCGGGGGCAGCGCCCGGTCGGCCCCGCTGAGGTAGACCGGCGCGCCGGTGGCCTCCCGGAGGGCGGCGGCGCCGCCCACGTGGTCAAAGTGGCCGTGGGTCAGGAAGATGGCCGCAACCCGCAGGCCGCTGCGCTCCAGACGGAGCGCCAGCTCCCCGCCGGCGCCGCCCGGATCCACCACGGCGCAGACGCCGGCGTCCGGGTCAGAGACGATGTAACAGTTTGCCCCCAGAGGCCCCAGGGGCAGCGCTTGGATCTGCATCAGAATCCCTCCGGTTTCAGGCCCACTCGGCCGTATCGAGAATCAGGGTGACGGGATCGTCATTGGCATGGAATCCGCGCGTCGGAAGGAGCGCAGCGACGCGCCGACGCCCGGAGTCCAGCCGGTCGGCGGAGCCGACCATGTCGTTCAGACCCACGCATCCGTGTCGAGGATCAGGGTAACGGGGCCGTCATTCACCGACTCCACCTCCATGTGCGCGCCGAATTCCCCGTGGGCCGGCTCGAAGCCGCGGGCGCGGCACTCGTCCAGGAACTGCTCGTACAGCGGCACGGCCACGTCGGGGCCGGCGGCGCCGGTGAAGCTGGGGCGGCGGCCCTTGCGGCAGTCGCCGTACAGCGTGAACTGGCTGACGACCAGCACCTCGCCGCCCACGTCGGCAAGACTCCGGTTCATCTTGCCGGCCTCGTCGGAGAAGATCCGGAGGCCCAGGGCCTTGTCGGCCAGCTTCCGGCACGTTTCGGGCGTGTCGCCGGGGGCGACGCCCAGGAGGATCAGGAAGCCGCGGCCGATGCGGCCGCACACCGCCCCGTCCACGGAAACCGAGGCCCCGGCGACCCGGGTGAGGACTGCGCGCATGGAAATGCTCCTTTCGGAATCAGTTGCGGCCGCGCCGGACGTCGGTGACGCCGGAGAGCCCGCGGATCTTCTGCCGGACGGCGTTGAGCTCGTCCAGGTTCTTGACGTCGAAGGTGGCGATGGTGATGCACCGGTTGTCGGGCAGGTCCCGGGCGGAGATCTCGGTGACGCGCACCTTCATGGAGGCGAGGATGGTGGCCACGTCCAGGAACACGCCCTGGCGGGCCGTGGAGTCGATCTCCAGCGTGGTGGAGAACGGCTCGGATTCGGTGTTGGCCCACGTGACGTGGACCCAGCGGTCGGCCTGGGCAGGGTTGTCGGCGCCCCTGGCGTTGGGGCAGTCCTTCCGGTGGATGGAGACGCCGTAGCCCTTGGTGATGAAGCCGATGATGTCGTCGCCCGGCACCGGCGTGCAGCAGCGGGAGAACTTGACCATGCACGAGCCGATGTCGCCGCCGACGATGACGCCGCTGTCGTTCTTCGTGGGGGCCTTCAGGTTCAGGCCGGTCTCCTTGGGGTCCCTGGCGGGCTTCTCGGCGTGGAGCAGCTCGTCGCGGATGCGGCCGACGCACTTCTGGGCGGTGATGCCGCCGTAGCCGATGGCGGCGTACATGTCGTCGAGGGTGTCGAAGCAGACCTTCTTGAGCACCGCCGGCAGCAGCTCCTCGTTGTTCAGGACGTTGGGGTTGATGTTCATGTGCCGCAGCTCGGCCTCGAAGCTGGCCTTGCCGTGGACGATGTTGTCCTCGCGGCACTCCTTCTTGAACCACTGCTTGATCTTGTTGCGGGCCTGGTTGGACTTGCAGATCTTCAGCCAGTCGCGGCTGGGGCCCTTGGCCGTCTTGGAGGTGAGGATCTCGACGATGTCGCCGTTCTTCAGCGGCTCGTCGAACTTGACGATGCGCCCGGCGATCTTGGCGCCGACCATGGAGTTGCCCACGGCCGAGTGGATGGCGTAGGCGAAGTCGATGGGCGTGGAGCCCTGGGGCAGGGAGATGACCTTGCCCTTGGGGGTGAACACGAAGACCTCGTCGTCGAACATGTCCACCTTCAGGGAGTGGACGTACTCCTCGGCGTCGGTGTCCTGCTGGCTCTCCAGCAGGCGGCGGATCCACTCGAAGTCCTTCTCCTCGCCGGTGGTCTGGATGCCCTGCTTGTACTTCCAGTGGGCGGCGATGCCGTACTCGGCCGTCTGGTGCATCTCCCACGTGCGGATCTGCACCTCGAAGGGGATGCCGTCGGTGCCGATGACCGTGGTGTGCAGGGACTGGTACATGTTCGGCTTCGGCGTGGAGATATAGTCCTTGAACCGGCCGGGCACCAGGCTGAACAGGTCGTGGATGTGGCCCAGGACGTTGTAGCAGTCGGGGATCGTGTCGACGATGATCCGGAAGGCGTACAGGTCGTACAGCTCGTCGATGGTCTTGTTCTGGGACTTCATCTTCCGGTAGATGGAGTAGA
>CAJFNY010000123.1 GCA_904395865.1 uncultured Oscillospiraceae bacterium
GCCGTTGATGACCCCGATGGCCGTCATGACTTCTACGGCTTCAGTGTGATCCACGTCAGCACTGTCCGTGAAGTCCGCTGCACCGGCAACCGTGGCGAAGCCCATCATCAGAGCCACCACCAGCACCAGTGCGAGAACTTTCTTTAAGTTCTTCATGCTGAGAATTCCTCCTCGTTTATTTGTCAGAGCTCCGCTCTGCCGCTCTTCGGCGCCCGGCATACATACCGTGGCTAGCCTTCCCGTATCTATCCCGGGGTATCGATCGGCCGCTTTGCGTCCCTCTGCAAGTTGCAGTCTAGCACGGGGCGTTCAAAAAGTCCAGATCTGAATCGAATCTGTAATAAAACTGTAATATTGCATGCCCCTTCCTTTTTCCGGGGAGCGGCCGCCAGAACTGGGAGTTTCTGGATTCCGTCAGCGGACTTACCGCTGCGGCCTGCAATCCCGGAATGGCGGCGCCGGCTTTCGCACTTTTTCGATTCTTTTCGACATGGACCGCGCCGTGGTACAATGGACAATCATTTACATATGAGGAGGAATTTTCCATGATTGCACCCCCCAGTGACCTTTCGGACAGCCTGACGGTCGAAACCTATCTGTCCCAATGGCTGGAACGCCACGGGCGCGTAAACCTCCGGCCCAGCAGCGTCGCCAGCTATGCGTGCGTCATTCGAAACTACATCGCTCCGTATCTGGGTGCGGTGCGCCTCTCCAATCTGACCGCGCCGATGATCGACGATCTGCTGGCAGCGCTGCTGGAACGCGGCCTGTCGCCGGGCGTCGTCCGGCTGGCGCGGAAAACCCTCGGCGCCGCGCTGGAGCAGGCCCGGAAATACCGCTACATCGATCAGAATCCCATCAAGGACCTGCTGACGCGGCTCCCCAAGGACGGGCCGACGCCGGAGCCGTACACGGTGCCCCAGCTGCAGCAGCTCATCAGCCGGGTCATCGGCACCCGCTGGGAGATGCCGGTGGTGCTGGCCGGGCTGTACGGCCTGCGGCTGGGGGAAGTGCTGGGCCTCCGCTGGGACCACGTGGATCTGGAAAAAGGCACGTTTTCCGTCTGTGAACAGCTGCCGTACCGGGTGGCGGCCGGGACGACGATACTGGACGAGCGTCTGGCGCCGGTCAAGTCCCAGGCGCGGGAGCTGCCGATCACGGCGGCCGTGCGGCCATACTTCCTGCACCAGAAGCAGCGGCAGGAACGGCGGCGCTCCCTGGCCGGCCTCGGCGGCGGTACCTATTATAATAACCGGCTCGTCGTGGCCATGGAAAACGGCGCGCCGTACCGGCGGGAGCGTGTTTCCAACGACTTCGGCCGTCTCCTCCGGGCGCTGGAGATGCCGCACATCCGGTTCCACGACCTGCGGCACAGCGCCGCCACGAACATGCACGAGCTGACCGGCGACTTTTTCACGGTGGGCGCCATCCTCGGGCACAGCCTCCGCGGAACGGGCATGGAGCTGGAATTTCCCACAGGGCTGGATGCAACGACGGCACGGTACGTCAGTGTAAGAGTTGACCGAAAACGCGCAGTTTTGACAACGTATCACCGGGCGGTTTTCCCCGACGCGGCACTGGTAAAAGTCCATAAAAAGAGATAATTTGCAAAATTTCGACCATTCGTAAAATTCGGAATGAATTTTTTCAATTTCCCACTGTTTGTTGAGTATCTTAAAGAAAGTTCTTGCGTTGGCTCTGGTTGTGGCCCTGATGATGGGGTTTGCAACAGTTGCCAGCGCGACGGATTTCACCGATGGCAGCGACATTGCCAATCAGGAAGCTGTCGACGTGATGTCCGGAATTGAGGTCATCAACGGCTATCCGGACGGTTCGTTCCGGCCGGAGGGCAGCGTGACCCGTGCTCAGATGGCGAAGATGATCGCCTACATTGTGTCCGGCGGTGAGGACGTCGGCGACCTGTACGCCGGCGCCAACAGCTTCTCCGACTGCCTGACCCACTGGGCCCGCGGCTACATCGCGTATGCCAACCAGACCGGCATCGTGGCCGGCGTGGGCAACGGCCTGTTCAACCCGGACGGCACCGTGACCGGCGTGCAGGCGGCGAAGATGCTCCTGTGCACCCTGGGCTACGATCAGGACGCCGAGGGCTACGTGGGCACCAACTGGACGGTTAACGTCCTGTCGGACGCCCGGGCTGCCGGCCTGCTGGACGGCCTGAGCAGCTCCAACATGAGCGGCGCCCTGTCCCGTGCCGACGCTGCCCAGATGATGTTCAACGCGCTGAAGGCCGACATGGTTGAGTATGCCAGCGGCGACATCGTCATCGAGGGCGAGGGCAGCACCATCACCGTCGGCGGCTCCGCGGCCACGAAGGTGACGACCGGCTCCAACGTGGTGGGCTACGACGGCGAGCGCGACGGCATCGTGCAGCTGTGCGAGCAGTACTTCGAGGATCTGGAGCTGGAC
>CAJFNY010000124.1 GCA_904395865.1 uncultured Oscillospiraceae bacterium
CCTCCCCCTGGGGGTCCGGGGGCCGCAGCCACCGGCGAGCTTTCGCCCCTTTCCCTCGGTGGAAAGGGGCCCGCCGGAGGCATGACAAGCCGCAGGGCTCCACCGGGTTCTCCGGCAGAAGCACCAGGCCGCATCCGCCCCCGGCGGGGCGGAAAGAGAGGGCCGCGGGGCGATTGCCCGCGGCCCTCCGTGTCAGTCCTCGCGGACGAATTCCCGGTAGATGGCCTGGAGCGCGGCGTCGTAGTCGCGCTCGTTGACGCCGACGATGATGTTGTTCTCACCGGAGCCCTGGTCGATCATGCGGATGTTGATGTCCTGGTCGGCGATGGCCGTGAAGACGCGGCCGGCGGTGCCCTTGTTGCTGACCATGCCGCGGCCGACGATGGCGATCAGGGCCATGTTGTCGTCGATGGTGACGGAGTCGGCGTTGGCGTCGCGGAAGATGCGGCCGATGAGCGCCTCCTTGCAGCCGGCGATGGACGCCGTGGCCACGACGACGGACATGGTGTCGATGCCCGTGGGGATGTGCTCGAAGGAGACGCCGAAGTCCTCCAGCACCGACAGCACCTTCCGGCCGAAGCCGACCTCGGTGTTCATCCGGTCCTTCTCGATGGTGATGGAGGAGAAGCCCTTCCGCCCGGCGACGCCGGTGATGACGGTGGCGGGCGCGGTCTCAGAATTCGGAACGATCATGGTACCTGGATCCTCCGGGGCGTTGGTGTTGCGGATGTTGATGGGGATACACGCCTCGCGCACCGGGAAGATGGCCTCCTCGTGCATGACCGTGGCGCCCATGTAGGCCAGCTCGCGCAGCTCCCGGTACGTGATCTCCTCGATGACCCGGGGATGCTCCACCAGCCGCGGGTCGGCCATGAGCATGCCCGAGACGTCGGTCCAGTTCTCGTACAGCACGGCGTCGGCCGCCCGGGCCACGATGGCGCCGGTGACGTCGGAGCCGCCGCGGGAAAAGGTCTTGATCGTCCCGTTGGGCATGGAGCCGTAGAAGCCCGGGACGACGGCGTAGTCCGCCTCGGCCAGCAGCGCCGAGAGGGCCTTGTACGTGTGCTTGTCGTCGAAGGTGCCGTCGTCGTTGAAGAAGATGCCGGCCTCGGCGTCAATGAAGGCGAAGCCCAGGTACCGGGCCAGGATCAGCGAGTTCAGGTACTCGCCGCGGCTGGCCACGTAGTCCTTGCCGGCGTGGTGCTCGATGGCCATGCGGATCTTCCGGAACTCGGGGGTCAGGTCCATGTCGAGCCCCAGGTCGGTGACGATGCCGTTGTACCGCGCCTCGATCTTCGCGAAGGCCTCGTCGATGTTCTCCTTCCGGGCGGCCAGGTCGAAGCAGTCGTACAGCATGTCCGTCACCTTGATGTCCTCGGGGAACCGCTTGCCGGGGGCCGAGGCCACCACGTACCGCCGCTCCGGCTCGGCGCGGATGATGGCCGCCACCTTCCGGAACTGGGCGGCGTCTGCCAGGGAGCTGCCGCCGAACTTCAGCACTTTCGTCTGCTGCATGGTAAAAAACTCCTTCTCTTATAGCATGTGGGCCAGCAGCTCCTCCCGCGGGAGGGGGCTCAGGTCGGCCGGGGCGATGTCGAAGACGGTGCGGCAGCCGGTGACGCCGCGGGCGGCCATCCGCGCGGCGGCCCGGGCGCAGGCCACCAGGACGCTGGCGGTGAACTCCGGGTTGGAGTCCAGCTTCAGGGTGTACTCGATCGTCTCCCGGTGCTCCTTCTCCCAGCCGGTGACGCCGCTGCGCAGGACGCTGCCGCCGTGGGGCAGGCCGGCGTGGTCCCGCCGCATCTCCTCGGCGGTGATGAACTCCACGGTGGTGTCGTACTCGTCGAAGTAGTTGGGCATGGTCTTGATGGCCCGCTCGATGGCGGCCCGGTCGGCGCCGTCCTCGGCCACCACGTAGCAGAGGCGCGTATGCTTCTGCCGGGTGGTCAGCTCCGGCATCTCGCCGGCCCGGACCCGCTCCAGGGCCTCGGGGACGGGGATCGTGTACTGCCGGGCGTCGGCCACGCCGGGGATCCGGCGGACGGCATCCGAGTGGCCCTGGCTGACGCCGCGGCCCCAGAACGTGTAGTCCTTCCCCTCGGGCAGGATGGCCGAGGCGTACAGGCGGTTCACCGAGAACAGGCCCGGATCCCAGCCCATGGAGATGAAG
>CAJFNY010000125.1 GCA_904395865.1 uncultured Oscillospiraceae bacterium
CGACCTGGAGGAGAGCATTGAGGTGGTCATCGCCGGCTACCAGAAGAAGAACGCCATCCTCACCGACCAGGAGAAGAAGGTCGTGGCGTACCACGAGATCGGCCACGCCCTGGTGGCCGCCCGGCAGACCAACTCCGCCCCGGTGCAGAAAATCACCATCGTCCCCCGCACGTCCGGCGCCCTGGGGTACACCATGCAGGTGGAGGAGGGCAACCACTATCTGATGAGCCAGGAGGAGCTGGAGAACAAGATCGCCACCTTCACCGGCGGCCGCGCCGCCGAGGAGCTGGTGTTCCACTCGGCGTCCACCGGCGCCTCCAACGACATCGAGCAGGCCACGAAGCTGGCCCGCGCCATGATCACCCGGTACGGCATGAGTGAGGACTTCGACATGGTCGCCCTGGAGACGGTGCAGAACCAGTACCTGGGCGGCGACGCGTCCCTGGCCTGCTCGGCCGAGACGGCCGCAGCCATCGACCGGAAGGTGGTGGAGCTGGTCAGGGCCCAGCACGCCAAGGCCAGCCGCATCCTCCAGGAGAACCGCGCCCAGCTGGACCGGCTGGCCGCCTACCTCTACGAGAAGGAGACCATCACCGGCGAGGAGTTCATGCGCATCCTCAACGAATCGTAGCACAGGGCCCGGGACGCCGGAAACGGCGTCCCGGGCCTTTTTTCCGAGTTCACAAAGAATTCAAAAAAGAGCTATTGACAACGGCTTCCGATCGTGGTACATTGGATTAGCACTCAGAGAGAATGAGTGCTAACATGAATCACCGGATCCGGAAGGGATCACCGGAAACCGTGACGGGAGGCGTTGTGGATGGAGCTGACAGAGCGGAAGAAGAAGATCCTCCGGGCCATCGTCGACTGCTACATCCAGACGGCCGAGCCGGTGGGCTCCAAGACCATCGCGGCCCTGCCGGACATGGACGTCTCCTCGGCCACCATCCGCAACGAGATGGCCGACCTGACGGAGATGGGCTACCTGGAGCAGCCCCACACCTCCGCCGGCCGCGTCCCGTCGCCGGCCGGCTACCGGCTGTACGTCAACGAGCTCATGGAGGGCTACCGCCTCTCGGTGGACGAGACCCAGAGCCTCAACCAGGCCATGGAGCTGAAGCTCCAGGAGTTTGACAAGGTCATGAGCCAGGTGGGCAAGATGGTCTCCAACCTGACGAATCTCCCGGCCTACACCGTGGCCTCCCGGGCCGGCGTGGAGCCGACGGTCCGCCACTTCGAGCTGGTCCACGCCGAGGCCGGCAGCATCATCCTCGTGGTGCTGACGAACGCCGAGGTCGTCAAGAACAAGCTCATCAAGCTGCCGCTCCACGTGGGCGAGCCGGACCTGAAGCTCCTCTCGGCGGTGCTCAACGCGACGCTGACCGACCTGACGGCCGAGCAGATCACGCCGGAGCTGCTGGAGAAGATCCGCAAGTCCGCCGGCGCGGCGGCCGACCTGGTGCCCATCGCCGTGGACTTCACGGTCCGCGTCCTCCAGGAGCAGCGCCACAGCGACGTCTACCTGACGGGCCAGATGAAGCTGCTGCAGCAGCCGGAGTACCGGGACGTGGAGAAGGCCACCGAGGTGCTGGCCACGCTGGACGAGGACACCATCGCCAATCTCCCGGCGCCCACCAAGGGCCCGGTGCAGATCCTGGTGGGGCCGGAGAACATCGCCCGGGAGCTGAAGGACACGTCGGTCGTCATGACGCGGTTCGACATCGGCGACGGCATGCAGGGCATGATCGGCGTCGTGGGTCCCACACGGATGGATTACGCCCGGGTGACGGCGCGGCTGAGTTATTTCGCCGAGAGCCTGGGAAGAATGTTTGGAAAGAACGAGCTTCCGCCCTCCGGTCAGGAGCCGGACGGCGGGGACACCGAGTAAAGGAACTGTGAGCTATGGCAAAGGATAAGAAGGATTCCGCGAAGAAGGCGCAGGCCCAGCAGCCGGCGCCGCAGACGGACGAAGGCGCGGCCCAGGCCGCCGAGGCACCGGCCGCCGACGGAGCGGCCGCCCAGCAGCCGTCGGAGCTGGAGCAGCTCCGGGACCAGCTGGCCGCCGAGCAGGACAAATACCTGCGGCTCCTGGCCGAGTACGACAACTTCCGCAAGCGCAGCCAGAAGGAGAAGGACAATCTCTACACCGAGATCCGTGCGGAGACCGTGTCCAAGTTCCTGCCGGTCTACGACAACCTGGAGCGGGCCCTGAATCAGCCCACGGCCGACGAGGCGTACAAGAAGGG
Source organism: uncultured Oscillospiraceae bacterium (assembly GCA_904395865.1). GTDB lineage: Bacteria > Bacillota > Clostridia > Oscillospirales > Oscillospiraceae > Avoscillospira_A. The sequence continues at coordinate 2,247 of CAJFNY010000125.1, forward strand.
CGTCGAGATGACCATGGGCGGCCTCATCGAGGTCATGGAAAAGCTGGGAGTCGTGCCCTTCGGCAACGTGGGCGACGTCTTTGACCCGAATATGCACAACGCGGTCATGCACTGTGAGGACGAGAGCCTGGGCGAGAACGTCCTGGCCGAGGTCTTTCAGAAGGGCTTCCGCGTGGGCGACAAGGTCGTCCGGTTCGCGATGGTCCGGGTCGCGAACTAGAGCGGGAACCGGAGCCGCCCGGCAGCGGGCGGAACAGCTTCGTAAAATCTGATCGTTTCTATAGGAGGAAACTGCATCATGTCGAAAATTATTGGTATTGATCTTGGTACAACCAATTCCTGCGTCGCCGTCATGGAAGGCGGCGAGCCCGTCGTCATCCCCAACGCCGAGGGCAACCGCACGACCCCGTCGGTGGTGGCCTTCTCCAAGACCGGTGAGCGCATGGTCGGCCAGGTGGCAAAGCGCCAGGCCGTGACGAACCACGAGCGGACGATCTCGTCCATCAAGCGCCACATGGGCTCCGACTACCGTGTGGACATCGACGGCAAGAAGTACACGCCCCAGGAGATCAGCGCCATGATCCTGCAGAAGCTGAAGGCCGATGCGGAGGCGTACCTGGGCGGCACCGTCAGCGAGGCCGTCATCACCGTCCCGGCGTACTTCAACGACGCCCAGCGCCAGGCCACCAAGGACGCCGGCAAGATCGCCGGCCTGGAGGTCAAGCGCATCATCAACGAGCCCACCGC
>CAJFNY010000126.1 GCA_904395865.1 uncultured Oscillospiraceae bacterium
CTGGAACATCTCCACCTTGTTGAACTGGTGGCCGCGGACCATGCCGCGCTCGTCGGCCCGGTGGGAGCCGGCCTCCCGGCGGAAGCACGGCGTATAGGCGAAGTACTTCCGCGGCAGCGCCGACTCCGGCAGGATCTCGTCCCGGTGGAGGGAGGCCAGGGCCGTCTCCGCCGTGGGAAGCATGAAGTGCATCCGGTCGTCGGTGGGGTTCTCGATCTTGTAGACCTCGTCGGCGAACTTGGGGAACTGGCCCGCCGTCTCGCCGCACTTGTACTCCAGCATGTGGGGCAGGATCACCATCTCGTAGCCGTCGGACAGGTGCTCATCGATGAAGTAGTTGAGCAGCGCCCACTCCAGCCGTGCGCCCATGCCCCGGTAGATCCAGAAGCCGGTGCCGGCCAGCTTCGTGCCCCGCTCGTAGTCGATGAGGCCCAGGTCCGTGCACAGATCCACGTGGTGCTTCGGCTCGAAGTCGAACTTGTGCGGCTCACCGTAGTAGCGCAGCGGCTCGTTGTGCTCCTTGCCGCCGGGCACCAGGTCCGGGTCGGGCAGGTTCGGCAGACTCAGCAGCAGCGTGCGGTACTCCGCCTCGATGTCTCCCAGCTTCCTGTCGTTCTCGGCGATGCTGGCCTTCAGCTCGCCCATGCGCTTGAAAATCGGCGCCACGTCCTCGCCGGCCTTTTTCAGCTGCGGGATCTGCTTGGAGACCTTGTTCTGCTCCGCCTTCATGGCCTCGGTCTCTGCAATGGCGGAACGCCGGGCCGCGTCCAGCTCCAGAATCCGGTCGACGGCCTCGTCGCAGTCCACTTCCTTGGCCCGGAAGCCGGCCTTGACCGCTTCGGGGTTCTCCTTGATGCGTTTGATGTCAATCACAGTGGTTCACTCCTAATTATTCCCCGCAGCGCTGTCCGCCTCCGTGCCGGTCTCGGCGGTCAGCAGGCCCTGCAGAATCTCGTATTGGGCATAGGCTTCTTCCGACAGCAGCGTCTCCAGCGGCGCCAGCTCCGACAGCTGGGCCGCCAGCGTCTCCAGGTCCCCGGCCGCGGCCGTCTGCTGGGCCTGCAGCAGCAGGTCGTAGGCGCTCTGGCGGTCTGTGTCCGTCTGCTGGGCCTCGGCCAGCTGCTGCTCCAGGGCAGCCTTTTCCTCCGAAAGCCGGTCCTGCGCCTCCCTGGCGTCGTCCAGGTCGCTTTGATACGCCTCAACCTGGGCTGTCAGCTCCTCGTTGGCCGTCGCCAGCACCTGATTCTCCTCCTGCAGGCGCACGGCGTTCTGGAGGGCGCTGGTGTTCGACTGGTGCAGGTCGGAGATGGTCTCCCGGGAATCCCGCATCTGAATCAGGAACGACAGCAGCACCAGCAGGAAGGCCACGCCGAACAGCACGGCCATATATCGCAGCAGTGCATTTCGTTTCTTGTCGGAAATCGGCGGCCGCTGCTCCCCAGACGGCGGCTCAGCCGTCGTGCGCTTCGTTTCGTCGCTCATTTCGTCTCCTCCCTGCGCTGCAGCTTCTGCAGCGCTTCCAGCAGCTGCTGCAGGTCGTCCTGGCCGTAAAACTCCAGGTCCAGATGGCCCTTCCGTTTGCCGTTGGTGATGCGCACGCCGCGGCCCAGCCGGCGGGACAGCTGCTTTTCACACTGAGCCAGATAGTCCACTGCCAGCGGCTGCGCCGCCGGCTCCTGCGGCTGCTCCCGGGCCATATTCCGGCAGAGCAGTTCCGCCTGGCGGACCGAAAGCTGCAGCGCGGCGATCTTCTGTGCCGCCTCCCGCTGCTTCGCTTCACTCTTGAGCGACAGCACCGCCCGGGCGTGCCCCGGCGACAGGCGGCCGTCGGCCACCATCTCCAGAAGATCCTCCGGCAGTGCCAGCAGCCGCAGGGCGTTGGCCACGGCCGGGCGGGACTTGCCCACCCGCTCGGCGGCCTGCTCCTGGGTCATGCCGTACTCCTCCAGCAGGCGCTGGTAGCCCATGGCCTCTTCCACCGGGTTCAGATCCTGCCGCTGGAGATTTTCAATCAGCGCCAGCTCTGTGGCCTTCTCGTCGTCGGCCTCGATGACGACCGCCGGGACCTCCCGGAGCCCCGCCATCCGCGCCGCCCGCCAGCGCCGCTCGCCGGCCACGATCTGATAGTACCCGTTTTCCGTGGCCCGCACCGTCAGCGGCTGGATGACGCCGTGGCGGGCAATGGAATCCGCCAGCGCCTGCAGCTCCTCGGCGTCGAAGTGCTTCCGCGGCTGCAGCGGATTCGGTTCAATTTTCTGAATCGGCAGATTGAGATCGGGCGCCTCCGGCGCACCGGCCGGCGGCAAATCGCCGAACAGCGCCCCCAGGCCCTTGCCCAGGCCCTTTTGTGCGGCCATTACCGGCCCTCCTTCCTGAGCATTTCCGTCGCCAGCGCCGTATAGCTCTCTGCGCCGCGGCTGAACTTGTCGTACGCCATCACCGGCAGCCCGTGGCTGGGCGCCTCCGAGAGGCGGACGTTCCGGGGAATGACGGTCCGGAACACCTTCCCCGGGAAAAACCGCCGGACCTCCTCGGCCACCTGCATGGAGAGGTTCGTCCGGCCGTCAAACATGGTCAGCAGCACGCCGTAGATGTCCAGCGTGCGGTTCAGACTGCGCTTGACGGCCCGCAGCGTCGTCATCAGATCCCGCAGCCCCTCCAGCGCATAGTATTCGCACTGCACCGGGATCAGAATCCGGTCGGCAGCGCACAGGGCGTTCAGCGTCAGCAGCTCCAGCGACGGCGGACAGTCCACGAACAGATAGTCGTATTCGCTCCGCAGCGTCTCCAGCGCCCGCTTCAGCTGGTGCTCCCGGTCGCCGACGCCCACCAGCTCCACGCCGGCGCCGGACAGCGACGGGGACGACGGGAGGAGGTCGCCGTAATCCGTGTGTACCACGGCGCGGCGGGGCTCCTCGCCGTTGATGATCAGGTCGTACGTGCTGCACCGGACGGCATCCTTGTCCACCCCCAGGCCGGAGGTGGCATTGGCCTGCGGGTCGAAGTCGCACAGCAGGACGCGCTTCCCCGCCAGGTGCAGGGCCGCCGTCAGATTGACTGCCGTGGTGGTCTTGCCCACGCCGCCCTTCTGGTTGACGATCGCAAGGATCAGCCCCATGGCAAGCTCCTTTCATGGGAAACCGACGGCCCCGGAGGTCCGCCGGTTGAGAGTTCCGATATGCCGGCCGCGCATCTGCGCGGCATGTGTGGCGATTACACCAACGATTTCTCCCGGTGCCCTGCCGCCGGGCCTATTATACCACATCACCGGCAGAATGCAACCGGCAGCCGGTGTTTCACGTGAAACACTATCCGGCCGTCGAAATGGGTGCGCCGCTGGCCGTGTAGTCCAGGTGGTTGAAGCCGTTGCACGTCTCACCGTTGTGCCAGTAGAGCGGATACGGATTCCTCGGATTGTCCGAGCGCGGGATATACGTGACGCCGCGCCAGGCGTGGCCGGCGTCGGCCGCGGAGACCCAGATGCCGTTTTCGTCCACAGCCTCCACGTAGGCCACGTGGCCGAACTTGCCGCCGGTCCAGGAGATGAAGGAGTTGGCAGACGGCGTCATGTCGCTGAGGAAGTAGCGCGAGAGATTCCGGTAGTAGTCGCGGCCGTTGCCCAGGTTCGTGCGGCCGTCGCAGACGGCTGCCAGATCCAGCCCGTACTGCAGATCCAGATACTGCGCCGCACGGCCCCAGGCCCACCAGGTGCACTGCCAGGGATCCTTCCCTGTATCCTGCGCCTCCTGATGCCAGACATCCTGGGTCAGGATCCCGTCCACCTGCAGAGCGTATCCGTAGTACTGCTGCTGACCGTACAGCTCCACGCCCGGGTCCAGATCGTTCTTCTGATTGTAGAGGATCGTCGCGACGTTGTAACAGTCGTGGTATCCGTAGTCGCCGTAGTTGGTGAGGTGGCGGCTGTTGCCGTCGATCGTCATGCCGTAGCCCACGACACTGGCCGGATAGTTCTCCGCGATGATCCGCTGGTTCAGCCACAGGACCAGCTCCTCCGTAACCTCGTCCACGGCGCTCAGCGGGAAGTCCAGCACCACGTCTCCGGTCCAGCGGACGTACGTCGGCGTGTTGTCCACGGTCTCGCCGCTGTCCGCCAGCGCCGGCTGGCCCGGCAGGGAGAAATAATTCCAGAGCAGGTCCGCGAACTCCGCCCGAGTAATCGTCCCCAGCGGATCGAAGGTGCCGTCGGCATTCCCGCTGAGAAGTCCGGCCGCGCAGCAGCGCGTCACGGCCTCGCGGGTCTCCGCATCCAGGCTGTAGAGGTCCAGGAACGCCACGTCCGTCGCCGTCGGCAGCGTCATACCCCGGAGCAGGCCGTCGTACCGCAGCAGGCTCCGGCACACCTCGGCGCGGGTGATCGGGACGTCCGGCAGGTACTTTCCCTCCACGGTGTTGGCAATTCCGTTTGCCAGCGCCCAGGAGGCGCTCTCCAGATACCAGTCGTCCGACTCAATGTCCGGCACTCCCTCCGGCATGGGCCAGAGCCCCGTCTCTCCCTCTGCGCGGTACAGCACGGTGTAGAACATGGCGCGGGTGGTCAGGCCGTCGGGGTTGAACCGCCCCGGCGTGGCCTCCGCCAGCAGGCCCTTCTCCACCGTAAATTCCACGGCCGTCGCGTACCAGTCGCCGGAATCCACATCGAAGAAGTATGTAGCCACCGTGGAAACCGTCAGCAGGAGACAGGCCACCGCGGCCACCGTCCACATCGAGACCCAGCGCAGGACACGCCTCATCTTCCATCTTCCTCTCTACCAGTGTTTCACGTGAAACAAATGGGTGCAGCCAAAAGCTACACCCATTCTACCGTATCCTGCCAGTCATTGTCAATACATCCGCACAACGGCCCGGACCTTTCCGAGGATGGCAGCCTCACGCCCGTCGATGGGGGCGAACGCGGGATTCTCCGGCATCAGCCAGACGCCGTCATCCGTGCGGCGCAGACGCTTGACGGTGGCTTCATCGTCCAGCAGCGCCACGACGATGTCGCCGTTGTCGGCCGAAGGCTGCGGCCGGACGACCACCGTGTCGCCATCGCAGATGCCGGCACCGATCATGGACTCGCCGCGCACCCGCAGGGCGAAGCAGGTGGGATCGCCGTCCCAGGGAAGATAGCCCTCCACATTCTCCACCGCAAGGATCGGCATGCCGGCCGTGACCGTGCCGAGGATCGGAATCCGGCCGGCGGGCCCGTTCTCCGCCACGGAAATGGTGCGGTTCTTGTTTTCGTCCATTTCAATCTGGCCGGTGCGCTTGAGCTCCGCCAGATGGTAGTGCACCGACGCCGTGGAGCGAAGGCCCACCGCGGCGCAGATCTCACGGATGGAGGGCGCATAGCCGTGCTCCGCGGAAAACCGGCGAAGAAACTCCAGGATCTCCCGCTGCTTCGTGCTCGTTCTCGGCATTGCCGCACCACCTCTCCGAAGTTTTGAACATTGTACCATATCCGCCGGGAAATTGCAAACAAATGTTTGTACGCAGGCTGTCAGAGGCCCGTCCCGTCGAAGGCGGGGATGAAATCGCGTCGGGCAGCGGCAAAGTCCTGGACGAAGCCGGCGCGTACGCCCCGGAGCGTCATCCAGCTCTCCACGGCGGCGTACTCCTCCTCCGTGACCGTCCGGTCAAAGGGCGGCGTCCCGGCCAGCGGACCCATGGGCGTGTACTGCGCCATCAGGGAGAACAGCACCGAGCCGTCCGGAAACCGGTCGGCGAACCAGTCCACCACGCCCAGCGAGTTGTCGACACAGCCGGGCAGCACCAGATGGCGCACCAGCGTTCCCCGCGCCAGGCAGCCGTCCTCCACGCGGCAAGGCCCCGTCTGGCGCACCATCTCCAGGATGGCGGCCGCGGCCGTATCCGGGTAGTCCGGCGCGCCGGAGAGCCGCTCCGCCAGGGCGGCGTCGCTGTACTTGAAGTCCGGCAGGTAGACGTCCACCAATCCCTCCAGTGCCTGCAGGGTCTCCACGGACTCGTAGCCGCCGCAGTTATAGACCACCGGCACCGGGAGCTTCGGCGTCAGCGCCGGGAGGATATCGGGCAGGAAGTGGGTCGGCGTGACGAGATTGATGTTCTGCACGCCCTCATCGATCAGCCGCAGGAAGATCTCCCGCAGCCGGGTGGACGTCAGCGGCTGCCCGCGGTTCTCCCGGGAGATCTCGGCATTCTGGCAGTAGCCGCACCGCAGCGTGCAGCCGGAGAAGAACACCGTCCCGGAGCCGAAACTGCCGGAGATCACCGGCTCCTCCCAGTAGTGGGCCGCCGCCCTGGCCGCCCGCAGCTGCGCCGGCATCCGGCAGTAGCCCAGCTGGCCGGCCGTGCGGTCGACGCCGCACCGGCGGGGGCAGAGGGTGCAGTTCGTGTAGCGCACCATACGATCACCTCTCCATCAGTATAGCCGCGCCGGGCAGAACGCGCAAGGGCGGTTTACGGACGGATAAAAGTATGGTATCATGAAAAATAAGCGGCACGGCCGCTTTCAAAAACGACCATGGAGGCGCAATGCCATGAGACGAATTCTGTCCGTCCTGCTGGCGGCTCTGCTGCTGCTGCTGAGCCTGGCCGCCTGCGGCCAGGAGGCCGCGCCGGCGCCGGAGACGCCGGAGGAGCCGGCCGTTCCCGAAACTCCGGACGTGCCGGAGGAGCCCACTCCCGAGCCGGAACCGAAGCCGGAGCCGGAACCGGAACCGGAGGACACGCCGGACCCGGCCCCCGAAACCAGCGGAGTTTCCGTGGAAACCGTCACCTCGGAGGGTTCTGTGGAGGACATGGTGAGCTATGCCATCGCCGTGCCGCAGGTGGCCACCGGCAGCGACGCGGTGGATCAGATCCTCAACGATTACTACACCGCCGCCGCCGGCAAGGTGGAGGACCTCTGCTGGGGCGACCTGTACGTGGAGGTCATGGAGCAACAGATGCAGGCCCACGTGGACGCGTCCTTCACCGTCGAACGCAACGACGGCGAAATCCTGTCCATCTGCCGGACCGTCACCGTCAACTACCTCCAGACCGGTTCCGCCATGGAGGATCAGCAGATTCTGGGGGAGACGTTCCGCGTATCCGACGGCGGCCTGCTGACGGCGGGAGACTTCTTCTCCGTGCCGGAGGAACAGTGGACCGCCCGGTTGGCCGACGGCGTGGCGCGGATCATTTCCGAGGATCCGTACCATGCCCAGCACTACGCCGCCGACTGGCAGACGGCCTGCGCCGAGCTGCTGGACCGCGACGCCTTCTACGTCACCGGCGACGCCTTCGTCGTCCTGTACCAGCCGGGCGCGCTGGGCCCGGAGGCAGAGACGGCGTTTCCGATCCCCTGGTCCTCCCTGGCAGACATCACCGCTTGACGGAGAATGGACGACAGTATGAAACCGAATCAGCATTTTACCGGCACCGTCACCGGCTACACCAGCGAGGGGCTCGGCGTCACCCGGGCGCCCGACGGCATGACCGTGTTCATCCGCGACGCCATCGCCGGCGAGCAGGGAGAGTTCGCCGTGGAGCACGTGGGGCGGACCGCGGCCCACGGCCGGATCGTCCGCCTGGACACCGTCTCGCCCCACCGGGTGGACCGGGCCTGCCCCATCGGCAAGCGCTGCGGCGGCTGCGCCTTCTGGCATATGGACTATGCCGAGGAGCTGCGGCTCAAGGCCCAGCGGGTGCGGGACGCCCTGGCCCGCATCGGCGGCGAGGATCCCGGCCCCGTACCCATCGCCGGCGGCACCCGGGAGCAGTACCGCAACAAGGCGCAGTTCCCCGTGGCCGCGGGGCCCGACGGCCCCGTCGCCGGCTTCTTTGAAGCCCGCACCCACCGGGTGCTGCCGGTGGAGCGCTGCCGGATCCAGAGCCCCCAGGCCGACGTCGCCCGGCAGACCGTCGTGGACTGGATGCGCAGCCACGGAGTCCCCGCCTACGACGAGACGGCACACCGCGGTCTCGTCCGCCACATCTACGTCCGCACGGCGGACGCCGGCGTCCAGGTCTGCGTCGTGGGCAACGGGCCGGCGCCAGCCGCTGCCAATGCGCTGGTCGGACAGCTGCGCCAGACGCTGCCGCGGCTGCAGGGCGTCCTATGGAACGTCAATACCCGCCGGGGCAACACCGTGCTGGGCGAGACGTTCCACTGCCTCTGGGGCCTGCCGTACCTGGAGGAAACGCTCTGCGGCCTGCGCTTCCGGCTGTCTCCCCGCTCCTTCTTCCAGGTCAACCGGGACCAGGCAGAGGTTCTCTACACCATCGCCCTGGAGCTGGCGCAGCTGGGCCCGGAGACGACGGCCCTGGATCTCTACTGCGGCACCGGCACCATCACGCTGCTCCTGGCCCGGCAGGCCGGGCTGGTCTACGGCGTGGAGTCCGTGGCCGCCGCCGTGGACGACGCCCGGGAAAATGCGGCCCGCAACGGCATTACGAACGCGCGCTTCCTCTGTGCCGACGCCGGTGAGGCCGCCGCCCGGTTTGCCGCCGACGGCATCCGCCCGGAGGTGATCGTGGTGGATCCGCCGCGGAAGGGTCTGGCGCCGGAGGTGGTGGACGCCATGGCGCAGATGGCGCCGGACCGCATCGTCTACGTCTCCTGCGACCCGGCCACCCTGGCCCGCGACGTGGCGCGCCTCCGCTCCCACGGCTACCGCCTGCAGACGGCCCGCGCCGTGGACATGTTCCCCTGCTGCGCCCACGTGGAGACGGTTGTTCTTTTGTCCCAACAAAAGCCGGATGACACCATAGAGATCGACCTGGACCTGGATGAGCTGGACGCTACTGC
>CAJFNY010000127.1 GCA_904395865.1 uncultured Oscillospiraceae bacterium
ATCATCGTCCGCAATGAGAAGCGGATGCTCCAGGAGGCGGTGGATGCCCTCATCGACAACGGCCGCCGCGGCCGGGCTGTCACCGGCGCCAACAACCGTGCCCTCAAGAGCCTCAGCGATATGCTCAAGGGCAAGCAGGGCCGGTTCCGCCAGAACCTGCTGGGCAAGCGGGTGGACTACTCCGGCCGCAGCGTGATCGTGGTAGGCCCTGAGCTAAAGATCTACCAGTGCGGCCTGCCCAAGGAGATGGCCATTGAGCTGTTCCGCCCCTTCGTCATGAAGAAGCTGGTAGAGGACGGACTGGCCAACAACATCAAGTCCGCCAAGAAGATGATCGACAAGGGCAAGAACGAGGTCTGGGACGCCCTGGAGGACATCATCAAGGACCGGCCGGTCATGCTCAACCGCGCGCCGACGCTGCACCGCCTGGGCATCCAGGCCTTCGAGCCGGTGCTGGTGGAGGGCCGCGCCATCAAGCTGCACCCCCTGTGCTGCACGGCCTTCAACGCCGACTTCGACGGCGACCAGATGGCCGTCCACGTGCCCCTGTCCGCCGAGGCCCAGGCGGAGGCCCGGATGCTGATGCTCTCGGCCAACAACCTGCTGCGTCCCCAGGACGGCAAGCCGGTTACGGTGCCGACGCAGGATATGATCCTCGGCACGTACTACCTGACGTACGTCAAGGACGATGAGCCCGGCGCAGGAAAGGTCTTTTCCTCGCCCGACGAGGCCATGCTGGCGTACAATGAGCACGTGGTCGGCATCCACGCGCCCATCCGCGTTCGGGTGGAGAAGGAGATCGACGGCGTGGTGGGTCACCGGCTCATCGACGCCACGGTCGGCCGCCTGATCTTCAACGAGCCCATCCCGCAGGACCTGGGCTTCGTGGACCGCAGTGAGCCGGAGAAGCTCTACGACCTGGAGGTCGGCTTCATCACCGGCAAGAAGCAGCTGGGCCAGATCATTGACCGCTGCATCCGCGTCCATGGCTTCACCATCGCCACGGAGATGCTCGACAACCTCAAGGCTCTGGGCTACAAGTATTCCACCCGCGGCGCCATCACCGTCTCCATCGCCGACATGACGATCCCGGCGAAGAAGTACGAGCTGATCGCCGACGCCGAGGAGAAGGTCGTCAAGATCGACCGGCAGTACAAGCGCGGCTTCATCACCAACGACGAGCGGTACCGCCTGGTGGTCTCCCAGTGGGAGCAGACCATCAAGGACGTCACCGACGCGCTGCAGCAGGGCATGGACCGGTACAACCCCATCTTCATGATGGCCGACTCCGGCGCCCGCGGCAGCATGAACCAGATCCGCCAGCTGGCCGGCATGCGCGGCCTGATGGCCGACACCAACGGCCGCACCATTGAGATTCCCATCAAGGCCAACTTCCGTGAGGGCCTGAGTGTCCTGGAGTACTTCATCTCCTCCAGAGGCGCCCGGAAGGGCATGACCGATACGGCCCTGCGTACGGCCGACTCCGGTTACCTGACCCGCCGCCTGGTGGACGTCAGCCAGGATGTCATCATCCGGGAGAAGGACTGCCATACTACCGAGGGCATCTGGGTCGGCGAAGTGGTGGAGAAGGGGCAGGTCATCGACACCTTCGGCAACCGCATCCGCGGCCGCTATCCGGTCAACGACGTGGTCGATCCCGTCACCGGCGAGCTGCTCCATCCCAAGACGAAGCTGATGCAGCCCGAGGATGCGGCCCTGTTCGAGAAGCACGGCATCCACAAGATCTATATCCGCACCGTCCTGGGCTGCAAGGCCCGCAGCGGCGTCTGCGCCACGTGCTACGGCATGAACCTGGCCACTTCGGAGGAGGTCAATCTGGGCGAGGCCGTCGGCATCATTGCGGCGCAGTCCATCGGCGAGCCCGGCACCCAGCTGACCATGCGGACGTTCCACACCGGCGGCGTTGCCGGCGACGACATCACCCAGGGTCTGCCCCGCGTTGAGGAGCTGTTTGAGGCCCGCAAGCCGAAGAAGCAGGCCACGATTTCCGAGATCTCCGGCCGTGTGGAGATTGATGAGACCCACCGGACGGCGCTGCGGAACATCTCCGTCGTCAACGACGAGACCGGGGAGGTCAAGCAGTACCAGGTTCCGTACTCTGTGGGCCTGCGGGTCGAAAACGGCCAGCAGATCCAGAAGGGCGACCGGATCACCGACGGCGCGCTGAGCCCCCACGATGTGCTGCGGATCTCCGGCCTGGAGGCCGTGCAGGAATACCTGACCCAGGAGGTTCAGGCCGTGTACCGCCAGCAGGGCGTGGACATCAACGACAAGCACATCGAGGTCATCATCCGCCAGATGCTCCGCAAGGTCCGCGTGGAGGATCCCGGCGATACAGACCTGCTGACCGGCACCGTCGTCGACACGTTCGAGTTTGACGATGCCAACGCCAGAGTCCAGGCCCGGATCGACGCCGGTGAGACGGAGCTGAAGCTGGCCACCAAGTCCCTGATCCTCATGGGCATCACCAAGGCCTCCCTGGCGACGGAGTCCTTCCTGTCGGCAGCCTCGTTCCAGGAGACCACGAAGGTCCTGACCGAGGCGGCCATCAAGGGCAAGATCGATCACCTGGTTGGCCTGAAGGAGAACGTCATCATCGGCAAGCTGATTCCTGCCGGTTCCGGCCTGCAGGCGTACCGCGACTTCCTGCCGGGCCTCTCCCCGGAGTCGGACGTCACCGATGAGATGATCGAGAGCGAAGCGCTCTGAGTGCAGAGATCGCCCGCACGGCTGACGCCGTGCGGGCGATCATGTCTTTGCGGATTTCAGAGCAGGGCACCGCGTGCCCGCATGGCGGCAAACAGCCGGTTCAGAGGTGTAAACAGCATCAGGACCGTCGCAAAATTGAAGACGCAGTGGAGAATGTCGAACGGGATACCGGTGGCCCACCAGGAGAACGCTGCGGCCGGGCCGCCGGCGATCAAGTAGGGGAAGGAGCACAGCAGACCGTAGGACAGGCCGTAGGCTGCCGCCAGAATGGCCCAGAACCAGACTGGGCGCGGTTTTTTCCCGAAAAGCATCACCAGGGCCCAGAGGATGGTCCATACGTAGAGGTACATGATCCACCAGATCCCGAAGCCGTAGGTGACGCCTTCCAGCAGTGCAAAAGCGTAGATGATATAGAGAGTCTTGTGCCGGAAATACAGGGTGAACAGGATGAAGAGCAGCGTAACGCACTCGCCGTTGGGGATGGCGGCCAGCGCCACCTGCAGCCCGAAGACCAGCGCAGTGCACAGCGCAAGGACGGCGATGGTGCGGGCGGGAGAGGCCGGACGGTCAGAACGTTTCATACGCAATGGTATAGTGGCCGCCGTCCTCCAGAGGCTGTCGGGCAATGTTCAGAGTCCCGTATTCACCGTTCACATAGATGGACCAGTAGGCGTTGCCGGTCGTGAAATCGGCAGACACACCGTCCACAGAGATCAGCGTATACCCGTACTCGTCGCTTTCATAGCCGTCGATCTCTGCCACAGCGCTGAGCGCATCGAGCAGATACGCTGCGTCGGTATCCAGTTCGGTGTCCTTCTGTGTGCCGTCGTCGTAGACAATGGAGATCGTGACGTGCTTTTCGCCGGCCTGCGCCTTGGGTACGAAGTTCTGGTAGATGAAGTACATGGCGGCCATCAGGACGCACAGGATCCCGATACAGAGCAAAATGATCTTTCCGTTCTTTTTCATCGCCGTGGCGTTCCTCCTTTGTCGGGCGATGCTGCTGCAAGGCCCTGCGAAAAGACATTATAGTCGGAAAACCGCAGCGCTGCAAGTCATCCGTCAGATTTTCCCGATCACGAAAAAAACAGCAGCGAAAAGTGAGAAATTGATTGACGAAGTTTGTACAGTCTGCTATAATTCAATACTGTGTGGTCTATGCGGCCGC
>CAJFNY010000128.1 GCA_904395865.1 uncultured Oscillospiraceae bacterium
AGCCGCAGCTGGCAATGGACGCCCTGGCGCGGATTTACGGCGCCGGTAAAAAGGGACTGCCCACCATTGAGTTCCCCAGGAAATATGGGCCGCAGCTTCAGAAAATCGCCGCGCTGCAGGAGGAAAACGCGCAACTCAAGGGCGCTATCAAAAAGAACGAGGAGGCTACCGTAGCCTGATGATATTCGACCGACACGCAAATCTCAAGTACAAATATGGGAACCGGCATTTCTGGTGCCGGGGGTATTATGTGGATACGGTGGGGCGAAATGAAAAGGCGATCAACGAGTATGTGAAGAATCAGTTACAAGAAGACATGGTGGCAGATCAAATCAGCATAAAAGAATATATAGACCCGTTTACGGGTGAGCCAGTAAACAAAGGCAAATGAAAGACGCCCCTCATGAGAGGGGCAGGCTAGAGAAAACTATGCGATTGGCGAATCTTTTAAATGCCTTAAGCTGTTGCTGGTACTAGGTCTTATAAGGTCTACAGTTTTACACAGGCGTAAAGGGATTATCGGGCTGCCTGCAGGCTCTGCAGCAGGTTGTCCGTAGCCATCTGGCTCATGGTGTCGCTGGCGCCGACGGTGGACGCGGCGCAGTGAGAGCCCATGATCAGATTGTCCAGTTTGTAGAGGTCGGGATCCGCGGGCGGCTCCTCCTGGAATACGTCGATTCCTGCGGCCGCGATGCGGTGATCCTGCAGGGCACGAATCAATGCACGCTCATCAATCAGACCGCCGCGGGCCGTGTTGACGAGAATGCACGAGGGCTTCATCAGCGAAAAGGCGGCATCATCCACGAGATTCCGGGTCTCATCCGTCAAGGGCAGATGCAGGCTGATGAAATCGCACGTCGAAAAGATCTCCTGCGGTTCTGCGTATGCGATGCCGTGGGCCTCCGCATATGCAGCGTCCCAGAAAACGTCATAGGCCTTCACCTGCATGGAAAAGCCGGCAGCACGCTGCGCCACCCCGCGGCCGATGGCACCGAGGCCCAGAATGCCGATGGATTTCCCGTAGATGTCCAGTCCCATCATCTTGTGCCAGTCCCGCGCGTGGCACTGGCGGTCAATTTCCGTTACCCGGCGGGCACAGCAGCAGAGCAGCGTGAAGGCGTAGTCTGCGACGGCGTTGGAATTGGCCCCTCTGGTGATGGTGACGGGAATCCCGTGGGCCTTGCAGTATTCCATGTCGATGTTGTCGGTGCCGACTCCGTATTTGGAGATCGCCCGCAGGTTTGGCGCGCAGGAGAGCACGTCCGCATCCAAGGGATCCACACCGACGATCACGCCGGCACAGTCGGGCAGCAGCGCTTTCAGCTGGTCCTTCGTCAGAATCTGCCCGTATGGATTCAGGATGGGCTCATAGCCGGCATTGCGAATCTCATCGACGACGGCCGTCCGGTACTTTCCGTAGGACCTCGGAGTAATCAGAACCTTTTCCACGTAAACACCTCATTTTGTTTCTACAGAAGGGGAGCAGAGTCACCCTTACAGCATTTTGGGATACCACTCCAGGTACCGCCGGTACTGTTCGCCGTAATAGTCCCGGAACTCCGGACGCGGCTGCACATGGGCGGCCTGCTCATAGTCCGCCCGGAAGGACCAGACGTCGTCAATGGCGCCGGCAGCATGGAGCGCCAGGATAATGGCTCCCATGGTGGAGGCGTTCAAAGTCGGGACACAGGCGATCTCCTGGCCCCAGATATCGGCCAGCATCTGCGTCCAGCGCGGGGAGTTGAGGATGCCGCCCGAGACCAGAATTTCCTCCGGGCGTCCGGCCAGGTCCCGCAGAATCTCGAAGCACTGGTACAGGTTAAATAGGATGCCTGCCTGCATTCCGCGGTAAAGATCCTCGACGGAGTGGTGCGGTTCGATTCCCACGAAGCCGCCCTTGCGGCTGTCCTGCCAGCCGGGGCAGCGCTCTCCGAACAGGAATGGCAGAAAGACCGGAAGCGGCTTCTGCTCCTCGGGGGCCTGCTCAAAGTCCTGGAAGGACCACTTGTTCCGGAAGCAGTCCTGCATGAACCAGTTGATGCAGTTACCGGCGCCGGCCGTGGCGGCGCCCAGCATCCAGCCGGTCACACCGTAATAGCACCACAGCTGGTGGCCCTCCGGCAGCACCGGCTTGTCGGCAGTAAGACGGATGGCAGCACTTGTGCCCAAAGAGAGCGTCATCTTGCCGACCTGTGCGGCACAGGAGGAGATCTGGTTGAGTGCGCCGTCCGGGTAAGCAGGCACAACCGGGATCCCGGCTGCAATGCCCAGCTGCTCGGCGCCCCAAGCATTCAGCGGGCGCGTGTCCCGGTACGTGGCAATGGGCGGGAGCTGCGCTTCTGTGATCCCCAGCATCTCCAGTATGGATGCATCGTACTGCAGCGAATGCACGTTCACCAGGCCGCTGCCGCTGGCGGTGCTGACAGAGTCGCAGTACTCGCCGGTGAGCTGGTAAAAGGTATATCCGCCCTGGCTGAGATAGCGCTTGTCCGAGAGATTCATGCCGTTTGACTGCAGATACAGGAGCGCCTGACGGGGATAGCTCGTGTGTGGCATGCAGCCGGTCCGCTGATAGAGAAAGTCCGTCAGGGCAGCATCTTGGCGCATGGCGGCGCAGCTTTTGCTGGGGGCCAGGTAGTTCCAGGAATACGTCTGCCCCAGAGGCTGCAGCCGGTCGTCCATCAGTGCAACGTTGTGCCACGTGCCGCAGAGGGCAACAGCAGCAACCTCTTTGCCCCGGGCGACCTGGGCACCAACTTCCAGCGTCATCCGGCTGACCTGCTCGGTGTCCGAGATGCCGTCATTGGAAACGCTGGCGGGAAACGGCTTGCTGGCGACGTCCAAAACACCCTGCTCCGTGTCATACAACATCGCTTTGGCAGAGCTGGTGCTGGATTCCAGAGCCAACACAATCATGCGATCACTCCTCATACATTTCGATCGTACGGTTCAGATGCTGTTCCAAAATGATATACGCGCTTCTGTAGTTACCTTTGTAAATGGCGCTGATCAGCGCCAGATGCTCCCGCTTAGAGGTGGAAGCATTGTCGTTTTCACTGTACATGTGGATGCGGAACAGATTCTGCATCTCCAGATACTGTCGGATCAGAAACTGGTTCTTTGAGGATTCCACGATCACACTGTGCAACCGCTCGTCCAAAAGCAGCATCGCGCGTTCCTTGGGATCCATGCCGTCGATCTGCTGATACAGCTCCATCAGTTCTGACTTATTGATATTGTCAACGTATTCCTGCAGACAGTACAGCTCATAAAGCTTTCGCAATTCTCCGATCTGCCGCAGCTCGGGATCGGAATAATGCTTAACAAACACACCGACGCGCTGCCGGGTTTCCACCAGCCCCTGCGCAGTCAGCCGCTGCAGCGCATTACGAATCGGCATCAGGCTGACGTTGTTTTTGCGCGCAATTTCCTTTAGATTGATCCGTTCTCCGGGCTTGAGGTCGCGGTTGAGAATCATATTGAGGATCAGCTCGTACATTTGCTCATTGACAGTATCAATTACAATCATAACCATCTCACTGAGTCGTAGCCATGGATACTCAAGGTACAACTAGTCGGCGACTCCTTTACCACAAATTGTTCATCTCATTGAACTCCATTGGTCTTGGTTCGCTCAAAATTTCCATGTTGGGATGCCGGCGGACCTCCTCCAAAAGTGCCTCCGAGACCCAGATTTCATTCATATGCATAGTATCATGAATACGAATTACGCGTGGATTTATTGTATCATTTCCACCATTATATTTCAAGCAAGCACCAATGGCATCCCGGTCCGACAGCACCAATGGCATCCCGGTCCGACTCCATCACCATCGGGACCCGGAAAGGCGTGAATGTTGTAGAGGTCAGGGCGTTCGGATACGATGCAGCAAAATCGCATTTCTCCAGGCAGCGCCGGGTGGTGACGTCTCCGTAGCCCAATCCGGCCATCTGGCCGTGTGTGAACAGTGTTAACATTGCAGGTATCCTAAAATGTTACTGGTGAGGCAGACTTCCCTGCCAAAACCAATGGGACATAACAGAATGCCTCCATAGTATTGCAGTTTTTGAAAATGCCTGCTGTTCTCTGACTACCATGCCGCTGAAAATATCCACGTCAGGAAAGATAAAGACTCTGTTATTATAGCATGGGATTTTTCAAATGCAATCTTTGGATAAATGCTGAGGTAACGATTCGGTAATGTAGATTCATCAAACATTACTTGGAAGTAGGTGTTGGACCGGCCCCTGTTATACTTCCGGCTAGTCTGGCTGAAGCCGTATTTCCCCACACACTTCATCAGAAACCGCGATATATCATATCTTGCGCTATACTATTACTCATGAAAGGGAAGACGTCTCTCGTTCGTTGGACTGTCATCTATTTTGCACCACCCTCAATTCAATTGTTCCAAATGGATTGTGATTCTACCGGTAGACGTACCGAAAGAATCCGCAGTTGACTTGCGGAATTTTGGCGCGTATGGTATAAATATATGAAAGCGTATCCAGAGACCGGAAAGGGCGGGAAGACATGGGCGAGGAGCGTATTACCAGCCGGCAGAATCCGCTGCTGCGGCACGTGAAAAAGCTGCTGGCGTCCCATGCCTACCGAAACGAGTGCGGGGAATACGTGGGTGACGGCACGAAGCTTCTGGCAGAGGCGGCCCGATGGGACGCCGGGCTGCGAGTGGTGATCGCCGCGGACGGCGTGACGCTCTGCCCGCTGCCGCCGGAGGCGCGCCTGGTGCGGGTGCCGCCGGACGTCATGGACAGCGTTTCACAGATGCAGACACCGCAGGGGGCTCTGTTCGTCTGCGCCATGCCGCCAAAGCGGCCGCTGGAGCTGCAGGGTGGCTGCCTGATTCTGGACGGCATCCAGGACCCGGGCAATCTGGGAACGATTCTGCGGACGGCTGACGCGCTGGAGATCCCGGTCGTCCTGCTGGAGGGCTGCGCGGACCCTTACGGGCCGAAAGCCGTGCGGGCGACCATGGGCGCCATCTTCCGGGCGCCGCCGCAGCGGGCGTCCCGCGCGGAGCTGGTGGCGCAGTGCCGGCAGAAGGGAATCCCGCTGGTTGCCGCAGCCCTGACGCCCACGGCCCTGGACCTGCGGCACGTGCCGCTGGCGGATGCGGCGGTGGTCATTGGAAGCGAGGGGCGCGGGATCTGCCCGGAGCTGCTGGACCAGGCGGATCAGACGATCATCATTCCGATGAATCCCCGGTGTGAGTCCCTCAATGCGGCGACGGCTGCGGCCATCGTGCTTTGGCAGATGAAGCGATAGACAGGAGGATGGGCATGCTTTACTGGCTGTGGCTCGCAACCCGCAGAGGCATCTCTCTGCGCCGGCTGCTGGAGCTGCTGCGGTATTTCGCATCCCCGGAGGAGATCTTCCGTGCATCGCGCACAGAGTATCTTCTGGCCGGCCTCACGGATGATGAGATGGAAAGCCTCTGCGACAAGTCTCTGGATGGCGCCCGGCAGATTGTCGACGACTGCCGCAGGCTTCGCATCCACATTCTTACGTATCAGGACGCCGCCTATCCGAACCGCCTGCGCAACATTGCGGACCCGCCGCTGCTGCTGTATTATGCCGGTACGCTGCCCGACATCGACGCCGAGCCGGTGGTGACCGTGGTTGGCTCCCGGAAGGCTACGGCCTACGGCCTGATGTGGGCCAAGCGCCTGGGCTATCAGATCGCCATGTGCGGCGGCGTCGTGGCCTCCGGGCTGGCCCGGGGAATCGACGCCATGGCCATGACCGGCGCCGTCTCCACAGGCCGCCCCGTGATTGGCGTTCTGGGCTGCGGGCTGGATCAGTACTATCCGAAGGAAAACCGGCACCTGCAGGAGGACGTGGCTGCACAGGGCTGCCTCCTCAGCGAGTATCCGCCGGGAACCCCGCCGCTGGGGCGCCACTTTCCGGTGCGCAACCGGATCCTCAGCGGCATTGCCGTGGCGACGGTGGTGGTGGAAGCGCCGGAAAAGAGCGGCGCTCTGATTACGGCGCACCAGGCCCTGGACCAGGGGCGCGACGTCTACGCCGTGCCGGGCCACGCCGGTACGCCCAACTGTGCCGGCAGCAACCGGCTTCTCAAGGAAGGAGCCATACTGGTGGAATGCGGCTGGGACGTCATGCAGTGGTATGCCGGCGCTTATCCAGACCGGGTGCAGGAGTACCGCTACGGCCAGTGGATGATGCCGTCTGCTCCGGAGCTCCGGATGTATGGCGATACGCAGGCACCGGTCCCGGACGAAAAACTGGCATCCACGTCGGATTCCGTCAGGAAAGACGACAAAAAATCCGTTGACAATCCGGAATCCGGGGATTATATTGACGTACAAGCCGTGCTCCAGCGGCTGTCCGGCGATGAGCAGCAGATCTACCGGCTGCTGGACGAGCCACGTGTGGCCGATGAGCTGGCAGAGGCCTGCTCGCTGCCCTCCGGACGTGTGCAGACGGCCCTGACTATGCTGGAGCTGAAAGGATATATCGAGCGCCTGCCCGGAAGCCGCTATCGGCGCGGGGCCGGCGGCCGAATGGAGTAGAACCGCCGCCGCGGCGGGTTGGAGGAAACAGAATGTCCAAAGAACAGACCAATTTGGTGATCGTCGAGTCTCCGTCAAAGGCCAAGACCATCGGGAAATACCTCGGTCCTGGGTACCAGGTCAAGGCCTCCATGGGGCACCTGCGCGATCTGCCGAAGAGCAAGATGGGCATCGATTTTGACAACGACTTTGAGCCTCAGTACATTCCCATGAAGGGCAAGGAGTCGGTCATTGCCGATCTGAAAAAAGCCGCCAAGGACAGCGGCAACATCTATCTGGCCACCGACCCGGACCGGGAGGGGGAGGCCATTTCCTGGCACCTGAAGGTGCTGCTGAACATCCCGGACGACAAGACTCTGCGGGTGACGTTCAATGAGATCACGAAAAACGTGGTGACGAAGGCGATCCAGTCTCCCCGCGGGATTGACTACAATCTGGTGGACGCCCAGCAGGCCCGCCGGCTTCTGGACCGGATCGTCGGCTATGAGCTGAGCCCGCTGCTGTGGAAGAAGGTGCGCCGCGGCCTTTCCGCCGGCCGTGTCCAGTCCGTGGCGACGCGGATGGTGGTGGATCGCGAGAACGAGATCCGCGCCTTCGTGCCGCAGGAGTACTGGTCGCTGGACGTGGAGCTGGAGCGCGTCGGGCGGCCCGGACGGTTCCGCGCCCGGTTTTACGGAGATCCCAAGAAGCGGGAGCTCAGGAGCGAGGAGGACGTCCGCGCCGTTCTGGCCTCCCTGCAGGACGGCACCTTCACGGTCGCCAGCGTCAAGCGCACGGAGAAGCGCCGTTCGCCGGCGCCGCCGTTCATCACCTCGACGCTGCAGCAGGAGGCATCCCGCAAGCTGAATATGACGCCCAAGCGCACCATGGCCATTGCCCAGCAGCTCTATGAGGGCGTGGACATCACCGGTGAGGGCACGCTGGGCCTGATTACCTACATGCGTACCGACTCCACCCGCCTGTCAGAGGATGCGCTGGAGGCGGCGAAGCAGTTCATCACAGAGCGCTACGGCGCCCGGTACCACAACGGCGCACACCGGCAGTTCAAGACGAAGGGCGCCGCCCAGGATGCCCATGAGGCCATCCGGCCCAGCAACGTGCGGCTGGATCCGGAATCCATTGCCGGCGATCTGAGCCGGGATCAGTACCGGCTCTACAAGCTGATCTGGAGCCGTTTCGTGGCCTGCCAGATGTCCAACGCTTTGTACGATGCCATCGCCATCGAAGCGTCCTGCGGCGACAATGTGTTTCGTGCCAACCACCAGAGCCTCAAATTCGCCGGCTTCACCGCCGTCTACGAGGAGGGGAAGGACGACGAGACGGAGGAGGTCCAGTCGCCGCTGCCGGATCTGACGGAGGGTGAACCGCTGAAGCGCGTCGGCCAGCAGCAGGAGCAGCACTTCACGCAGCCGCCGGCCCGCTATACGGAGGCGACGCTGGTGCGTGCCATGGAGGAAAAGGGCGTCGGCCGCCCGTCCACCTACGCCACCATCATCTCCACCATTGAGGACCGGGAATACGTCGTCAAGCAGGACAAGCGCCTGTCGCCCACGCCGCTGGGCGAGGTGGTCAACGGCCTGATGGTGGAGCGGTTCAACGACATCGTCGACGTGGAATTTACCGCCGGAATGGAGGAAAAGCTCGACGAGGTCGAGGAGGGCAAGATCGCATGGAAGCAGGTACTCCGGGACTTCTATGCCGACTTCAGCAAGGAGATGGCCGACGCCGAGGAAGCGCTGAAGGACGTGCGGCTGAAGGTGCCCGACGAAGAGACGGACGAGGTCTGCGAGCTCTGCGGCCGGAAAATGGTCGTCAAGGTCGGGCGGTTCGGCCGGTTTCTGGCGTGTCCGGGATATCCGGAGTGCAAGAACACCCGGCCCATTGTGGAGCGGATGCCCGGCCGTTGCCCCCGCTGCGGCAGCGGACTGCTCAAGCGGAAATCGAAGAAGGGCTACGCCTATTATGCCTGCGAGCGGGGGGCCGAGTGCGGCTTCATGACGTGGGATGTGCCCACGGAGTTTGACTGCCCCGCCTGCGGCCAGACCATGTTCAAGAAATCCGGCCGCGGTCAGATGAAGCCCTTCTGCATCAACGAGGCCTGCGAAAACTTCCTGCCGGAGGATCAGCGCGGTTACCGCCGCAAGCCCTCGGAGGCGGCGAAGGAGGCCGACGCAGCTCCCGCAGAAGCGGAGGAAGCTGCCACTGCTGAAAAGCCGGCCGCGAAAAAGGCGTCGGTGAAAAAGACGACAGCGAAGAAGCCTTCTGCCGCAAAGAAGCCGGCAGCAAAGAAAGCGGCGGCCCGACCGGCTGCGACGGGATCGGAGGCTGCCGAATGAGCGTCGTCCGTGTCATTGGCGCCGGCCTGGCCGGTTCGGAGGCCGCCTGGCAGCTGGCCAGGCGGGGGCTCGACGTGGAGCTGGTGGAGATGAAGCCCGGCAAGATGACGCCGGCCCACCACAGCCCGGACTTTGCCGAGCTCGTCTGTTCCAACTCCTTCCGCGGCGACCGGCTGGAGAATGCCGTAGGTCTGCTGAAGGAGGAGCTGCGCCGCTGCGGCAGCCTGATTATGGAATGTGCCGACGCCACCCGTGTGGAGGCCGGCGGCGCCCTGGCAGTGGATCGCCACGGCTTTTCGCGGATGGTGACGGAACGGATCCGCGGCTGCCCGAACATCCGGCTCATTTCCCGGGAAGTGACGGAGGTGCCGGAGGGACCGGCCATCGTCGCCACGGGCCCGCTGACGAGTGACGCGCTCAGCGAGGCCATCCAGGCGTACTTTGGCGGCGCGGAGTATCTGAGCTTCTTCGATGCCGCCGCGCCGCTGGTGTCCGCCGAGTCGGTGGACATGGAGCAGGCCTGGTTCGCCTCGCGGTATGACCGCGGGTCTGCGGATTACGTCAACTGTGCCATGGATGCCGAGCAGTACCGCGCCTTCGTCGCGGCGCTGGCCGCGGCTGAGGAGGCGCCGGTGCACGGCTTCGAGGATCAGCTGGTCTTTGAGGGCTGCATGCCGGTGGAGGTCATGGCACGCCGGGGCGAGGATACGCTGCGGTTCGGCCCGCTGAAACCCGTGGGGCTGAAGGACCCGCGCACCGGCCGGGAGCCGTACGCCGTGGTGCAGCTGCGGCGGGACAATGCCGCCGGCACCGTTTACAACCTGGTGGGCTTCCAGACGCATCTGAAGTTTCCGGAGCAGAAGCGGGTGTTCTCCATGATCCCGGCGCTGCACAGCGCGGAGTTCGTCCGCTACGGCGTGATGCACCGGAACACGTTTCTCCACGCGCCGAAGCTGCTGGACCGGTATTACGCGGACCGGCGGAATCCGCTGGTGGCCTTTGCCGGGCAGATGACCGGCGTGGAGGGATACGTAGAGTCCACGGCCTCCGGCCTGCTGGCCGCCCTGGCTCTGGCGGCCCGGGTGCAGGGACGGCAGCTGCCGGATTTCCCGCGGGAGACGGCCATCGGTGCCCTGGGCTGGTACGTCAGCGAGGGGAGCGTCGGATCCTTCCAGCCCATGAACATCAACTTCGGCATCATCGCCCCGCTTGGCTACCGCGTCAAGGGAAAAGCCAACAAGAATCTGGCCATTGCCAACCGTGCCCTGGAGCGCATTGACGCGCTGCTGCCGACGCTTTAACAAAGAGAAAGGAGGCCCTGTCATGAGAATCATCATCGACGCCATGGGCGGGGACAACGCGCCGGGTGCCATCGTTGCCGGTGCTGTTCGTGCGGCCCGGGAGCTGGACACTGAGCTGGTCCTGGTGGGCCGCGGCGCAGAAATCCTGCAGGCGCTGGAAAAGCAGGGAATTGCCACGCTGCCCAAGGGCATGGAGGTGGCCAACGCCGAGGACGTGGTGGATATGCACGACGACCCGGCCACTGTGGTCCGCAAGCGGCGGGATTCCTCCATGGTGGTGGGACTGCGGATGCTGGCAGAGGAGAAGGGCGACGCCTTCATCTCCGCCGGAAGCACCGGTGCGCTGCTGTCGGCAGCCACGCTGATCGTCAAGCGCATCCCCGGCATCCGCCGGGCGGCCATGGCACCGGTGCTGCCGACGGCAGCAGGCCGGTGCGTGCTCATCGACTGCGGCGCCAATGCCGAGTGTACGCCGGAGTTCCTGCTGCAGTTCGCCTGCATGGGTGCCTTTTACGCCAAGCGTTCCCTGGGGATGGAGACCCCCCGGGTAGGCCTGCTGAACATCGGCGCCGAGGATACGAAGGGCACGGAGCTGCAGCGGGAGGCGCACCGTCTGCTGCAGCAGCTTTCCGAGCGCGGCACCATCCGCTTTATCGGCAACGTGGAGGCCCGGGACGTTCCGCTGGGGGCCGCCGATGTGGTGGTGGCCGACGGTTTTTCCGGCAATATCCTGCTGAAAACCATGGAGGGAACGGCGAAATTCATGTCGGCGCAGCTCAAGTCGATCTTCATGCGCAATCTGCTGACGAAGCTCTCGGCGCTGTTCTGCCGCAGCGGCGTGCAGAAGCTCAGGCGCATGATGGACTACCGGGAGGTGGGCGGCACGCCGTTTCTGGGAATCACGAAGCCGATCATCAAGGCCCACGGATCCTCTGACGAGCTGGCCATCTACAATGCGGTGCGTCAGGCGGCCGACGCCGTCCGCGGCGACCTGGCTGCAGCCATCGGCGAGAATCTGGAGCAGATCACCGTCCCGAAGGAGCTGGAGCATGTTGAATGAACTGGAAATGGCGCTGGGATACACCTTCCGCAGCCGGAAACTGCTGGAAAACGCCCTGACCCACAGCTCCTATGCCAACGAGAAGTGGAAAAACGGGCTGGCGAGCAACGAGCGCCTGGAGTTCCTGGGGGATTCCATCCTCGGTTTTGTGGTGGCGGAGGCGCTCTACCGGCGCTTCCCGGATCACCCGGAGGGAGATCTGACCCGCATGCGTGCAGATCTCGTCTGTGAAAACAGCCTTGCCCAGGTGGCGGCACGTCTGCACCTGGGGAAATTTCTGCTGCTGGGCCACGGCGAGGAGCAGGGCGGCGGCCGCAGCCGCAGCAGCATCAATGCCGACGCCGTGGAGTCGCTGATTGCGGCGGCGTATCTGGACGGCGGCTTCCAGGCGGCCCGCGGCATTGTCGAGCGGCTGATCCTGGCCGACGCGCCCAAGGGCCGGCCGCGGAACGCGGACTTCAAAACCGCTCTGCAGGAGCTGGTGCAGCGGAAGAAGAATCAGGCCCTCAGCTACACGCTGCTGGAGGAGTCGGGCCCCGACCACGACAAGACGTTCCGGGTGGAGGTCCTGCTCAATGGCCAGGTTGTGGGGATCGGCAGCGGCACCAGCAAGAAGCGGGCCGAGCAGGCCGCCGCCGAGCAGGCCATCGACCGGCTGTTCCCCGAGGCGTGGGGCGACGGTGCATAGGAAAAGGCGCAGAGGCTCTCTGCGCCTTTTCCTGTGCCGCTTTCGGCAAATCCCTTGCATTCCCGCGGGAAAATTGCTAGAATATCAGAACAGTATCACAATGGAGAGGTATTGCGCTTGTACTTAAAGGCATTGGAAATCCAGGGCTTCAAGTCCTTCCCGGATAAGACGGTCATTCGCTTCGGCAGCGACATCACTGCGATCGTCGGGCCCAACGGCAGCGGAAAATCGAATATCTCCGACGCCATCAGCTGGGTCATGGGGGAGCAGAGCTCCCGCGCGCTCCGGGGAACGCGGATGGAGGATGTCATCTTCGGCGGCACGGCCAGACGCGCCCAGGTGGGCTTTGCCGAGGCCTCCCTGATCCTGGACAACGCCGACGGCGCCCTGCGAATCGAGACGGCGGAGGTCATGGTGACGCGCCGGTATTACCGCAGCGGCGAAAGTGAATACTACATCAACCAGCAGTCGGCGCGGCTGCGGGACATTCATGAGCTGTTTATGGACACCGGCCTGGGGCGGGAGGGCTACTCCAACATCGGCCAGGGCCGGATCGATGAGATTCTTTCCGTCAAGAGCACGGACCGGCGGGAGGTTTTTGAAGAGGCGGCCGGCATCTCCAAGTTCCGCCACCGGAAGGAGGAGACGGAGCGGCGCCTTGCCGGGACGCAGGACAACCTGGTGCGGATCGGCGACAAGATCTCCGAGCTGGAGATGCAGGTGGAGCCGCTGCGAGTCCAGGCGGAGACGGCGCAGCGGTATCTGGCGCTCCGCGGAGAGCTGCGCCGGCTGGAAGTCACCGTGTGGCTGGACAGCCTGACGTCGCTGTCCGAGGCGGCGCGGAAGGCCGAGGAGGACTGGCGCGCCGCGGCCTTTCAGCTGGAGCAGGCCCACGAGAGCCTGGATGAGCTTTACCGAACGGCCGATTCGCTGGCCGAATCCCTTCGCCGCCAGGACGCGGCGACGGACGCGTGCCGCCAGGAGATTGCGCGGCTGGAGGAGCAGGTGCGCGTGCTGGAGGGCGAGATCGCCGTCTGCCGGACGAACCTGGAGAACAGCCGCCAGAACCTGACCCGTATCCGTGACGAGCTGGCGGAGCAGGAGAACCGCTCCGGCGGCATCGCCCGGCAGATCGCCCAGCGCCGGGAGCGGCTGGAGGAACTGGCTGCCCGCCGGGCGGATGTCGACGATACGCTGGCGCATCTGCAGGCGGAATACCGGCGCATCCGCGCCGGCGCCGACGAGGCAGCGCAGCGTCTGGAGGGGCTGCAGCTGCAGAAAACCACGGCCGAGGCCCGGTCCGAGAGCCGCCGGCGCGAGCTGGAGGGGCTGCGGCTCTCCCGTGAGGAGCAGGCGCAGCGGCAGACGGAGCTGGCCGACCAGTGCCTCCTGGCGGAGCGCCGGCTGCAGGAGGCGACGGACGAGAAGTGCCGCGTAGACGGGCAGCTGAATGACGCGCGGGAGGCGGTCACTGCCTCCCGGAATACCATCGACGGCTATCGTCTCCGCCTGGAGACCCGCGCCGCAAAGCGGGACAAGCTGCAGCAGTCGTACGCCGCCGCCGGGGTGGCGCTCGATACGCTCCAGTCGAAGATCCGGATGTTCCGGGAGATGGAACGGGAGTACGAGGGGTATTCCAAGGCCGTCCGACTGGTGATGCAGGAGGCGGAGCGGGGAACGCTGCGCAACATCCACGGCCCGGTCTCCAAGCTCCTGCGAACAGAGGACCGCTGCACCGTGGCCATCGAGACCGCCCTGGGGGCGGCCATGCAGCAGATCGTCGTCTCCACGGAGGAGGACGGGAAAGCCGCCATTCAGATGCTCAAGCGCCGGGACGGCGGACGTGCCACCTTTCTGCCGGTCCGCACCATCCGCGGCCGGCGGCTGCAGGAGACGGGCGTGGAGCAGACGGCCGGCTTCGTGGGCATTGCGTCGGATCTCATCGCGTACGATCCGGCGTACGATGCCATCTTTCAGAACCTTCTCGGCCGCACGGTCGTGGTGGAGACGCTGGACAACGCCATCACCATGGCGCGGAAGTATGCCAACCGCTTCCGCGTCGTGACGCTGGACGGCCAGGTGGTCAACGCCGGCGGCTCCATGACCGGCGGCTCCGCCGTCCGGAGTGCCGGCATCCTCTCGCGGGCCAACCAGCTGGAGCAGCTGCAGCAGCAGTATCAAAAGCAGGCGGACGAGCGGGAGGCCCTGTCGCAGCAGCTGGCGGAGGCCAGCCGAGCGGCTGCCGAGGTGGAGTTCCAGCTGTCGGCCGCCGAGGGGCAGCTGCGCCAGGCGGAGGATGAGGTCCTGCGGCTGGAGGGCACCGCCCAGCAGCAGAAGCTGCTGGAGGACACGGCCAAGGAGCAGCTGGAGAATGCCCGCCGCGAACAGAGTGCGCTGGAAAACCGCTCCGAGAATGCCGCCCAGCAGCAGCTTGGGCTGGAAGCAGAGCTGGAGCGGCTGGCGTCGGAGCTCGACCGCCTGACGCAGGAGACGGAGACGGCCCGCGGCGCCTGCGCACAGTGGGATGAGGATCTGCAGGCGCTGCAGGAGCGCAGCACCGCCGCGCGCATGGAGGCCGCGGCCTGTGACGCCGAGCAGGTGACGGTGCGGGAGTCCATGGAGCAGCTGGAGGCCCTGCAGCAGGATCTGCAGGGAGACCGTTCGGCAAAGGAGGCCCTCTGCACCCGCTGCGAAGCGGAGATCCGCGACGGCGAAGCCAGGATTGCCGACGGCGAGGACCGCCGGACCCAGACGGCCGCAGCACTGGCGGAGGCCCAGGCTGCGCTGCAGGCTGCCCTGGATGCCCGCGCCCAGGTGGAGGCCAGCAAGACGCGGACCGAGAAGGAGGCCCAGGAGCGCAACAAGGATCTGCTGCTGATGGAGCGCGAAAGCGCCCGGTTGGAGCAGCGCAAGGCCACCGCCGAGCTGGAGGAAAAGCAGATTCTGGACAAGCTCTGGGACACGTACGAGCTGACGCCGTCCACTGCGGCTGCAGAGCGCGTCCCTGTCGAGAGCACCGCCGCGGCCAACCGGCAGATCGGCACGCTGAAGCGCCAGATCTCTGCTTTGGGTACGCCGAACCTTGGCGCCATCGACGAGTTCGCCCGGGTCAACGAGCGGTACGAGTACCTCTGCGGCCAGCGGGACGACGTGCTGAAGTCCAAGGAGGAGCTGGAGGAGATCATCCGCTCCATTACCCGGGAAATGACGGAGATTTTCACCCGGGAGTTCGCCCGGATCAACGACTGCTTCGCCAAAACCTTCGTGGAGATGTTCGGCGGCGGTCAGGCGTCCCTGTCGCTGGACGACCCGGAGGACCCGCTGGGCTGCGGCATTGAGATTCACGTGCAGCCGCCGGGCAAGCAGCTCAAGACCATCACGCTGCTCTCCGGCGGTGAGAAGGCGTTCGTGGCCATCGCGCTGTACTTTGCAATCCTGCAGGTGCGGCCCACGCCGTTCTGCCTTCTGGACGAGATTGACGCGGCGCTGGACGACAACAACGTCCGCCGCTTCGCCGCGTATCTGCGGAATCTCTGCGGACAGACGCAGTTCATCGTCATCACGCACCGCCGCGGCACCATGGAGGAGGCCGACGTACTCTACGGCGTCACCATGCAGGAGGAAGGCATTTCCACGATTCTCCACATCGATATGGGGGAGATGGAGCAGGAGCTGGGCATTTCCTAGCATTTCGGACGATCAGATAAAGGGGTAAGACCATGGGACTGTTTGACAAACTCAAAAGTGGACTGACGAAGACGCGCAAGGCGATGGAATCCTCGCTGGGCAGCCTGTTTTCCGGCTTTTCGGCGGTGGATGACGACTTTTACGACGAGCTGGAGGAGAGCCTGATTCTGGCAGATCTGGGCGTCGATACGGCGGTCAAGGCCGTGGAGCTGCTGCGGCAGCGCGTGAAGGAGACCCGGCTGCGGGAGGCCGACGAGGTGCGTGCCTGCCTGAAGGACATCCTGGTGGAAATGCTGAACGTGGGGGAGACGGCCCTGCACATCGGCACGAAGCCGTCCGTGGTGCTGGTGATCGGCGTCAACGGCGTCGGCAAGACGACGACCATCGGAAAGCTGGCCAGCCGGCTGCGCAGCCAGGGCAAGAAGGTGTTGCTGTGCGCGGCGGATACGTTCCGCGCCGCGGCGGCGGATCAGCTGGAAATCTGGGCCAACCGGAGCCACGTGGACATCATCCGCCAGGACGAGGGCGCCGATCCCGCGTCCGTCGTCTACGACGCCATTTCCGCGGCCAGGGCCCGCGGGACGGACGTGATTCTCTGCGACACCGCCGGCCGGCTGCACAACAAGCAGAACCTGATGAACGAGCTGGGAAAAATTGCCCGGATCATCGACCGGGAGCTGCCGGATGCCGACAAGGAGGTCCTGCTCGTCCTGGACGGCACCACCGGGCAGAACGGTCTGATGCAGGCCAAGCAGTTCAAGGAGATCGCCGGCGTCACCGGCATGGTGCTCACGAAGCTGGACGGCACGGCCAAGGGCGGCATCGTCATCGCCGTGGCCGATGCGCTGCAGATCCCGGTGAAGTACATCGGCGTCGGCGAGCAGGTGGACGATCTGATGGAATTCGACGCGCGCGCCTTCGTGGATGCGCTGATTTAGGAGGCTGAGCCGCATGCGAAACGATGGCAGGGCCGCAGATCAGCTGCGGCCGGTGAAGCTGACGCCGGGTGTCTCCCGTTTTGCCGAGGGCAGCTGCCTCATTGAGATGGGGGACACGGTGGTGCTCTGCTGCGCCTCTGTGGAGGAGCGCGTGCCGCCGCACGTCCAGTCCGGCGGCTGGATCACTGCCGAGTACGCCATGCTGCCCCGGGCCAACCGGGAGCGGACGAAGCGCGACGTGAGCCGGCTGAAGCTGGCACCCCGCAGCGCGGAGATTCAGCGGCTCGTGGGCCGCGCCCTTCGCAGCGCCGCCGATCTGGAGGCGCTGGGAGAGCACACCATCACCGTCGACTGCGACGTGCTCCAGGGCGACGGAGGAACCCGCACAGCAGCTGTGACGGGCGGCTTCGTCGCGCTGGTGCTGGCCTGCCGGCAGCTGCTGGCTGCGGGAAAGATCGAGCGGATGCCGGTCACGGAATTCGTCTCCGGCGTCTCGGCCGGCATCGTGGACGACGAGCCGCTGCTGGACCTCTGCTACGAGGAGGATTCCCGTGCCGTGGTGGACCTGAACTGCGTGATGACCGGCGACGGCCGCATCATCGAGCTCCAGGGCACCGGTGAGGCCCGGCCCTTCACGCTGGAGGAGCAGCAGACGCTGGTAGCCCTTTGCCGGGGCGGCAACACCCAGCTGACGGAGCTGCAGCATGCAGTATTGGGGGACCTGACATGAAGCTGATTCTTGCCAGCCGGAATCCCGGCAAGCTCCGGGAGCTGCAGGAGCTCCTGAGCGGCTTCGGCGTGGAGATCCTGCTGGAGTCCCAGGTGGGACTCGACCTGGAGGTGGAGGAAACCGGCACCACCTTCGAGGAAAATTCCCTGCTGAAGGCACGGGCCGTGATGGAGGCTGCCGGCCTGGCGGCCATCGCCGACGACAGCGGGCTGGAAGTCGACGCTCTGAATGGCGCGCCTGGGGTCTACTCGGCCCGCTACGGCGGATTGGACAGCGACGAGGCCCGCACGGCGCTGCTGCTGCAGCGCCTCGAAGCCGTCCCGGACGCGCAGCGGACGGCCCGCTTCGTCAGTGTGCTGACAGCCTGCCTGCCGGACGGGCGGGTGATCCAGGCCCGCGGCACGTGCGAGGGGCGGATCACGCGGGCGCCCCGTGGCAGCGGCGGCTTCGGCTACGATCCGGTGTTCCTCGTGCCGGAGCTGGGACAGACCTTTGCGGAGATGCCGGCGGAGGAGAAGAACCGGATTTCTCACAGAGCCAACGCCCTGCGGCAGTTCGCAGAAAAATGGGAGAAGGAGATTCGCCATGCTGACGAGTAAACAGCGCGCGGAGCTGCGTGCGCAGGCCAACGGCCTGGATACCATTTTGATGGTAGGGAAGGGCGGCGTCACGGAGCAGGTCGTCGCCGAGGCCAACACCGTGCTGGATGCCCGGGAGCTGGTCAAGGGCCGCGTGCTGGAAAGCGCGCTGCTGTCCGCCCGGGAGGTGTCGGACGCGCTCTGCGCAGCCACCGGTGCGGAAGGCATCCAGTGCGTCGGTTCCAAGTTCGTCATCTACCGCCGCTCGCCGAAGCTGGAGGCCCGGCGCCAGGCGGAGGCCCTGAAGGCCAAGGCGGCCAGGAAGGTCAACCCGGTGCGCGCCGGCGTCCAGGCGCGGCGCAAGGCGGCCAAGGCCGCCCGGGAGCAGCGAAATGAATACTTCCGTCAGGCGGCCATTGCGGCGGCCAAGGAGCGGAAAAAATAGATTTCAGAATTGGGGGCGTAGCGGATGGGCAAAATCGGTTTGTACGGCGGAAGCTTCAACCCGCCCCATGTGGGGCATTCGCTGGCGGTGCAGGAGCTGCGCCGCGTCCTGGGCGTGGATCGCGTGATTCTGATTCCTGCGTCGGTGCCGCCGCATAAGCCGCTGCCGGCCGGCTCTCCGGATGCGCCGACGCGGCTGAAGCTGCTGCGCCTGATGGCGGAGAAGCTCGACGGTGTGGAAGTGGACGACCTGGAGCTGCGCCGGGAGGGGCCCAGCTACACGGCGGACACGGTACGGATTCTGCGGGAGCGCTATCCGGACGATACGCTGTACCTGATGATGGGGACGGACATGTTCCTGTCTTTCGACCGCTGGTACCGCCCGGATGAAATCTGCCGTATGGCCTCCATCGTCACGGTGCACCGCACGCCGGACGACGCTGCGGCCCGGGCAAAGCTGGAGGCGCAGGCGGAGCATCTGCGCGCAGCGTACGGTGCGGATGTCACCATTTTGGACAACCGCTTCGTGGCAGCCTCCTCGACGGAAACCCGGCGGATGCTGCGCTTCCGCTGCGCCGAACAGTACCTGGATCCGAAGGTCCTGGAATACATCGAAGCACACGGCCTGTACGGCACCGGTGAGAACTGGCGCAGCCTGCCCTTTGAGAAGCTGAAGCAGGCCAGCCTTTCGCTCCACGACCCAAAGCGTGTGCCGCACGTCATCGGCTGCTGTGAGACGGCTGCCCGTCTGGCCCGACGGTGGGGCGCCGACGAGGCGCTGGCGGCCCGCGCCGGGATCCTGCACGATGTGACGAAAGCACTCAGCAAAAGTGCGCAGTTGCTATTGTGCGAAAAATATGGTATTATGACAAGCGAATTTGAGCGTGAGAACTACAAGCTGCTCCATGCCAGAACCGGTGCAGCGGTGGCACGCTACGTGTTCGGCGAATGCGACGCCGTGTATGATGCGATCTATTGGCACACCACCGGCAAAGCCCGGATGGATACACTGGAAAAAATCCTCTATCTGGCAGATTATATGGAGCCTCACCGGGCCTTTGACGGTGTGGAAACGCTGCGCACACTGGCGGATCAGGATCTGGATGCAGCGTTGCTCTGCGGCTTCGAGATGTCCATCGCTCTGCTGGAGAGCGAGGGAAAGGCTCTGGACCGCTATACGGTGGAGGCCCGCGACTATCTACTGCATGAAAGGACACAGGCATGAAACTCTTCGGCGGAAAGCACAGCTCCCAGCGCACCGGCAGCAGCCGGGCGTCCCGGGCCGCAGCAGGTCGATCTGACGGCCGTCAGAAGGAAAAGGACAGCGGAAATGCGGACGCACAGCGAACCACCTCCAAGGGGAACGGAAAGCGGCGCCTGACCGGCGTGCAGCGCGGGTTGCTGCTGCTGCTGGCCTCCCTTGCCGTATTGGCGCTCGTCCTCTTCGGCGTCTATAAGGCAATGGTGCGTCCCATGGCCCGGCCGAGCCAGCCGACCGTCAGCGATGGCGAGGATTCCGACGGGAATTCCACCATCAAGAAGCCTTCCGTCACGTACGTTGATGAGGACGGGAACACGGTTGAGGCCACCTTCGAGGCTCCCGGCAGCTACGTGGACGGCGTCTACAATATCCTGCTGCTGGGCACCGACGACGACGGCACCCGGACCGACACCATCATGATTGCCCATATGGACACCACGGACCACTCCGTGGCGCTGCTGAGCATCCCGCGGGACACGCTGGTCTACGGCAACTACTCCATCCCCAAGATCAACGGCGTCTACGGCGGCGACGGCGAGGAGGGCGTGGAGCGGCTGGAGGAGATGCTGGCTACCATGCTGGGCTTCCAGGTGGACGGCTATGTGCTGGTGGACCTGCAGGCGTTCGTCGATATCATCAACATCATGGGGGGCGTCACGTTCGACGTGCCCCAGCGGATGTACTATTCGGACCCGACCCAGGGGCTCTACATCGACCTGTACGCCGGCGAACAGACGCTGACCGGTGAGCAGGCCATGGGCCTGGTGCGGTACCGCTCCGGCTACGCGGCGGCGGACATCCGCCGGGTGGAGGTCCAGCGGGATTTTCTGAAGGCCATGG
This sequence comes from uncultured Oscillospiraceae bacterium, assembly GCA_904395865.1. GTDB lineage: Bacteria > Bacillota > Clostridia > Oscillospirales > Oscillospiraceae > Avoscillospira_A. Next base: position 20,416 of record CAJFNY010000128.1, read on the forward strand.
CCGAGCAGTTGCTTTCCCTGAAAACTATTACAAAAATTCAGCCCATCGTGGAGACGTGCCTGACGTATGTAAGCACGGATCTGACCCTGGGCAACATGCTCTACTTCGCGCAGGAGCTTCTCAAGTGTGATCTGGGTCAGATGGAATCGATCACCCTGCCGGGGCAGGGCGTCAACCTGACCAGCGGCTCGTACTACTCGCCGTACCCCAGCCAGGTGCTGGAGGTCGTCAACGAGTACTTCAACCCCTACGATACCGACATTTCTCTGTCCAGCCTCCATCTGCGGACTGCCAGCAGCAGCTCCGGAAGCAGCAGTTCCAGCTCCGGCAGTTCCGGCAGCAGCTCTGGCGGAAGCACCTCCGGCGGAACGACGGCAACGACGGAGCCGGAGAAGCCGGCCGAGCCGAATCCGGACGATCCAAACGGCGCCGGCGCCCTGGATCCCGGTACGGGGGATCCCGGCTCCACAGACCCGGGTGCGACCGATCCTGGTACGACGGATCCGGGCACGACAGACCCCGGCGAAACGGATCCCGACGCTACGGACCCGGATGCAACGGATCCGGATCCGACGGATCCCGGTACGACGGATCCCGGTACGACGGATCCCGGTACGACAGATCCGGAGCCGACCGATCCTGGCTCCACGGACCCGGGATCGGGAGATCCCGCCGTCCCCATCGAACCGGGCGGAGGCTCCTCCGGTGTGGACATTCTGGATCCGTCCTTTGACGGAGAGACGTCATCGGACACCACCGACCCTACGACGGAGGCGCCTGCTGAGACGCCAACAGAAGCGACAGTCCAGGAAACTGCCGCATAATACATCGGAAGGATGATGGACTTTGCTGACCCCGAAAGAGGTAGCCGCAGCCGCAGCCCGGGCTCTGGACGCGAAAAAGGGCGTGGACATCCGGCTGCTGGCAATTGCTGACATTTCAACCCTGGCAGATTATTTCCTGATCTGCACCGGCACCTCCAATACCCACGTCAAGACGCTCTGCGACGCCGTGGAGGAGGCGCTGGATCTTGCCGGAGAGCCGGTGCTCCGGCGGGAGGGCCACCGGAGCGGCACCTGGGTGCTGCTGGATTACGGCTGCCTGGTGGTGCACGTGTTCACCGACGAAACACGGAAGTTTTATGATCTGGAACGGCTGTGGAGCGACGCCACACCGGTTCCTCTCGATCCTGGAATCTCTGAATAAAGGAAGAGGAAAGACATGAAGTACGATTTTACTGCCATTGAGAAGAAGTGGCAGGCCCGGTGGCTGCAGGAAAAGCCCTTTGCCGCCGTGACCGGCGATCCCCGCCCCAAGTTTTACGGCCTGATTGAGTTCCCGTATCCCTCCGGGCAGGGCCTTCACGTCGGCCATCCGCGCCCCTTTACGGCGATGGACATCATCTGCCGGAAGAAGCGGATGCAGGGCTACAACGTTCTGTTCCCCATCGGCTATGATGCCTTTGGCCTTCCCACGGAGAACTATGCCATCAAGAACCACATTCATCCGCGGAAGGTCACGGAGCAGAACATCAAGCGCTTCCGCAGCCAGCTGCAGATGCTTGGCTACAGCTTCGACTGGGATCGCGAGATCGATACGACGGACCCTGGCTACTATAAGTGGACCCAGTGGATCTTCCTGCAGCTCTACAAGCACGGCCTTGCCTACAAGGCGACGATGCCCGTCAACTGGTGCACCTCCTGCAAGTGCGTGCTGGCCAACGAGGAAGTGGTCGAGGGCGTCTGCGAGCGCTGCGGCGCGCCGGTCATCCGCAAGGAAAAGAGCCAGTGGATGCTGCGGATCACCAAGTACGCCCAGCGGCTCATTGACGATCTGGACGACGTGGACTACATCGAACGCGTCAAGATCCAGCAGCGCAACTGGATCGGCCGTTCCACCGGTGCCGAGGTCGACTTCCAGACGTCGGAGGGCGACAAGCTGACCGTGTTTACCACCCGCCCCGACACGCTGTTCGGCGCGACGTACATGGTCATTGCGCCGGAGCATCCGTTCGTAAAGAAGTGGGCCGGCAAGATTCAGAATCCTGACGAGGTCAACGCCTACGTGGAGGCCGCCGCCCGCAAGTCCGATTTCGAGCGCTCGGAGCTGACAGCCGACAAGGAAAAGACCGGCGTGGAGCTCCGGGGCGTCCGGGCCATCAACCCGGTCAACGGGAAAGAAATCCCGATCTTCATCTCCGACTACGTCCTCGTGACGTACGGCACCGGCGCCATCATGGCCGTTCCGGCCCACGATACCCGCGACTGGGCCTTTGCCCGGAAGTTCGGCCTGCCCATCGTGGAGGTCGTCCAGGGCGGCGACGTGGAGAAGGAGGCCTTCACCCTCAAGGACGACACGGGCATTCTGGTCAACTCCGGCTTCCTGGACGGCATGACCGTTCGGCAGGCGATTCCCGCCATCACCAAGTGGCTGGAGGAGCAGGGGATCGGCCACGAGAAGGTCAACTATAAGCTGCGCGACTGGGTGTTCTCCCGCCAGCGGTACTGGGGCGAGCCGATTCCCATGGTCAACTGCCCCAAGTGCGGCTGGGTGCCGCTGCCGGAGGATCAGCTGCCGCTGCTGCTGCCGGATGTGGAGAATTACGAGCCCACCGACACCGGCGAGTCGCCGCTTTCCAAGATGACCGATTGGGTCAACACCACCTGCCCCTGCTGCGGCGGCCCCGCCCAGCGGGAAACCGACACGATGCCCCAGTGGGCCGGCTCCAGCTGGTACTATCTGCGGTACACCGACCCGCACAACGACCACGCGCTGGCCTCCAGGGAAGCCATGGACTACTGGATGCCCGTGGACTGGTACAACGGCGGCATGGAGCACACGACGCTGCACCTGCTGTACTCCCGCTTCTGGCATAAATTCCTCTACGACATCGGCATTGTGCCCACGAAGGAGCCGTATCAGAAACGCACCAGCCACGGCATGATCCTCGGCGAGGGCGGCGAAAAGATGTCCAAGTCCCGCGGCAACGTCATCAATCCCAACGACATCGTCGATCAGTACGGCGCAGATACCATGCGTCTGCACATCATGTTCATCGGCGACTTCGAGAAGGCCGTCTCCTGGTCCAACGAGGCGGTCAAGGGCTCCAAACGCTTCCTGGACCGCGTCTGGAACCTGGCAGAAAGCTGCAGCCAGAGCAGGGAGATCACGCCGGCCAATGAGGCCATTCTCCACAAGACCATCAAGAAGGTCACGGCCGACATCGATGACCTGAAGATGAATACCGCCATTGCAGCCATGATGACCCTGGTGAACGAGCTGTATTCCAACGGCTGCTCCCTGGGCGATCTGCGGATCCTGCTGCTGCTGCTGAGCCCCTTCGCGCCGCACATTGTCGAGGAGCTCTGGGAGCTGAACGGCTTCGCGGCCGAGACCGGCACCATGGCGTGCCAGCAGCCCTGGCCCGTCTACGACGAGCAGAAAACCGTCGACGCCACGGTGGAAATGGCCATTCAGATCAACGGCAAGCTCCGCGGCACCATGCAGGCTGCGGCCGGCCTGGACAACGACGCCGTAACGGCACTGGCCCACAGCTCTGAGGTGGTGCAGCGGAACCTGGAGAAGCTGGGCGGCCGCATCGTCAAGACCATCGTGGTGCCCAACAAGCTGGTCAATGTCATCATCAAGTGAACGGCAGGAGAAATTCGCCCTTGACATTCGGCAAGGAACTGATTATAATCAGTTAGGCTTATTAGTATAGCCCTGAAAGTATCCTGGAGTCAGCCGGATACATCGGAGGGGAGGGAAATCAATGTCTGAAATTCACGTGAAGGAGAACGAATCTCTGGAAAGTGCTCTGAAGCGGTTTAAGAGAAGCTGCGCCAAGGCGGGTGTCATCGCCGAGGTGAAGAAGAGAGAGCACTACGTGAGCCCCAGCCTGAAGCGCAAGCAGAAGTCTGAAGCCGCGCGCAAGAACAAGCGGAAGTATTATTGATTTCCCGGATTGAACGTCGAACGCCCTGCCGCAAGGCAGGGCGTTTCCGCGCCCTGCTGGGAATTTCTGTTTTACAAACCCGTATGCGCATGGTATAATCGTACCGCGTCCGGCGGCGGTTCGCCGGCGTACGACGTTACAGAAAAGTTGGTTTTGCCATGCCTCTGTCTCTGCTTCCGGATGTCCTGACGGATTCCCTGACGGACATTACGCCGGCTCTGCTCTCGGAGCTGGGAGTCCGCTCCCTGCTTCTGGACTTTGACAATACCATTGTGCCGTACACCACCGACGTGCCCACGGCGGAAATGCGCCGCTGGCTGCAGACGCTGCAGGATTCGGAGATCTTTCTCTGCATCGTCTCCAACAGCCGGAAACAGCGGGTCGTCCGCTTCTGTCAGGAAAACGGCCTGCCGTGCGTTACGCACGCCCGGAAGCCGTTTTCCAGAGGAATCCGGGAGGCCCTGATGCGCTACCAGCTGGAGCCGGCCCATACGGCGCTGGCCGGCGATCAGGTGTTTACCGATGTCCTGGGTGCCAACGGCTGTGGGCTGACATCCATTCTGATCTCGCCCATTTGCCTGCACAACGTCTGGCTGCGGCTCCGGCGCGGGCTGGAGGAGCCGTTTCGGTGGCTGGCGCGCAAAAGACGGCGCTAATTTTGTAAAAAGGGGAGCAAATGACGTGCCGCCCCTTGCAATTTGGTGGAAAATCGGATATGATATCGGTGACATCGTTTCGTATGTGTAATTTTTGAGATCCGCCTTGCGGTGGGTTGTTTAGGAGGAACACCAAAGTATGATTTCTGTCAGTGATTTTAGAAACGGCGTGACCTTTGAGCTGGACGGCAAGGTTATGCAGATTGTCGAGTTCCAGCACGTGAAGCCCGGTAAGGGCGCTGCCTTCGTGCGCGTCAAGATGAAGAACGTCATCACCGGGGCCGTGACGGAGACGACCTTCAATCCCAACGACAAGTATCCCACCGCCTACGTTGAGCGGAAGAAGATGGAGTATTCCTATTCAGACGGCGATCTCTACTACTTCATGGACATGGAGACGTACGACATGATCCCCATCGACAAGGCCATCCTGGACGACAGCTTCCGCTTCGTCAAGGAGAACGACGCCTGCACGGTGCTCTCGTACAAGGGCAATGTGTTCGGTGTGGAGGCCCCCAACTTTGTGGACCTGGAGGTCACGAAGACGGAGCCCGGCCTGGCTGGCAACACCGCCACGAACACCCTGAAGCCTGCCACCCTGGAAACCGGTGCAGAGGTGAAGGTGCCTCTGTTCATCAACGAGGGTGATAAGATCACCATCGACACCCGTACCGGCGAATACCTGGGACGCGCCAAGTCCTGACGTGCCCCCCCGAAAGGAGAAATTCCCATGACGCTTTCTGAAAAGTCCGCCTATCTGAAGGGCCTGATGGAGGGCCTGAAAATCGACACCGAGAAGGGCGAGGGCAAAATGATTGCCGCCATCGTCGATATGCTCGAGGATGTGTCGTACGCCATTTCCGACATCGAGGAAAACGCGCGCGCAGTCTCTGACGAGCTGGACCTGATCGAGGAAGAGATGGACGCCATGGAGGACTATCTCAGCGACGAGAGCGAGGACGAGGATTTCGAAGACGAGGATGAAGCGGAAGACTACGACTTCGACGAGGAGGATCTCTACGAGGTCAAATGCCCTGCGTGCGGCGAGGTCCTCACCGTGGATGAGGGGACCATCGAAGAAGGCTCCACGGTTTGCCCCAAGTGCGGCGAAAAGCTGGAGTTTGACATGGACGACGACGACAGCGACGAGCTGAGCTTCTGAGTTTACAACCGTGATCGATCAGAAAAGCGCCCCGCCAGCGGCGGGGCGCTTTTCTGCTTCCGATTACTGCGCCTTCTGCTGCGCCATCTGCGCCTTGGCGGCTTGCAGGGCCTTGGCCAGCTGGTCCGGGCAGGAGGTGTCCTTCCAGCCGCAGCGAATGCCGGCCGTGCGCCGGATGACCTCGTCGGCGCACATGCCCTCCACCAGGGCGGCCACGCCCTGGGAGTTGCCGTTGCAGCCGCCGATGATTTCCACGTTGCGCACCGTATCTCCATCCAGCTCGAAGCGGATCAGCCGGGAACAGACGCCCCGGGTCTTGTACTCAAATTCCATGGTTGCTCCTTCCTGTGCTCAGGCTTCCGTCAGATCGCAGAAGACGGCCCCGACGTACTCGGCCAGCGCATCCGGGGAGAGAATCAGCTGGCACCCCCGCTGGCCGGCAGAGACGGCAATCTCATCGTAGAGCTGCGCCGTCTCCTCCAGGAACGTGGGGAAGCGCTTCTTCATCCCGATGGGACTGCAGCCGCCGCGGATGTAACCGGTCAGCCCCAGCAGCTCCTTCACGTGGACCAGCTCCACTTTTTTCTCACCGGCCGCTTTGGCAGCCTTCCGCAGATCCAGCTCGCAGCAGACCGGAATGCAGAACACCAGGCAGCCGTGCCGGTCCCCGCGGGCAACGAGTGTCTTGAACACCTGCTCCGCCGGCATGCCGATGCCTTCGGCGGCATGCATGCCGTTCAGGTCGGTTTCGTCGTAGACGTACTCGGCTGCCCGGTAGGGAATTCCCGCCTGCTCCAAAAGCCGCATTGCATTCGTCTTCGTCATATCAGCACCTCGAGGACGTATGATACCACATTTCGGCGCGGCCCGCAACCCCCTGGATGCCGGGGCTTGCGCAACGGGGCGGCCGGTGGTATAATACTCGCTGTCCCTGCGACGAATCTCTGGAAACACGGAGGAAAAGCTGGATGTCCATTGAGAAAGTCCGGGCGTATTTCGCCCAGTACGGTATAGAGAATCGGATCCGGGAGTTTTCGGTTTCGAGCGCAACGGTGGAGCTGGCTGCCCAGGCCCTGGGGGTGGACGGCAGCCGCATCGCCAAGACCCTTTCGTTCCTGGTGGGAGACCGGTGTGTTCTGATCGTCGCCGCCGGCGATGCCCGGATCGACAACGGCAAGTACAAAAAGGCGTTCGGAACGAAGGCGAAGATGCTGCCGCACGATCAGGTCCCCGAGGCCGTCGGCCACGCTGTCGGCGGTGTCTGCCCGTTTGCCGTCAAGGACGGGGTCGACGTCTACCTGGACGAGTCGCTGCGTCGGTTCGAGACCGTCTTTCCGGCGGCCGGAAGCAGCTCTTCGGCCATTGGGCTGACGATCCCCGAGCTGGAGCAGTACGCCCGCAGCACCGGCTGGGTCGACGTCTGCAAAGACTGGCAGGCCTGACGCTGCGTTTACGGCTGCGCCCGTCGGGGAATACTAACCGGGATCGAACATCCCGGGAGGTAATGTCATGGAATTGGCGCAGAACAGCCAGAAGGAATCCTCGCTGCTGACGGAACTGGGGGCATCGACCACCAGCGGCAGCTGCGGCACAATCTACACGCTGACCATCATTGGCCAGATCGAGGGCCACCAGGTCCTGCCGGAGACGGTCAAGACGACGAAGTACGAACACGTTCTGCCGCTCCTGGCCTCCATCGAGGAGAGCCAGGAGATCGACGGCCTTCTGCTTTTGCTGAACACCGTCGGCGGTGACATTGAGGCGGGCCTGGCCATCGCGGAGCTGATCTCCGGCATGAAGAAGCCCACCGTCTCACTCGTTTTGGGCGGCGGCCATTCCATTGGCGTGCCGCTGGCCGTCTCGGCCAAGAAGAGTATGATTGCCCCATCCGCCGGAATGACCATTCACCCGGTGCGCATTTCCGGCACCGTGGTGGGGGCGCCGGCCACATTCCAGTATTTTAACCGGATCCAGGAGCGGATCGTGGAATTCGTCACGGCCAACTCCCGCATTTCCCGGGAGCAGTTCCTCCAGTATATGATGGCAACCGGGGAGCTGGCGTCGGACGTCGGCACCGTCATTTACGGGCGCGAGGCCGTTTCCTGCGGCCTGATCGATCGCCTCGGCAGCCTGGGCGACGCACTGGAGGTGCTCCACCGGCAGATCGCCCGGGCCAGGAAAAGCCGCCGGGAGGCGGACGCCTGAAACCTCTGGAATTCATGGGACAACTGTGCTAAAATATACCTTGTAACGAATCCTACAGGAGGACGTCCCATGAGCTACTTATCCGCCATCATTCTCGGCCTGGTGCAGGGCGTTGCGGAGTTCCTGCCCATTTCGAGCTCCGGACATCTGTCCATCTTTCAGCAGTTTTTTCAGCTGGCCGACGTAGAGCACGACCACATGTTTTTCGATGTCCTGCTCCATCTGGGAACGCTGATTGCCGTCTTTGTGGCCTACCGGAAGGACATTGCCGAGCTCCTGCGGGAGTTCTTCGCCATGGTGCATCTGCGCCGCCTGCCGGCGGGGCAGCATCCGGATCTGCCGGCGCGCAGGATGATCCTGATGCTCGTTCTGGCGACGCTGCCGCTGCTGCTGGTGCTGCCGATCAAGGACGCAGTGGAGACCCTGTATACCAACACCTTTTTCATCGCCTTTGCGCTGCTGCTGACCGGCGTGCTGCTGTTCGTCTCGGATCGGCTGCCCCGGGGCAGCAAGACGGCCCGGAACGCCTCCATGGTGGACGCTCTGCTCGTCGGAGCCGCCCAGGCGGTGGCGGTGGTGCCCGGCCTGTCGCGCTCCGGGACGACCATCACCGCCGGCATGGCCCGCGGCTTTGACCGCAGCTTCGCCGTGAAGTTCTCGTTCCTGCTGTCCATCCCGGCCGTTCTCGGGGCCAATATCCTGAGCATTTCGGACGCTATTCAGGCGGGCATCGACACATCGCTGCTCCCGGTGTATCTGGTCGGCGTTCTGGTGGCCATGGTTTCCGGCTATGCGGCCATCGGCCTGCTGCGCTTCGTTGCCAGGAAGGGGCGCTTCGGCGGATTTGCGTATTACTGCTGGGGCGCCGGACTCGTAACGCTGATCCTTTCCCTGATTTCTTAAGAACACAAAGGAGAGTTCCATGGCTGCTGAGAAGAACAAAAGCCGCTCCACCGCGTCGCGGACGGCCTCCAGGCGCACCCAGTCCGGCAAATCCGGCAGAAGTTCCGGGCAGGCACAGGCACGGCCTGTTCACCGGGAGGTGGGGGCCTTCGTCTGCCTGTTCCTGGGCGTGTTCCTCGCTCTGGGCTGGTTCGGCGTGGACGGCCTTTTCATCGAGGCTCTCTGCAGCTTCGCCAGGGGGCTGACGGGCAGCGGGTACTACATACTCCCGCTGGTGCTGCTCCTGGCATTCGTGATCCTGCTGTTCCACCATGGGCGGCCTGTCCGGCTCCGCCTGACGTGTGCGCTGGTACTTCCGCTCTGCATTGGTGCGCTGGATCAGCTGTTCGGCAATACGTCACCGGGATGGAGCAGCCAGCTGATTTCGCTGCTGTACCGCGGCGGCATGACCGGGCGAACCGGCGGCCTGATTGCCGGTTTCTTCGCCATGCTCTTTGAAACCGTGTTCAGCCGGATCGGCGCCATCATCATCTTCCTGCTGCTGTTGGTGATCGCGCTGCTGGGATCGCTGAACATGACCATTGTCAGTCTGATCCGCGCCATCCGCAACCGGCCGCGGCTGCCGCGCTATGAGGAGCCGGAGGAGGAGCCGGTGGACACCGCTGAGGTCCTCGTCAACCGCGTGGCCACGAAGCGCATTGAGCGGATTGAGCGCAACAACCGCCGCCGTGCCGCGGAATACGACCTTCCGGTAGACGAGCCGCCGCTGCCGGTCCATGAGCCCGCCAGACCGCGTGGTAAGCGGCCGGTGCAGTCTCCGGACGAGTTCCTGATGGAGAAGATGCGGCAGCGGAGCCCGGAGCCGCTGGCCGACATCGGCGAAGTTGCCGAAGCGCCGGAAGAACACCTGACGGCGATTCCGGAGGAGCCGGAACAGCCGGCAGCGCCGGAGCTTCCCAGAACTCCGCCGCCTGCGCCGCTGCCGCCGCTGGAAGTGCCTCCGGCGGAGAAGCCGGTGCCGAAGCTCCGGTCGGAGGAAGCCCGCCAGTCGGCGGAGGATATCTCCCGGGAGATCGCGCAGAATGCGCAGGCCGCCGACCCGGACGCCTACGTCTATCCGCCGGTGACGCTGCTCCGCGCCGCCCAGGGGAGCGCGGTTGACGGCACGGAGGAGATGCGGGAGAACACGGAGCGCCTCAATGCGACGCTGCAGAGCTTCAACATCGACGCCCATATCGTCAACGTCATCCGCGGGCCGTCCGTCACCAGCTATGAGCTGGAGCTGGACCGCGGCGTCAAGCTCTCCAAGGTGACGAACCTGGCCGACGACATCGCCCTGGCCCTTGGCGCCACGGGTGTCCGGATCGCGGCCATTCCGCATAAGATCTCAGTGGTCGGCATCGAGGTGCCCAACCGTCAGGTCAGCACCGTTGCGGCGCGGGATGTGATCGACTCGCCGGAGTTCCGCCGGAGCCTGTCCCGCCTGTCCTTTGCCGTTGGCAAGGACATCGGCGGCAACCGGATCGTCGGCGACATCGCCAAAATGCCCCACCTGCTGATTGCCGGCACCACCGGCTCCGGCAAATCGGTCTGCATGAACTCGCTGATCATCTCCCTGCTGTATAAGGCCCGCCCGGATGAGGTGCGGCTGATTATGGTGGATCCCAAGATGGTCGAGCTGGGCATTTACAACAACATTCCGCATCTGTTGATCCCGGTGGTGACGGATCCCAAGAAGGCCGCCGGCGCGCTCCAGTGGGCCGTCACAGAGATGATGCGCCGTTACCGGGCCATGGCGGATGCCGGGGTCCGGGACCTGGCCTCTTACAACAAGGCGGCAGCCGCTGCCGACGACGGCCGCAAGCCCATGGAGCAGGTGGTCGTCGTCATCGATGAGCTGGCCGACCTGATGCTGGTGGCAGCCAAGGAGGTTGAAGAGTCCATCTGCCGGATTGCCCAGATGGGCCGCGCCTCGGGCATCCATCTGGTCATCGCCACCCAGCGGCCGTCGGCCGATGTGATCACCGGCCTGATGAAGGCCAACATTCCCTCCCGCATCGCCTTCGCAGTCGCCTCCGCCATGGAGTCCCGCATCATCCTGGACAAGCAGGGGGCCGAAAAGCTGGTGGGCAAGGGCGACATGCTCTACGCGCCGCTGGGGCAGAGCGACCCGAAGCGGGTACAGGGCTGCTTCATCACCGACGAAGAGGTGCAGGCGGTGGTCTCCTTCATCAAGGAGTCCTCAACGCCCAATTACTCCGAGGAGGTCCAGGCGCAGATCGAACAGAAGCTGGAGCAGGGAGGTCACCCCGAAGCGTCTGCTCAGGAGGACAGCAGCGGCGACACCGATGAGCTGCTGCCGGCAGCTGTGGACTTCATTCTCGAGACCGGACAGGCCTCCGTCTCCATGCTCCAGCGGCGGCTGAAGCTGGGCTACGCCCGCGCTGCGCGAATCGTCGATGAGATGGAGGACCTCGGCATCGTCGGCCCGTTCAAGGGCTCCAAGCCGCGGGAGCTGCTGATTACCCGCGAGCAGTGGCAGCAGATGCAGGGCGGCGGCGCAGCAGAACCTCCGATGCCGGAGGATGTGCCGGAAGAATAGCGAACAGCGGACGCAGGGTTTCCTGCGTCCGTTTTCGTATGAGAAGGCGGGGACTTGTTAGCGGCCGGCAGCCGTGGTATGCTGCATTCGGAAGGATTTCGCCGTGCAGGGAAATGCGGGCGGCCTGGCGGGAAGCGTGTGGAACCGCGCCTACGACTGCGAAAACCACGGGACCGTTCAGGGGCTGAGGGAAGCCGGCGGTATCGCCGGCACGCTGTTTGATGAGGGGGCGGTTCCCCAATGCCGGAATCTCGGCGCGGTGCAGGGCGGCGCAGCCGGCGGCATCGTCGGCGCTGCCCAGGCCAGCTACGTGATCGGCGCCCGAATCTCCCGCTGCTGGAACGGCGGCTCCGTATCCGGCTCTGCGGCCGGAGGAATCGTCGGCAGCCTCGGAGGCGGAGCAATCACCGGGTGCTACAACGCCGGGGAGGTCGCCGGAACCCGCGCCGGCGGCCTGACCGCCACCGCCCGCAACGGCGGCAGAATCCATGGCTGCTATAACGTCGGAGCCGTATCCGGCGCGGAGGCGGCCGGCGCCATCGTTGCCGAAAACGGAGAAGTGACGGACTGCTGGTATCTGGATGACTGCGGCGCCTCCGGCGACGGCACCGCCGTCATGGCCGCGCAGCTGCGGGAGCTTGCCGCATTGCCTGGACCTGCGGGCATCTGGCGGCACAGTGACACGTTAGGCCGTCCTGTCCTGGCGGCAATCCCGGAGGACGGCGCGGATGCCGTGCCGGTGGCCTTTTCCGACGTGCCGTACGGCGCATGGTACGCCGACGCCGTGCAGTACGCCTGCACGCACGGGCTCATGGAGGGCGTCGGCGGCGGTTCCTTCCGGCCCGGGCAGGCGGTCAGCCGCGCCCAGCTCGCCGCGCTGCTGATGCGCATGACGGAGGATGCATCGTAAGCGAAACTGTGTTCCGCAAGCTGCGGCCCGGCTCTGCCGGGCCGCTTTTCTGCGCGCATGTTTGTCCAGGTGTGCGCATACGGTAGGGCAGGAGGGGATTCCATGAGCGAGCTGAGAATCCGGCAGATCTGCGCCGTCCTGCCGCAGGAGGTGGCGCACGCCGTGACGGCGCTCCCGCCGGAGCAACTGACAGCACTGGAGGAGCTTCGTCTGCGCCGGGGGTGCGAGCTGACTGCAGTCATCGACGGCCGGGAAGCGCCGCTCTCTCTGGAGCGTCCGCTGATCTGCACCCGGGCGCTGCTGGAGCACGTGGTCAACACGGCCAGCGGCTATTCCGCCTATGCGGTTTCCGAAGCGCTGCGCCAGGGCTTCCTGCCGCTGCAGGGCGGGCACCGGCTGGGACTCTGCGGAACGGCCGTCGTGGAGCAGGGCCGGGTGACGACGCTGCGGGAGCTGTCCTCCGCCAATCTGCGCGTGGCGGGGCAGCGGCCCGGCTGCGCCGCTCCGGTGGCGGAGGCCCTGGGCCCCGCGCCGGAAAGTACGCTGATCCTGGGACCGCCCGGCAGCGGCAAGACGACGCTGCTGCGGGACCTGGTGCGCCAGCTGTCCGACCGGTTTGGGCAGCGCGTCGGCGTCGTGGACAGCCGCGGCGAGCTGGCGTCCTGCGTGGACGGACAGCCGCAGCTGGCCGTCGGGCGGCGGACAGACGTGATCTCTCTGATTCCCAAGGCTGCCGGGATGGAGCTGCTGCTGCGGACGATGAATCCCCAGTGGATCGCCGTGGATGAGATTACGGCCCCGGCGGACGTGGAGACCATGGCCGGCGCCAGCTACTGCGGCGTGTCCCTGCTGGCCACGGCCCACGCCTACGGGCCGGAGGATCTGCAGCGGCGGCCGCTATACCGGCAGCTGATGGAGCTGGGAATTTTCACGAAGCTGGTGGTGCTGGATCGGAACAAGCACCTCCGAATGGAAAGGACGGCGTGACGATGCTCAAAACGCTGGGAATTCTGATGGTCATTGCGGGCGCGTCCGGGACAGGCTTCTCCATGGCGCTGAACGTGCACCGGACGTCGGAGCTTCTGCAGCAGCTTCTGGCGGCGCTGGAGCTGATGCGCAATGAGATTGCCTGCCGCAGGACGCCGCTGCCGGAGCTGATGCGGCAGCTGCAGGCGGCAGTACGCGGCCCCGCTTCTGAGTTTTTCGGCAGACTGGCGGGCGACCTGGAGCGGCGGCAGGTGGGAACGGTGGCGGCCAGCGTCCGGCGGCAGGTGGCGGCTACGCCGGCATTCCCGTCGCCGGTGCGTCAGGTACTGCTGCAGCTGGGGGCAGGCCTGGGGCAGTACGACGCTGAGGGGCAGCTGCGCTCCGTGGAGCTGGCAGAGGCCCGGCTGCGCAGCCAGCTGGAGCAGCTGCGGGCGCAGCAGCAGGCCCGCGTCCGCAGCTACTGCACCCTAGGCGTCTGCGCCGGGCTGGCGCTGGCCATTCTGGCGATCTGATCGCAGCATACGGCGCCCGGCGCGGACATAGACTGGAGTATTGCAGGGCCGGGACAGGCCCGGCGGATTCTGAAGATAAGAGGGGCCGGCCATGGACATTGATCTGATTTTCAAAATTGCCGCCGTGGGCATCATCGTCTCGATCCTCAACCAGGTGCTCGTACGGTCCGGCCGGGAGGAGCAGGCCACCATGACGACGCTGGCCGGCCTCGTGGTGGTGCTGATGATCGTGGTACAGCGGATCGCGGAGCTGTTTGAGCTGGTCAAGGATCTCTTTCAGTTCTGATGGAGCGGTTCTCACAGGTGCTGGCCGTGGCGCTGGTGACGGTGACGGCCATCCTGGTGCTGCGGCGTCGGACCGGGGAATTTGCACTGGTGCTGTCTCTGCTGTGCATCGGCACCCTGTGCTTCTTCGCCATGACGACGCTGCGCCCGGTGCTGGACATGCTGCAGCAGCTGGAAACGCTGTCCGGCGTCAACACCGCCGTGCTGGCGCCCGTCATCAAGACGTCCCTGATCGGGATTCTGACCCACATCTGCGCCGGAATCTGCTCCGACAGCGGGGAAAACGGCATCGCGCGCATGGTGGAGCTGTGCGGTACGGCGATGGCGCTGTATCTTGCGACGCCGCTGATGACGGCCGTGCTGGAGCTGCTGCGGGAGCTGCTGGGAGGTGCATCATGAGACGGTGGATGCTGCTGCTCTGCGCCCTGGCGCTGCTGGCCACAGGTGCGGGTGCCGTGGACGTGACGGACGCACAGGCAGAGCAGTTCGGCATGGACAGTCTGGAGGACGGCCTCACAGGCGACGCAGCGGAGCTGATGCCGGACGTCTCCCCGACGGCTCCGGGCAGCCTGGGAGACGGACTGGGCACGATCGTGGCGAACGCGCTGCCGAAGGCCGGCTCGCTGCTGCGCGCCGGGCTCCGGACGGCGGTTTCCATGATGGCAGTCGTCATCCTCTGCTCCATGGTGACGCAGATGGAGACCCGGTTCTCCAAAAATGCCGTGCTGCTGGCCGGCACGCTGGGCATCACGCTTCTGAGCGTCTCCAGCCTGCAGACCATGGTTGGACTGGGGCGGGATACTCTCCAGCAGCTTCAGAGCTTCACGGCCCTGCTGCTGCCGGTGCTCGCCTCCGCCACAGCAGCCAGCGGCGGCATTACCACCGCCAGCGTGCTGCAGGTAACGACGGTGTTCGTCACCAACGTTTTGATCACGCTCATCAACCATCTGCTGATCCCGATCCTCTACGCCTTTCTTGCCGTGTCCGCAGCCAATGCGGTTCTCGGGAACCAGACGCTCAAGCGGCTGCGCGACCTGGGAAAATGGATCCTGACGAACGGCCTGAAGCTGACGGTCTTTCTGTTCACCGGGTATCTGAGCCTGTCGGGCGTCATCGCCGGGGTGGGGGACCAGGCCGCCGTCAAGGCGGCGAAGCTGGCGGTCAGTTCCATGGTTCCGGTGGTCGGGGGGATGATCTCGGACGCTTCGGAGACGGTGCTTGCCGGCGCCAGCGTCCTGCGCAGCGCCGCCGGGGTGTTCGGCATGCTGGCCGTCGTAGCCATCTGCCTGATACCGCTGGTGCGGCTGGCCATCCAGAACCTGCTGCTGAAGGTGACGGCGGCTCTGTGCTCCACCGTTGGTGAGAAGCCTCTGGTGGATCTGATCGAGAGCGTCTCTGACGCCATGGGCTTTCTGATGGGCATGACGGGCGCCTGCGGTTTCATGCTGCTCATTTCCTGCGTCTGTGCGGTAAAGGCGGTGACACCATGAGCGATGCGGTCCGCAGCTATCTTCTCTCGGTGGTGGCCGTGGCGCTGATTTCCGGCATCGTCCTGGCGCTGGCGCCCAAGGGGGCCGTCCACCGGACACTGACCTTTCTCTGCGGTCTGGCCATGATCCTGACGGCCCTGGGCCCCATTGCGCGGCTGGACTTCGACGTGCTGGCCCAGGCCATTGCCCGGGCACGCATCCAGGCAGAGGAAGCTGCTGAGGGTGTAACGGTGGACAACACGGCCCTGATTGCGGACATCATAAAGGAGGAGACCGAAGCATATATATGGGACAAAGCAGACGACCTTGGCTTCACGCCCTCTGCGGTCACGGCCGAAGTGAACACCGACGGCGCGTATCCGTACCCCAGCCGGGTGGAAATCACGGCCGACTGCACCGCCCAGCAGCGGGCGGATTTGAGCTGGGATCTGGAGCAGAATCTGGCGATCCCGGCGGAACAACAGGAGTGGCATTGACATGAAGGATCACTGGAGTGAAGGGCTTCGCCGGCAGCTGGGCCGGCTTGGCAAGTTCAAATATCCGCTGCTGGTGCTGCTGCTGGGCATGGTGCTGCTGGCAATCCCCGGCCGCTCCGAGCCGGACGCGGAAGCGGTACCTTCCGACGCGGAGGCCGCCGCTCCGGTGCCAGCTGCCGGTGACGACCTTGCGCAGCTGGAGGCGCGGCTGAGTACGCTGCTGAGCCAGATGGAGGGAGCCGGCCGGGTGGAGGTGATCCTGCAGTATTCAGCCGGCCCGCGAAAGGTCTATCAGACCGACAGCAGCCAGGAGGTATCCACCGATGCTGAGGGGAAGCGGACCGTCGCCCAGATGGAGACCGTCATTTCATCCGGTGGGGACGCCGACGGACCCGTGACCGTGCAGACCATCGAGCCCAGCTTCCGCGGCGCTGTGATCGCAGCGGAGGGGGCCGGGGATGCGGCGGTCAAACTGGATCTGGTCAACGCCGTCTCCAGCCTGACAGGGCTGGGAGCGGATGACATCACAGTGATTAAATTAGTGAGCTAGGAGGAACGCGGTATGAAAAACTGGAAACGAAATGCGGTGGTGGCGGCGGTGCTCGTGTTTGTCTGCGCCGGCGTGTATCTGAACTGGTCCTACAACCAGCAGTCCACTGCCGAGCTGACCGAGACGCTGGACGCGGAGAAGGTCATGGGGGAGAACCTGATCCTCAGCGGCGAGGACAGCGGGCTGGTGGAGACGGCCGGTGAGGAGACCGGTACCACCGTCACCGACTACTTTGCCGAGGTTCGCCTCAGCCGTCAGACGGCGCGGGACAGTGCCGTTGCGACGCTGCAGGAGACCATCTCCTTCGCCGGCGAGGGTGAGGATGTCACGGCGGCCTCCAGCGAGCTCAACGACATCGTCAATACGGCACTGGCCGAATCGCAGATCGAGAGCCTGATCGTCGCCAAGGGCTTTGAGGACTGTGTGGCGTACATGAATGAGGACAACATTTCCGTGGCCGTCTCGGCGCCGGCGGAGGGACTCAGCGCCACCGATGTGGCGATGATCTCCGACATCGTCACCTCCCAGTCCGACTACGCGCTGTCCGAGATCCGGGTCATTGAGGTCAAGTGACGGCTGCCGCGCGAAATAACCGGTTGTAATTTTCCGGAGTTGTGGTAGAATGGAACCAGCAAGGAGGGATTTCCATGGGTGAAAACAAGGAGTATCTGTCCACAGTGCAGGAGCACGGTTCCATTCACATCTCCGAGGAGGTCATCTCCTCCATTGCGGCGCTGGCAGCCAGCGAGGTAGAGGGCGTCTGCGGGCTCAGCGCCAACCTCGGGTCTGACATTGCCGAGATGCTGGGGAAAAAGAACCTGGGCCGCGGTGTCAAGATTGCCATCAGCGGCGACACCATCGCCATTGACTGCTTCGTGGTGGCGCTGTACGGCTACTCCGTCATCGACATCGCCAGAAATGTCCAGGAAAAGGTCACGAGCGCGGTGGAGTCCATGACCGGTGCGCACGTCCGCAGCGTCAACGTGGACATCTGCGGTATCACGCTGCCGAAGGACGCAAAAAAGTGAGGCGGAAATAAACCCTTTGTTGCAAAACAAAGGGTTTATTTTTTATGCTTTTTTCGCTATAATGGTCTCACTATGTGACGGGGAGACAGAGATATGACGAGAACCAATGCAAGAGAGATTGTCGTGCATCTCATCTATGCCATTCACGCGACCGGCGAGCCGGCGGACGAGGCCCTGGTGTCCCGCTTCGCCGACGGCTATTATGAGACACTCGGCGAAGAAAACGACGTCTATGCCGGTCGGCCCAATCAAAAGCAGATGACGTACATCACCGAAACCGTCCGCGGAATCCAGAGCCACCAGGAGGAGCTGGACGGCTACATTTCCCGGTACGCCATCGGCTGGCACGTGGAGCGGATCTCCCGGCTGGCCCGGGCCATTCTGCAGCTGGCCATGTACGAAGCTCTCTACGTGGACGACGTCCCCACCGGCGTGGCCATCAGCGAGGCCGTGGAGCTGGCGCGGAAGTATGAGACGGAGGACGTGGTGTCCTTCGTCAACGGAATCCTCGGCAGCTTTGCCCGCGAGGTCGCCCAATGAACTGCCTCGGCTTCGATACCAGCAACTATACAACTTCGGCGGCTCTGTTCGACGGAAAAGACGGCGTCAACTGTTCGCAGCTTCTGGAGGTCCGGCCTGGCCGCCTGGGGCTGCGGCAGAGCGACGCCGTGTTTGACCACGTGCGGCAGCTGCCGGAGTTGTTTGCACGTCTGATGGAGGAGACAGCCCGCCCGGAAATCGCCGCCATTGGCGTCAGCGACCGGCCGCGGGCGGTGGAGGGGTCGTATATGCCTTGCTTTCTGGCTGGTGTGTCGACGGCTTCCGTGCTGGCCTCGGCTCTGGGGGTGCCGCTGCACCGCTTCTCCCATCAGCAGGGGCACATTGCCGCCTCCCTCTGGGCGTCCGGGCGTATGGACCTGTTGGACCAGCCCCATCTGGCCTGGCATCTCTCCGGCGGCACCACGGAGCTGCTGCTGGTGGAGCCGGCAGGCCGGAGCGTCCAGGCCACCTGCATCGGCGGCACCAGCGACCTGGCTGCCGGGCAGCTGATCGACCGGACGGGCCAGCTGCTGGAGCTGCCGTTTCCCGCAGGCAGGGCGCTGGACGCGCTGAGCCGCGACGCCCGGCGCAGCGACTGCTTCCGCGTCCGTGTGCGAGAGCGGCATTTCTCGCTGTCCGGCGTGGAGAATCAGATCCATCAGTACTTTGAACGGACCAGGGACCCGGCGGAAACTGCCGCCTTTGCGCTGCGGAGCATCGTTGGCGCCGTGCTGGCTGCCACGGAGCAGGCCCGGGCCGCCTGGCCGGGCCTGCCGGTGGTGTTTGCCGGCGGTGTATCCGCCAACAGCCTTCTGCGGGAGGCGGCCGGCGCCGATGCAGTCTTTTGCCCGCCCCGGTATTCCACCGACAACGCCATGGGTCCGGCCGTGCTGGCCTGGCGGCAGGAGCAGTGATATGGAGTTTCCCATTTACGAGGTGTCCCAGGTCAACGCATACCTCAAGGACAAGTTTGACAGCGATCCCTTCCTGGGCGGGCTCTGTGTCCGCGGAGAGCTGAGCAATTACAAGGTCTATCCCTCCGGCCACCACTACTTCACCATGAAGGACGCCGAGGGGGCGCTGCGGTGCGTCATGTTTCGCGGAAGCGCCATGCGGCTGCGCTTCCGTCCGCAGAACGGCATGCGGGTGCTGGCCCTGGGGCGGATCACGGTCTATCCACGGGACGGCGCGTACCAGCTCTACTGCGAGCGGCTGACGCCGGACGGCGTGGGCGACCTGCACGTGGCGTACGAGCAGCTCAAGGCGAGGCTCCAGTCGGAGGGGCTCTTCGACCTGTCCCACAAGCGGCCGCTGCCGGCGTATCCCCATCGGATCGCGGTGATCACCTCCGGCGCCGGCGCTGCCGTGCATGACATTCTGCGGATCCTCGGCAAGCGCTATCCCTTGAGCAAAGTGGTCATCCTGCCGGTCCGCGTACAGGGGGAGGAGGCGCCGCCGGAGATCGTCGGCGCGATCCGCTACGTCAACCGCTGGCAGCTGGCCGACGTAATCCTTACGGGCCGCGGCGGCGGCTCCATCGAGGACCTCTGGGCCTTCAATGATGAGCGGGTGGCCCGGGCCATCTACGAGTCGGAAATCCCGGTGGTCTCCGCCGTGGGGCATGAGCCCGACGTGACCATCGCCGACTTCGTGGCAGACGTCCGGGCCGCCACCCCCTCCAACGGCGCAGAACTGATCGCCCCCGACCGGCTGGAGCTGCAGCAGCGGCTCCACGGGTATGAGACCCGGATGGCAGCCGCCATGGAGCGGCGGCTGAAGCTGGCCCGCCAGCGGCTGGACAGCCTTGCCTCCCGCCGGGTGCTCCAGAGCCCGGAAGCGTATCTGGCAGACCGCCGGGCTGCCCTGCAGCGGCTTCGGGAGCGGCTGGGAGCGGCTGCGCAGCACCTGCTGGACGGCCGGCGGCAGCGCGTCGTGCGGCTGGCGGCTTCGCTGGACGCTTTGAGCCCGCTGAAGGTGCTCGGCCGCGGCTACGGCCTGATCTACCGCGACGGGCGGATCGTCCGCTCCGTGCAGGACGCCGCAGTCGGCGCATCTCTGGAAATTCAACTGGCAGACGGCGCTCTGGAGGCGACCGTCCGGAGCATACGGGAGGATGAACGGAATGGCTGAGGAATCC
The DNA here is from genome assembly GCA_904395865.1 of uncultured Oscillospiraceae bacterium. Classification (GTDB taxonomy): domain Bacteria; phylum Bacillota; class Clostridia; order Oscillospirales; family Oscillospiraceae; genus Avoscillospira_A. The sequence continues at coordinate 40,814 of CAJFNY010000128.1, forward strand.
AAAACGTTTGAGGCTGCCATGGCGCGGCTGGAGGAGATCGTCGGCCTCCTGGAGGGCGGACAGCTGCCCATGGAGGAGGCATTGCGGCTTTTTGAGGAGGGCACCGGGCTGGTGCAGTCCGGCAGCAGACTGCTGGACGAGGCCCAGCTGCAGGTGGCAAAGCTGATGAAGGGCCCCGACGGGGTACCTGTGGAAACGGAGTTTGAGAGCGATGTCTGATTATCAGAAGCGGATGGACGGCTATCTGGAGGCCGTGGAAGCGTTTTTGAGCCGGCAGTTCGAATGGGAACCGGCGCCGCAGAAGACGGTGCTTCAGGCCATGCGGTACAGCCTGCTGGCCGGCGGCAAGCGGCTGCGGCCGGTGCTGACGATGGAGTTCTGCCGGGCTGCCGGCGGCGACTGGCAGCAGGCGCTGCCGTTCGGCTGTGCCCTGGAGATGATCCACACGTACAGCCTGATCCATGACGACCTGCCGTGCATGGACAACGATGACTACCGCCGCGGGAAGCCGACGAACCACAAGGTGTTCGGCGAAGCCATGGCGGTGCTGGCCGGCGACGGCCTGCTGACGGCCGCCTTTGAGACGGTGGCCGCGGCCGACGCGCCGGCGGAGACGGTCGTCCGGAATCTGGCCATTCTCTCCGGCTGTGCCGGTGTCCGCGGCATGGTTGGCGGCCAGGTACTGGACCTGGAGGGGGAGGATAAGGCGCTGGATGCCGGACAGATCCGCCTTCTGCAGGCCATGAAAACCGGCGCGCTGCTGCGGGCCGCCTGCTGCATGGGCGTCTCCACCGCCGGCGACCGGGAGCGGATGGACGCCGCAGCGCAGTACGCCGATGCCCTGGGCCTGGCCTTCCAGATCCGGGACGACATGCTGGACGTCATCGGCGACCGGGCCAAGCTGGGAAAGGCCACCGGGATGGACGCCCACAAGAGCACCTTCGTCCGGCTCTACGGCATGGATGCCTGCGGCCGCATGGTCCGGGAGGAGACGGATAAAGCCGTGGCAGCTCTGGCGCCCTTCGCGCACCGGGACTTCCTGACCGAGCTGGCCAACCGTTTGGTGGACCGGGATCACTGACCCGGACGAAAAACTGCATGAATATGTAGGTTTGTCAAACATATTGGACGGCGAGCTGGGAAGGAGAGCAGTAGTTTAAGGGCCTCATAGGGAAGTTGTTGGAGCGGCGG
>CAJFNY010000129.1 GCA_904395865.1 uncultured Oscillospiraceae bacterium
ATTCGGGTTTGATTGAACGCGAAAGGGGACCCTGACGGTCCCCTTTCACACTTTCCCTCCCTCCGAATCCTTCGGCTGGAGCGGTTTTTCGACAGTCTGACGCCCCCGGCCTCCGCCGGGCGCCCGCAGCGGTTGCAGGTTACTGCTCGTCGCCGTGCTTGCGGTTGGTGACCTTGTTCATGACCCAGATGCCCAGGATCAGCACGATGGTGACGGCAAAGATGCTCAGCATTCCAATGCCCATGATGGGCAGGGTCTCCATAAACTGTTCTACGTTCAGTTCCATCATATCACCCCATAAATACTCAGGATCAGGCCATAAAGCTCAGGATCAGGCCGCCGGCGATGACCGAGGCCACCTGGCCGGAGACGTTGGCGCCCACGGCGTGCATCAGCAGGAAGTTCTGGTTGTCCTCCTCCAGGCCCATGCGGTTGATGACGCGGGCGGACATGGGGAAGGCCGAGATGCCGGCGGCGCCGATCATCGGATTGATCTTCTTCCGGGAGAACAGGTTCAGGATCTTGGCGAACAGGACGCCGCCGACGGTGTCGAAGATGAACGCCACCAGGCCCAGGCAGAGGATCAGCAGCGTCTGGGTGTTCAGGAAGGCGTCGGCCTGCATGCGGGCCGCCACCGTCAGGCCCAGCAGCAGCGTGACCAGGTTGGCCAGGGCGTTCTGCGCCGTCTCGGACAGGCTGTCCAGCACGCCGCACTCGCGGATCAGGTTGCCGAACATCAGGAAGCCCACCAGGGCCACGGCCCGCGGGGCCACCAGGCCGGTGATGACCGTGACGAACACCGGGAAGATGATGCGCGTGAGCTTCGTGACGTTGGCCGCCTGGTAGCTCATGCGGATGCGGCGCTCCTTCTTCGTGGTGATCATCCGGATGACCGGCGGCTGCACGATGGGCACCAGGGCCATGTAGGAGTAGGCCGCCACGATGATGGCGCCGATATAGTTGGACTGCAGGTAGTTGGCCACGAAGATGGACGTGGGACCGTCGGCCGCGCCGATGATGGCGATGGACGCCGCGTCCTTCATCTCAAAGCCCAGCAGCGACGCCAGGCTCAGCGTGAAGAAGATGCCGAACTGGGCGGCCGCGCCGAAGAGCATCAGCTTCGGGTTGGACAGCACCGGGCCGAAGTCGATCATCGCGCCGATGCCGATGAACAGCAGCAGCGGGAACAGCTCGTTGGCGATGCCGGCGTTGAACAGGATGTCGATGGCGCCCTCTTCCAGCCCCTGGGTCACGGCGCCGGACATGGGCAGGTTCACCAGGATCGCGCCGAAGCCCATGGGCAGCAGCAACGTCGGCTCCATCTTCTTGGCGATGGCCAGGTAGATCAGCAGCGCGCCGATGGCCCACATGACCACCTGCTGCCACTGAAGATTGTAGAGATTTTCGTACAGGACCTCCACTTCTCGATTCCTCCCCAGTATAAAATCATCATCTTGCAATAGGATACCAGCTTTTGCGCGATTTGGCAAGGGTTCTCGGCGAAATTGTCAGTTCCTTTACGGCGTCCCCGGTTTCTTAACGGGATCTTAACGTCCGGAATGTCGGCGCCGCCGCGCTTCGGCACGCGCCGCGGGGCGGCCGTTCCTGCGCCCCGTCCGCCGGATCCTGCGGGCGGAGCGTTTTTTTTGACAGTTTCTCTGTATTTTTGCGCCTGCACCTGCTATACTGTAAAGTGGGGTGAGTTCCGATGAAAGACAAGCTGCGCAGCGAACGCTCCGGCCGCCTGCGGGTGACGTGGCGCGACGCAGGCGTCTCCGCCGGCATTTTCGCGGGCTGCACGGCCGTCTGCCTGCTGCTGCGCCAGTCCGACAGCGACGGCGAATACGCCTCGGAGCTGTTCCTTTTGGCGGTGTTCCTGATCTCCCGCTTCACCGACGGGTACGTCTGCGGCATCGCCGCGTCGCTGCTGAGCGTGCTGGCGGTGAACTTCCTCTTTACGTTCCCGTACTTCGAGTTCAACTTCACCATCTCCGGCTATCCGCTGACGATCGTGTGCATGCTCGTCGTCTCGGTCGTCACCAGCGCCATGACGACGCAGATCAAGCGCCAGAGCCGGCTGCGCATCGAGGCCGAGCGGGAAAAGACCCGCGGCAACCTGCTGCGGGCCGTGTCCCACGACCTGCGCACGCCGCTGACGGGCATCCTGGGCGCCAGCTCGGCCATCGCCGACACGGAGCTGCCGCCGGAGGCGTGCCGCCGGCTGGCCCGGGAGATCGGCAGCGAGGCCCAGTGGCTGATCCGGATGGTGGAGAACCTGCTGTCCGTCACCCGGGTGGACGACGGCGGCCGGCCCGTCCGGCTTTACAAGCAGCCCGAGGCGGCCGAGGAGGTCGTCTCGGCGGCGGTGGTGCAGCTGCAGAAGCGCTTCCCGGAGCAGGCCGTCCGCGTCCGCGTGCCGGACGAGCTGCTGCTGGTGCCCATGGACGCGATGCTCATCGAGCAGGTGCTGCTGAACCTGCTGGAGAACGCCGTGCTCCACGCCGCCGGCGCCACGGAGATCCAGCTGACCGTCACCCGCCGCGGCGGCGAGGCCGTGTTCGCCGTCCTGGACGACGGCTGCGGCATCGACCCGCAGCTGCTGCCGCGGCTGTTCGAGAAGCCCATCGGCCGCGAGGAGCAGGGCGACCGCCGCCGCAGCCTCGGCATCGGGCTGACCGTCTGCAACACCATCATCCGCGCCCACAGCGGCCGCATGTCCGCCCGGAACCGCTCCGGCGGCGGCGCCGCCGTGGAGTTCACGCTTCCCCTGGAGGAGAATCCGTCATGACCGTAAAACCGAAGATCCTGATCATCGAGGACGAGCCGAACATCGCCAGCTTCATGAGCACCATCCTGGCCTCCAACAGCTTCACCGTCCTCCGCGCCAGCAACGGTGCCGGCGGCCTGATGCTGGCCTCGTCCCACTGTCCGGACGTGATCCTGCTGGACCTGGGCCTGCCGGACATGGACGGCAAGGAGGTCATCCGCGGCATCCGCCAGTGGAGCCAGATCCCGATCATCGTCGTCTCGGCCCGCAGTCAGGAGTACGACAAGGTGGAGGCCCTGGACCTGGGCGCCGACGACTACGTGACGAAGCCCTTCGGCACCAGCGAGCTGCTGGCCCGGGTGCGCACGGCCCTGCGCCACGCCCGCAGCGTCACCATCGACGCCACCGTCGCCCAGACGGGACGCTTCACCGCCGGGGAGCTGACGGTGGACTTCGACAAGCGCCGCGCCTACATCCGCGGCGAGGACGCCCATCTGACCCAGAACGAGTTCCGGATCGTCGCGCTGCTGGCGCGCCACGCCGGCCGGGTGCTGACGTACGACATGCTGCTCCGGACCGTCTGGGGCCCCAACGGCAGCAGCGACAACCAGATCCTCCGGGTCAACATGGCCAACATCCGCCGGAAGATCGAGGCCAACCCCGGCGAGCCCAAGTACATCTTCACCGAGATGGGCGTCGGCTACCGGATGGTGGAGGGCGACTGAATCGGCAAACCGCCGGCAGAGTGCCGGTGTTGTGATCCGGCGCCTCCCGGAGGCGCCGGCAGCAAAAGGGGACATGGCCGGGCAGAATCCCGGCCGCAAGGAAAGGACGAAGCTATGCGAAAGACGAAAATCATCTGCACCCTCGGCCCGGCCTGCCACGACGAGGGGACCCTGGAGCACATGGTGCGCGCCGGGATGAACGTGGCCCGGCTGAACTTCTCCCACGGCAGCCACGACGAGCACGGCGAGCGCATCGCCATGGTCAAGGCCGTGCGGGAGCGGCTGGGCGTGCCGCTGGCCATCATGCTGGACACCAAGGGCCCTGAGATCCGCTTGAAGACCTTCGAGGGCGGCAGCGCCGTCCTGGAGGACGGCGCGCCGTTCACGCTGACCACCGAGGACGTCCCCGGCGACGGCGAGCGGGCCTCCATCACGTACCGCGACCTGCCCAGGGAGCTCCACGGCGGCGAGCGCATCCTCATCGACGACGGCAAGCTGGAGCTGGTGGCCGAGTCGTGCACCGAGACGGCCATCTGCTGCCGCGTCGTCCACGGCGGCATCGTCCGGGACCGCAAGTCCATCAACATCCCCCACTCCCGCCTGTCCCTGCCGTACCTGAGCGAGCAGGACCAGTCGGACCTGCTGTTCGGCATCGAGCAGGACGTGGACTACGTGGCCGCCTCCTTCACCCGCAGCCGCGACGACGTGGTGGCCCTGCGGAAGTTCCTGGACTACAACGGCGGCCACAGCATCCGCATCATCGCCAAGATCGAGAACATCGAGGGCGTCGAGAACTTCAGCGAGATCCTCCGCGTGGCCGACGGCATCATGGTCGCCCGGGGCGACATGGGCGTGGAGATCGAGTACGAGCGGCTGCCGGGCCTGCAGAAGCGGTTCATCCGCCGCTGCCACCAGGCCGGCAAGGTCGTCATCACGGCCACCCAGATGCTCGACTCGATGATCGTCCACGCCCACCCCACCCGCGCCGAGATCACCGACGTGGCCAACGCCGTGTTCGACGGCACCAGCGCCGTCATGCTCTCCGGCGAGACGGCGGCGGGCAAGTTCCCGGTGGAGGCCGTGCGGGTCATGTCCCGCATCGCCGAGCAGGCCGAGAAGGACGCCTTCGAGATGCAGGCGTACCGGAACATCCGCTACGACACGGAGCTGGAGGACAACACCAACGCCGTCTGCGACGCCGCGTGCACCATGGCCCGGGACATCCGCGCCAAGGCCATCGTCGCCCTGACGAAGTACGGCCACACGGCCCGGCGCATGAGCAAGTTCCGCCCGGTGCAGCCCATCGTGGCCGCCACCCATGTGCGCAAGACGTACCACCAGCTGGGCATGTGCTGGGGCGTGTACCCGGTCATGGCCCGCTACCAGCAGAGCACCGAGGACCTGCTGCTCCACGCCGTGGACTGCGCCAAGCAGATCGACGCCGTGGCCGACGGGGACCTGGTCGTCATCGCCGCCGGCGTCCCGCTGGACACGCCCGGCAGCACGAACCTCCTGAAGGTCGCCGTGGTGGGCGAGCGGATGTGACCGCCGCCTCCACGCCGCACGAAGCCCACGCGGGCGCCCGGCTCAGCCGGACGCCCGCGTGGGCCTTTCTGCGCGCTGCCGGACGGGGCGGCTACCGGAGGCGGTTGTGGAGCTGCTGCAGGCGGAGGCAGCAGCCGAGGATGGCCGCGCCGTAGACGAGGGCCAGGATCGCCATGCTCTGCTGGCGGACGACGGCCACCGCCGCCGGCGGAATCCCCGCCGCCACCACGGCCGCCCGGAGCCAGAACCAGCGGCCCACCGAGGCCAGGACGCCCTCCTGCTCCGGCGTGTAGGGGACGGGCAGCGGCGCGCCGTCGTCGTCGGCGGTGACGGGGCGGCGGTAGAAGTCCCAGCCGGTCAGCGTCGTGCCCGCCGGCTCCCAGCCGGCGGCGGCGTACGCCTGCTTCCGCCGGTCGCGCTCCTCCTCGCCGAAGCTGCCGGGGCAGTAGTCGAGGCCGTAGCGGAAGCGGACGTCGCTCCGCTCGAAGGTGTACCGGCAGCAGCCGGGCTTTTTCAGGTTCCAGCCCGCCGCGGAGCGGGCGTCCAGGTCGGCGGCGTTGGCCCGGAACGCGCCGGCGGAGTAGAAGCGAAAGACGGTCTTTTCCATGAACGGGGCTCCTTGTTTCTCAGGTATCCCCAGTATACCACACGGCGTCCCCGTCCCGCAAGGGGCCGGCCGCCGCCAGGGCCTCGGCCTCCAGGGCGCGGACGAATGCGTCCTTGCCGTCGCAGTAGGCTTCGATGTCCCACGGGTGGGCGGCGGCCAGGCGGCGCTTCAGGGCCGCGTAGGCGTCCCGGGCCGCCGGGTGCGCCCGCAGGTAGTCCCGGACGGCCAGATGGCGGCGGATGTTGGCCGTGTCGGACGCGGCGAAGATGTGCACCTGGTGGGTGCGCTCGTCGCCGCCCTTGCGGAGATACCGCCGCCCGGGGATGCCGAACTCGCCCAGGTACTCGTAGCCCAGGGCCTCCAGGGCCGGGGCCGCCGCGTCGGCCGCCGCCGGAGCGATTGCCCCCGCAGGCGCATCCCGAGGCCAACCGCGGCATAGCGGCACTTAGGCCGAGGGGCGGGGAGAAGGGAGCGGGTGGAGCCTTCGCCGCAGGCGGCCGGAGCCTTACGGATGCGGCCTGTTGCTTCTGCCGGAAAACCCGGCGGAGCCCTTCGGCTTGTCATGCCTCCGGCGGGCCCCTTTTCACCGGGGAAAAGGGGCGAAAACCCGCCGGGGCTTCGGCCCCGGACCCCATAGGTCCTGCGGCCGTGCGGCACAGGTGGGCCGGCAAGGGTGTAAGCTGCTGCCGTCTCGGCAAGTTTTTGCGTAGCTGCCGGTGTGCAGCACGCATCATGCGGCCGCGGGAATTCGATGGCAGCTGCCGCAGAAGGAATGCAGACGAATGGCCGCACCGGGTGCGTGCGTCGTTTGACGGCCCGCGGTCAACGCAGCCGGATACTTAGCCCCTCCTTGTCATTCTGAGCAAAGCGAAGAATCCGCCTCTCCCGTTAAGGTACGGATTCTTCGGCCCGTACCGGGCCTCAGAATGACAGGG
>CAJFNY010000130.1 GCA_904395865.1 uncultured Oscillospiraceae bacterium
CGCGGGCTTATGGGGTCCGGGGTTCGCAAACCCCGGCGGACTTTGGTGACTTTCCTCCGGTGGAAAGTCACCCGCCGGAGGCGTGACCAGCCGAAAGCTTCCGCCCGGCTTCCCGGCAAACCGCCCCGCCAAAGGGCTTGCAGCCATCCCACTTGCCGGGGGCCGATACGACCACTCCAAGTACCCGGCTGCATTGACCGCGGGCTGCCAAACGACGCACGCAGTTGGTGCGGCCATTTTCTGCATACCTTCTGCGGCAACTACTACCGAATTCCCGCGGCCGCATGATGCGTGGTACGCACCGGCAGCCACGCAAAAACTCGCCGAGGCGGTAACAACCTGCGTCTATGCCGGCTCACCTGAGCCGCACGGCCGCCTGCTCCCCGGGGTCCGGGGGCCGAGGCCCCCGGCGGGTTTTCGCCCCTTTTCCCCGGTGAAAAGGGGCCCGCCGGAGGCATGACCAGCCGAAAGCTTCCGCCGGGCTTCCCGCCAAACCGCACCGCCGAGTCCCCGCATCCGCCACACACCGCCGGAAAGGAGCACATATGACGAAATCCGATTTTTCCACCCTGCTGGCCCATGGGCCGCTGCTGCTGGACGGGGCCACCGGCTCCAACCTCATGGCCGCCGGGATGCCCCGGGGCGTGTCCACCGAGGCGTGGGTGCTGGCGCACCCGGACGTGCTGACGGCGCTGCAGCGGCAGTACGCCGCCGCCGGCTGCCGGGCCGTCATGGCCCCCACGTTCCAGGCCAACCCGGTCAGCCAGCCGGAGGCCGACCTGGCCGCCATGATCCCGGCCCTGGTGGCCCTGAGCCGTCAGGCCGTGGGGCCGGACGTGCTGGTGGCCGGCGACGTGAGCACCACCGGGCGCATGGCGCCCCTGGGGCCGCTTTCGTATGAGGCGCTGGTGGCGTGCTACAGCGACACCGTCCGGCTGCTGGAGGCCGCCGGCGTCGACTACGTGGCCGCCGAGACGCTGCTGACCGAGGAGGAGGCCCTGGCCATCCTGGACGCGGCGTCGTCGGTCAGCGGCCTGCCGGTGACGGTCTCGTGGACCGTGGAGGCCGACGGCAGCCTGCCGTTCGGCGGGAGCGTCTACGACGCGGCCGCTGCGGCGGCCGCCATGGGGGCTGCGGCCGTGGGCATCAACTGCTCCTCCGGGCCGGAGCAGCTGGAGTCGGTGGTGCGCCACCTGCGGGAGCGGGTGGACGTGCCCATTCTGGCCAAGCCCAACGCCGGCCTGCCGGTGATCGGCGAGGACGGCACGGCCGTCTACTCCCTGTCCCCGGAGGACTTTGCGGCGGCCATGGTCCGCCTGCGGGCCGCCGGCGCGACGCTCCTGGGCGGCTGCTGCGGCACGACGCCGGCCCACCTGCAGGCCCTGGCCGCGGCATTGACATAGGGGCAGTACCCCCGGCGTACCCCGCCGGGGGATTCCTGTCTCCTGCAGCGCGGCTTCTCCGGCCCGTGCCGGGCCTCAGAATGCCAGGAGGCGTTCCGCCGCCCCCGGCGCGCGGAATGCATGCGAGCCTCCGCCGCGCCCCCAAAAGTTCCTTTTACACGAGGGAGGCATGACACGCCGCGGGGCTCTGCCCGGCTTTCCGACGGAAACTCCCGGCCGCAGCCTGACGGCGCCATACCCCTGCGGGCGCGGCCGCCGTTCCCTCTTGATTCCGAACCGCCTTTCTGGTATCCTGTACCCAGAACGAAGGAGGTGCTGCCCATGCTGGAGCGGGAGCTGCTCTACGCCGCCCTGGGCACCGGTTTTACCTGCCTGGCCACCATCCTGGGCGCGGCCATGGTCTTTCTCTTCCGCCGGGAGATGTCCGGCGTCACCCAGAAGGTCTTTCTCGGCTTCGCCGCCGGCGTCATGGTGGCCGCGTCGGTGTTCTCCCTGCTGCTGCCGGCCATGGAGATGGCGGAGGAACAGGGGCAGAGCGTCGGCCTCGCCATCGGCGGCGGCTTCCTGCTGGGCTGCGCCTTCCTGATGCTCCTGGACCGGCTGCTGCCCCATCTCCACATCGGCAGCGACGAGGCCGAGGGCCTACCCGCCCACTGGCGGCGCACCACCATGGTCGTCCTGGCTGTCACCCTCCACAACATCCCCGAGGGCATGGCCGTGGGCCTGTCCTTCGCCGTGGCCGCCCAGGATCCCGCCGCCGGTTCCCTGGCCGCCGCCGTGGCCCTGGCCCTGGGCATGGGCCTCCAGAACTTCCCCGAGGGCGCCGCCGTCTCCCTGCCCCTCAAGTCCCAGGGCGTGCGCAGCGGCAAGGCCTTCGTCTGCGGCGCGCTGTCCGGCGTCGTGGAGCCGGTGTTCGGCCTGCTGACCGTCCTGGTGGCCGGCGCCCTGACGCCCGTGATGCCGTGGGTGCTGTCCTTCGCCGCCGGCGCCATGCTGTACGTGGTGGTGGAGGAGCTGATCCCCGAGGCCCATCTGGGCGAGCACTCCCACGCCGGCACCGTCAGCGTCCTGCTGGGCTTCACGGCCATGATGCTGCTGGACGTGCTGCTGGGCGCGTAGCACGCTCCCCGGCCGTTCCCGTCCCCGACCCCTCACCGGGCCGGGGATTTGTTTATGGAATAAAACGTTTTTGCTTGACAGCGGACGTTTAATGATGTAAACTATAGGAAAGGAGGGAGCGACGATGGCAAAACGACCGGGGATGATGGTGTATTTCGATCTGCTGCAGGCCATGGAGGAGCTGAACTGGGAGCAGAAGGGACGGCTGCTGGAGGCGATGCTCCGCTACGGGGCCGACGGCGAGGAGCCGGAGCTGGATCCCACGTGCCGGATGCTCTGGGTCTTTCTGCGGCGGCAGATGGACCGCGACCGCAGGGCGTACGACGAGCGCTGCCGGAAGAGCCGGTACGCCGTCTACTGCCGCGTGGCCCGGCGGGAGGGAATCGAACCGGCAGACTATGAAACCTGGCAGGAATGCCTGGATACCGGGGAGAATTCCGAAGAAGCTGCGGCGGAACCGGCGGAGACCAGGCAGCCGGCGGCAGGGGAGACGTGTGCCGCGGATCGTCCGATGACGCGGGTGCACCCGGACGAACCAACTACAACTCCAACGGCAACACCAACGGCAGCACCAACGGCAGCCCCAACCGGAAACCGCAGCCCAATCCCAGCAGCAGCACCAGCACGAAACCGTCCTACGGGAGCAGTCCGTGGATTTGAGGATTATCCACAGGGTTTTGCACAGACTTATCCACAACTACTGGGAAGTTATCCACAGCTTGGCGAAGATTATCCACAAATTTTTCCACATACCATGCCGGATGCCGTACCGCCTGCCGATGGTTTTCCACAGAGTTTTCAATACCCCCTGCCCGGCAGACGAAAACGGTGATTGCCATAAACGAAGCCGCCCGGCGAGGCTGCTGAACATTTCCAGCAGATTTCCACGGGCGGCGGGCGGTGCGGGACTCGTCCGGGGCCGATGGCCCGATGCGGCCTCCGGCGGTGCCGGAGAAATGCCTCTGCCGGCGCCCGGCCTGCGGCGGAGGGGCTGATGCGGCCGGGCAGCGTCCGCTGCGGCCAAATCCCTCTGCGGCGGCAGGGAAGGCGGGAACGGCGGTCCCGGGGCCTGTGTGCCCGGGGCGGCATGCGCTGCCGGCCATGCCCGCTGCGGCGGAAGGATCTCCGCGAACGCCGGAGGTCAGCACCGGCCCGGGGGAGGCGGAGAAAGCCCCCGCTGCGGTGTGCCGCGGCGGGGGCTTTCGTTACGACAGGCGGATCCGCGCGTCCACGGCGAAGAAGGCGCCGCGGTGCTCGTCGAAGATCAGGGGGTTGATGTCCATCTCGCAGATGGCCGGGAAGTCCAGCAGCAGCCGGTTGACCCGCAGCAGGATCTCCCGCAGCCGGGCCACGTCGGCCGGCCGGCTGCCGCGGTAGCCCGTCAGCAGCGGCAGGCAGCGGAGGCTCCGGAGCATCCGGTCCGGGTCGGTGGCCGCCAGGGGTACGTGGCCGAAGGCCACGTCGTGGAACAGCTCCACCAGGGTGCCGCCCAGGCCGGTGAGGATGGCGTGGCCCAGGGCCGGGTCCAGGGTGGCGCCGACGATCATCTCCAGGCTGCCGGAGACCTGCTGCTGCACCTGGATGCCGCGCAGGCCGGGGAACTTCCGCTCCCACTCCGCCAGCAGGGCCTGCAGCTCGGCGGCGCCGGCGATGTTCAGGCGGACGCCGCCCACGTCGGACTTGTGGACGATGTCGGGGTGGTCCACCTTGGCCACGGCCGGGTAGGCGATGTCCAGCGCCGCCGCGTCGCCGCCGGCGGGCAGGTACGCGCTGGCCGCCACGGGCACGCCGTACAGCTCCAGCAGGCGGAAGCAGCGCTCCGGCGTCAGATACGCGCCGGGGGCCGACTGCTCCACGATGGCTTTGGCCTCCGCCCGGGCGGCCATGGACACGCGGCAGTCGCACGCGGTGGCCTCGTACGGCTGCGGCTCCACCATGTAGTGCATGGTGCGGACCATCTGGTCCGGGAAGGAGAACGTGGGGATCCCGTGCTCGCGCATGGCCTGCCGGCCGCCGGCGCCCAGGGTGGGGCCGAAGAAGCACGAGAACGTGGGGATGCCGGAGGATTTGACCACGTCGGCCATGGCGCGGCCCACCTCGCCGGTGTCCACGGTGGCCGGCGGGACGCAGTCGATGATCAGCGCGTCGTACTTGCCGCTGTCGATCATGGCCCGGGCGGCGACGGCGTAGTGCGCCGGCGGGGCCGGGGCCACCAGGTCCAGCGGGTTGTGGGTGGACGCCTCGGGCAGCAGCTGGGCCGCCAGCTTCTCCCGGTCGGGCTGGTCCAGCTCCGGCAGGGTGAAGCCGTACTGCACCAGCGCGTCGGTGGTCAGGGTGCCCAGGCCGCCGGCGTTGGAGATGATGCCCACGCGGTTGCCGCGGATGCGCGGCATCTTCGTCATGCTGGAGGCCAGCAGGAAGGCGTCCTCCAGGTTCTCGGCGCGAATGACGCCGCACTTCTTCAGCAGCGCGTCGGCCACGGCGTCGTTGCCGGCCAGGCTGCCGGTGTGGGAGCTGGCGGCGGCGGCGCCGGCGGCGGTGCGGCCGGACTTGACCATGATGACCGGCTTCGTCATCTTCGCCATGACCCGCTCGAAGCGGTACGGCTCCGGGATCGTCTCCATATACATGCAGACGAGCCGGGTGTTCTCATCGGCCTCCAGCAGCGGCAGCAGGTCGCAGGGGTTCACGTCGGCCATGTTGCCCAGGGACGCCACCACCGAGAAGCCCACGTCCAGCTCGCCGGCGAAGTCGATGAGGCTGGCGCCCAGGGCGCCCGACTGGGTCAGGAACGCCACGTGGCCCCTGGGCGGCGTGTTGGAGATGATGGTGGTGGCCAGGCGGACGTCGTCGGCCGTGTTGGCGATGCCCATGCAGTTGGGGCCGATCATGGACATGTTGTACCTGTCCACGATGTCCAGGAGCTTCTGCTCCCGCTCCACGCCCTCGCCGCCGATCTCCCGGAAGCCGGCCGTGACGCAGACGAGCGCCGCCACGCCCTTGCGGCCGCACTCCTCGGCGGCGGCCAGGGCCCCGCCGGAGGGGATGGACAGCACGGCCATGTCCACCGGCTCGGGGATGTCCAGCACGGAGGTGCAGCCGGGGCAGCCCAGCACGTCCACGCCCTTGCGGTTGACGGCCCAGACTTTGCCGGGGTAGCCGATGTTCTTCAGGTTCCGGACGATGGCGTTGCCGATGCCCGGATGGTCGGACGCGCCGATGACGGCGATGGACTGCGGCCGCAGCAGCTTGGCGCGGTCGCGGGTGTAGACGGGGCGGTTCTCGTCCCAGTCCTCGATGGTCAGGCCCTGGGGCATGGGGCGGCCCTTGTAGTGGAGGCGGTTGGCGTCGTCCACGGCGAAGTTGCCCAGGGCCAGCTCCAGGACGGTGCGGGCGCCCACCAGCCGGTTCTGCTCGTTGACGAGCTTCAGGTAGTGGCGGAAGCGCGTCTCGTAGTCGGGGTGGAGCGTATAGTCCACCGGGACCTTGGGGGAGCGGACCAGCAGCGGGCCGGCGTCCAGCTCCTTGGTGGCCAGGTGGGAGCTGGCCCGCAGATAGTCCATATTCCGGTCGAAAGCCGACTTGATGCCGTTGGCGCCGGCCAGCAGGCGGCGGCCATTCCCGTCGGTGACGGCCAGGTCCGCCGGGTGGACGTTGACGACCAGGTAGTTGTCCAGCACCACGTCGGTGGTGGCCCAGACGTAGCCGGCCAGCAGGATCATGTCGGCGTGGAACGGCTCCACCAGGGCCATGGCCTCGGCGTCGAACCGGGCGCGGACGTCCCGGTCCTTCAGGGGCCTGCCCAGCTTTGCGTAGTAGTCGCGGATGTCGATGGCGGCCCAGGGCAGGCCCAGCTGCTTCGCCGTGGCCACGGCCTTGGACTCGGGGTTGTCGGCGAAGATGCCGACGATTTCAAAGGGGCAGCCCTCGGCCGTCTGCTCCATCTCCTTCTGGAGCTCGTACGCCTTCCAGAGCGTGTTGCCGGAGCCGGAGCAGTAGCCCAGGACCCGCAGCCTGCCCCTGGCGGGATTGATGATCGGTCTCAGCATAGCACAAACTACCTCCGGGGCCGGCTCAGCGCCCGGCCAGATATTCGTCGATGGCGGCGCCGAGGCGGCGGACGCCCTCCTCCATGTTCTCGTACGACGGCGTGGAGAAGTTCAGGCGGAAGTCGCGGCACGGGGCGTCGCTGTCCACCATGAAGTCGCGGCCGGGGACGAAGGCCACGCCCTTCTCCAGGGCGATCTCGCTGAGGGCCTGGGAGTCGCAGCCCTCGGGCAGCGTGCACCACAGGAAGAGGCCGCCGTCGGGGTGCGTCCAGGTGACGCGCCGGTCCACGTGCTGCTCCAGCAGCCGGAGCATGAAGTCGCACCGCTCCCGGTAGACCTTGCGGATCCTGGCGATGTGGGCGTCCACGTCGGCCGTCCTGAGCCACAGGTCGGTGACGATCTGGAAGAAGATGTTCGTGTGGCAGTCGCTGAACTGCTTGGCCACGGTCAGCCGCTGGAGCAGCTCCTTCTCGGCCATGACGAAGCCGATGCGCATGCCGGCCGAGAGGATCTTGGAGTAGGAGCCGTTGTAGATGACGAGGCCCTCGTCGTCCATGGACTTGAACGTGGGGATGTCCTCGCCGCGGAAGCGCAGCTCGCCGTACGGGTTGTCCTCCAGAATGACGACCTGGTGCTTGCGGCACAGCTCGTAGATGGCCTTCCGGCGGGCCAGGCTCATGGTCTTGCCGCTGGGGTTCTGGAAGGTGGGGATCACGTAGAGCAGCTTGACGTTGGGCTCCGTCTCCATGGCCTTCTCCAGCTTGGCCAGGTCCATGCCCTCGTCGTCCATCTCGATGCCCACCACGTTGGCGCCGTGGATGCGCATGGCGTTGATGCCGCTGACGAAGGTGGGCGCCTCGACGATGACCGTGTCGCCGGGGTTGCACAGGACGTTGGGCGCCAGGGCCAGGCCCTGCTGGCCGCCGGTGGTGATGATGACGTCGTCGAAGTCGCGGCCGATGCCGAACACGTCCTTCAGGCGCTGCTTCGTCGTCTCCCGCAGGGCCGGGTAGCCCTCGGTCATGCTGTACTGCAGGCCGGCCAGGGGCATCTCCCGGAAGATCCGCTCCGAGATGGCGTGGATCTCCTCCACGGGGACGCACTCGTCGGACGGGCTGCCGGTGGACAGGGCGATGACGCCCGGATGGGCGGCGGCGTACTTGAGGATCTCGCGGATGGCGGACGGCCTGACGTTCTTGATTCGATCCGAATATTGGTACTGCATGCAGTTTCCTTCCTTTCCTGGACGTACTTCGCGGGCTTTCTGGGGACAGTATAGTATTCTCTCGAAAATTTGTCAATTCAATTTATAAAGTTTTGCAAAATTCAGTCCGCCGCACCCGCATCCGGATTTTCAATATCAAACGTTCAATTTTATATGATCTATCTTTTTTATACGGCGTTTCACCGAATCTGTATCGAATTTTACCGCCGTATCCAGAAGGCTTTCTGCAAAGTGCCGCCGGCGCTTTGCAGAATTTTTCATAAATCCATGAATAAGCAATTGACAAGGTTATGAGAATGATAGTATAGTAAGGGCAACGATTCGGTTTGCAAGGAGGATTTCGGCAGATGGAAGCGAACCGGGTGCCCGCATCGTTCTTCTCGCCCACGGCCGTGGCCATCGTCGGCGCCTCCGAGGCGCCGGGCAGGATCGGCAGCGGCCTCTGGCGCAGCATCACCGCCGGCTTCCGCGGGCCGGTCTGCTGCGTCAATCCGAAGCACGCCACCATGTGGGGCGGGCCGTGCTTCCGCTCGGTGGCGGAGCTGCCGGGGCCGGTGAGCCACGCGTTCATCGCCGTGGGCCGGGACGGCGTCCTGCCCGCCCTGCGCCAGTGCGTCGCCGCCGGCATCCCCAACGTCGTCGTCGTCTCCGCCGGCTTCAAGGAGGCCGACGCCCGGGGCGCGGCCCTGGAGGCCGAGCTCCAGGCCGTCTGCCGCGGCTCCGGCACGCGCCTGCTGGGGCCCAACACCCTGGGCTTCCTCAGCACGGCCGCCGGCTTCAACGGCACGTTCCTGCCCGACGAGTTCCGCCGGGGCGGCGTGTCGGTCATCAGCCAGTCCGGCGGCGTGGGCATGGCCCTGCTGGCCGCCCTGCGGGACTACCGCTGCGGCGTGGCCAAGTGGGTCGGCGTCGGCAACGAGGCCGTGCTGACGGCCAACGACTTCCTGCGATTCTTCGCCGACGACGAGGAGACCCGCGTCATCGCCGTCTGCTTCGAGGGCCTGCGGGACATGCCCGGCTTCCTGGAGCTGGCCGCGGCCGTCAACCGGACGAAGCCCGTGGTGCTGCTGCGGGACGGCAAGGGCAGCGTCGGCATGCGGGCCGCCGCCTCCCACACGGGCACGCTGGTGCAGTCCCCGGAGGTCCTGAGCGGCGTGTTCGGCCAGCTGGGCCTGCAGGAGGCCGACGGCTGCCGCCAGTGCGCCGTGATGCTCAAGGCCCTGTCCCTCTCCCGGCCGGCGGAGGGCACCCGGGCCGTCCTGCTCTCCAACACCGCCGGCCCCTCCATCCTGGCCGCCGACGCCCTGGAGGCCGCCGGCGTGGACCTGCCGCAGCCCACCCCGGCGCTGCAGGCGTCCATCGACGAGCGGGCCGGCGTGGCCATGGGCCTGAAAAACCCGGCGGACATCTCGTCCAACGGCCTCTCCCCCCGGAACTACGGCGTCGCCGCCGGCGCCCTGCTGGGCTCCGGTGAGTACGACGTGCTGCTGGGCTTCTTCTCCATGAACCGCCACCTGCAGCTGCCGGAGCAGGAGCTCATCGACGCCGCCTGCCGCGCCGGCCGCCCGGCCGTGGCGTGCCTGCTGTCGAACATCGACGACTTCTACCGGTACGACCGCCGGCCCGAGCGCTTCGGCATCCCCTGCTACTGGGAGCCCCGGGACGCGGCCGACGCCGTGACGGCCATCGTCCGCCGCGGCCAGGTGCTGCGCCGCCCGGCGCGCCGGCCGCAGCCGGTGCTGACCGGCGGTCAGCGGGCGGCGGTGCAGGCCGTGCTGGACGAATTCCCCGGCGACGTCACCCTGCCCGAGCGGGACGCCCGCCGGCTGCTGCAGGCCGCCGGCGTGGCCCTGGCCGTGCCGGCGCTGGCCGCCGACGAGGACGCGGCCGCCGCCGCGGCCGACCGCTGCGGCTACCCGGTCTGCCTGAAGCTCCACTCGGCCCGCCTGACCCACAAGACCGACGTGGGCGGCGTCCGCCTGAACCTGCGGACGGCCGAAGAAGTCCGCGCCGCCTTCCGGGAGATGCTCCCGGCCCTGCGGCGGCTGGACCCCGACGCGCTGCTGACCGTCCAGCCCATGGCCCCGGAGGGCTTCGAGCTGATCGTCGGCGGCGTCCGGACGCCGGCCCTGGGCCCGCTGGTCATGGCCGGCCTGGGCGGCGTCTACGCCGAGCTCCTCCGGGACACGGCCTTCCGCCTGGCGCCCCTGGCCCCCGGCGAGGCGGCGGAGCAGCTGCGCAGCCTCCGCTGCGGCGCTGCCCTGGAGGGCTTCCGCGGCATCTCCCTGGACCGGGACGCGGCGGCCGATCTCCTCTGCCGCGTGGGCGACCTGCTCTCGTCCTTCCCGCGGCTGGCGGAGCTGGACCTGAACCCGTGCCGCGTCTACGGCCGCGGCCTGGAGGTGCTGGACGCCCGCGCCGTGCTGCGGGCCGCAGACGTGTGATCCCCAATCCAATTTTCCGGATGTCATCATAAAGAAGGAGGAATCGTTTTATGGGATTCAAAGAAGAAGGCAAGTGGTGGGTCAGCCCCGCCGACTACGCGCCGGAGGTCACGGGGGAATACCAGTTCCCGGCCAGGATTGAGATTCTGGACACCACGCTCCGCGACGGCGAGCAGGAGCCGAGCATCGTCTTTACGAAGGAGGACAAGGTGGCCATCGCCAAGAAGCTGGACGCCGCCGGCGTCCACCGCATCGAGGCCGGCACGCCCATGACCTCCGACGAGGACCGCGAGGCCGTCAAGGAGATCTGCGCCCTGGGCCTCAAGGCCGACATCTACTGCTTCGTCCGCGGCGTCCTCAGCGACATGGACGTGGCCAAGGAGTGCGGCGTGGACGGCGTCCTGGTGGAGGTGCCCGGCAGCGAGCAGATGCTCCAGGGCGGCATGCGCTGGGGCATGGAGAAGGCCGTCAAGGCCGCGGCCGAGGCCACCAAGTACGCCCATGAACTGGGCCTGAAGGTCACGTTCTTCCCCTCCGACGCCTCCCGCGCGTCCATGGACTTCCTGTGCACGCTGCTCAACGGCATCAAGGACGCCGGCGGCCACTTCGACGCCGTGGCCCTGGTGGACACCTTCGGCGCCTTCTCCCCGGAGGGCGCGGCCTTCATGGTCCGCCAGCTGCTCGAGAAGGTGGGCAAGCCCGTGGAGGCCCACTTCCACGAGGACTTCGGCCTGTCCGTGGCCACCACCATCGCCGCCCTGAAGGCCGGCGCCTGCTGCGCCCACGTGACCGTCAACGGCATCGGCGAGCGCGCCGGCAGCTGCCCGCTGGAGCCGCTGGTCATGAGCCTGCTCTGCCTGTACGGCCAGGATACCGGCGTCCGCACCGACAAGCTGCTGGACCTGTCCCACGAGGTGGCCGCCCGCTCCGGCAAGCCCGTGCCGCCCACGAAGGCCGTCGTCGGCGACCGGCTGTTCGGCTGGGAGACGGGCCTGCCCGCCGGCTACTGGCAGAAGTCCAAGGACATCAACCCCCTGATTATGATGCCGTACCATTACACCATGACCGGCCAGCCCGCGCCCCACATCTACATCGGCAAGAAGTCCGGCGCGGCCAACGTGGCCATGGTCAACGAGCGCCTGGGCCTCCCGGCCATCGAGGACAAGGAGCAGGTCAAGGCGCTGCTGGCCAAGGTCAAGACGCTGGCCATCTCCCTCAAGCGCGACCTGACCGACGAGGAGTACACGAAGCTGTACCACGAGGTGGTGTAAAACCCGTAGTCGTCCGCCGGCGGGGCGCCGCCCCGCCGGAGCGAATCCATTCGTCAACGCGCCGCCGGACGGCTGCTGCGGCGCAGGAGAAAAGGAGGAATCTCTCATGTCCAAAACACCGGAAACCGTAGGCGGCAAGCCGAAGCGCGAACAGTGGGGCGGCCGCCTGGGCTTCATCCTGGCCACGGCCGGCTCCGCCGTCGGCATGGGCAACAT
This sequence comes from uncultured Oscillospiraceae bacterium, assembly GCA_904395865.1. GTDB lineage: Bacteria > Bacillota > Clostridia > Oscillospirales > Oscillospiraceae > Avoscillospira_A. Next base: position 11,728 of record CAJFNY010000130.1, read on the forward strand.
CATGAAGTTCCCGTGGCTGACGGGCACGTACGGCGGCGCGACCTTCCTGCTGGTGTATATCATCGTCATGCTGGTGGTCGGCGTCGGCATGCTCATGTGCGACTTCCTGATCGGCCGAAACGGCAAGGCCAACGCCGTGGACAGCTACAAGAAGATCAGCAAGAAGTTTGCCTGGATGGGCTACCTGGGCCTGTTCTGCTGTATGCTGGCCCTGTCGTACTACGCCGTGTTCGGCGGCTGGATGCTGTACTACATCGTGCAGTCGTTCTTCACCCTGGCCAACATCGACCCGGCCAGCGTCGGCGCCTTCTTCAGCAACTTCACCGGCTCCGTGGGCGGCCCGCTGATCGGCACCGTCGTGTTCATGGTCCTGACCATCGTCATCGTCTGCGGCGGCATCAAGGGCGGCATCGAGAAGGCCAACAAGGTCATGATGCCTGCGCTGATCGTCATCCTGCTGTTCCTGGTGGTCCGCGCTCTGACGCTGCCCAACGCCATGGAGGGCGTCGAGTTCTACCTGAAGCCCGACTTCTCCCTGCTGAGCCCGGCGCTGATCGCCTCGGCCGTGGGCCAGGTGTTCTTCTCCCTGAACATCGGCACCACCGGCATGGTCAACTACGGCTCCTACCTCAGCGACGGCGAGAACGTGCCCAAGTCCACCACCTGGATCGTCTTTACCGACTTCTTCGTGGCCTTCTGCGCCGGCCTGATCGTCTTCCCCAGCGCCTTCTCCTTCGGCATCGACCCCGGCTCGGGCCCGGCCCTGCTGTTCGTCACCCTGCCGTCCCTGTTCGCTCAGCTGCCCATGAGCGGCCTGCTGAACTTCCTGTTCTTCGTGCTGCTGCTGTTCGCGTCGCTGACCTCCTCCATCTCGATTCTGGAGATCTTCGTCCCGTTCTGCATCGAGCGCGCGCCCAAGAAGTTCACCCGCACCTCGGCCTCCTGGCTCGGCGGCGCCATCGCCTTCGTCCTGGCCATCCCGGTCAGCTTCTCCTTCGGCATCTGGAGCGACATCACCTTCGGCGGCATGACCTTCTTCGACCTGTATGACCGGTTCATCTGCGTCATCGCCTACCCGCTGATCGCCATGTGCACCGCCATCCTGGTGGGCTGGATCTGGGGCAAGAAGAATGCCGTCCACGCCATCTCCAACGGCGGCACCCTCAACAACCAGCGCCTGAGCAACCTCTGGTTCTTCCTGGTCAAATGGGTCTGCCCGATCTTCCTGCTCTTCGTGGTCCTGGTCGGCCTCGGAGTCCTGGGGTACTGATTCCCCGCTCCGTCCCCGGCGGCCTGACCATACGCAAAACGGCGCCCGCACCGAACACGGTGCGGGCGCCACAGTTTGTCCAAAAAGTCTCTTGCGAGAATTTTTTGACGAGCTGCTCACGAATTTGCAGCTCCAATACGGTTTTTCGACAGTCTGCGCCTGTGCTGTGCGCCGCCGCTCAGCGGCCGGCGCGGCGGCGGAGGGTCGTCAGGAAGGTGCAGACGCTGGTGGTGACGGCGATGCCCGCGGCCACGCCCACCGCCACGTTCCACGTCTCGTAGCCGTAGGCCGAGGCGCCGGCGGCGTCGCCGGTGACGGCGCAGTACATGGCGTTGTACAGCGCGCCGCCGGGCACCAGGGAGATGACGGCCGGCGTCACGAACACCGTGGCCGGCGCCCGGAGCACCCGGGCCATCACCTCGGCGTACGCCGAGGCCAGGCACGCCGCCAGCAGGTTGGCCGCCAGCAGCGACGGGACGGCCTCCCGCAGCAGCAGGTAGCTCCCCCACGTCAGCAGGCCCCCCAGCCCGGCCACGGCCAGCTTGACGCCGCGGATGTGAAACAGGATCGAAAAGCCGACGGAGCCCACCAGCGCCGCCGCCAGCTGCAGCACCGCGTCCCGGAGCGTCATGCGCCCGCCCCCCTTCTCAGCAGATAGATGGCCAGGCAGAAGCCGCAGGCGATGCCCGCCGCCTGGAGCAGCGACTCGCACAGCCGCGACAGCCCCGAGAACGTGTCCCCCGACAGCAGGTCGCGGACGGCGTTGGTGATGGCCAGCCCGGGGATCGTCAGCATGATGCAGCCGATGAGGATCGCGTCCAGGCGGCGCCCCAGGCCCAGGCGCACCAGGACGATGCCGCTGACGCCCGTCAGGAAGGCCACGGCCGTCAGGTAGAACAGCGGGTTCAGCTGCCTCCGGATGGGCAGCAGCATCAGCGTCTCGATCAGCAGGGCCAGGAGTCCGGCGGCCGCCGCGTCCCACCCGCCGCCGCCGAAGAACACCGCGAAGCCCGCCGCCGTCAGCACGCCGCCCAGGTACGTTCCGGCGCGGCCGGGCGGCGGCTGGGCGGCGATGTCGGCGTAGCTCCGGCGGATCTCCTCCACCGGCGGCGTCCCGGCGCAGATGCGGCGGGACAGGGCGTTGAGCCGGTCCAGCCGGGTGAAGTCGGGCGTCCCCGGGTGGAGCCGGCGGGTCTCCGTGACGGTCTCGCCGTCGGCCAGCTCCAGCGTCACGACCATATTCCCGGTGATGGTGAAGGAGTTGACCCGCCGCGCGCCGTAGGCGGCGCACATGCGGTTGATGCTGTCCTCCACGCGGCTGACCTCGGCCCCGCTGTTCTGCATGGCCTCGGCAATGTCCAGCACCGCGTGGAGCAGCGCCCGGTAACAGATGTCCATGGAGACGCCTCCGTCTGAAGTGCACAGAAATTGGCGGGCGGGCCGGAAGCCCGCCCGCCTGAGTATACCACAGCGCGCCCCGGAATTCCAGAGGCGATTCACCCCGGCGGCAGCGCCCGCCGCAGGAAGGCCGTCAGGTTGCCGCCCACGATCCCGTCCACGTCCGCCGGCGGCAGGCCGCCGGCCAGCAGCCGCGCCTCCAGCCGCCGGATGGCGCCGAAGCCCTCCAGGATGTCCTCCGGCTCCGCCGCCGCCCGGGCCCGCCAGTCGTCCAGCGGCCGGGGCACGGCCTCGTCGTACCCCCGGGCCAGGTCCAGCCCCAGGCAGGCGGTGCCGCGGCCGGCCACGGCCTCCGTCCGCAGCAGGTGGGCGCAGAGGTCGTCCACGGTCCCCGGCGAGCCGGGCCGCCGGGCCAGGAAGCGCACCTGGTTGACGCCGACGACGGCGCCGCGGGCCCCCAGGGCCGCCAGCTGCCCGTCGGTCACGTTCCGCCGGTGGCCGCACAGGGCGCGGCAGTTGGAGTGGGAGGCCAGCACCGGGCCGTCCCCCAGGGCCAGCAGCTCCCGGAATCCGGCGTCGCTCAGGTGGCTCACGTCCAGGGCCATGCCCAGCGCCCAGGCCGCCCGGGCCAGATCCCGCCCCGCCGCCGTCAGGCCGCCGTCCAGGTCGCAGCCGTCGGCGTAGGCGTTGCGGCCGTTCCACGTGAGCCCCAGCAGCCGCACCCCCAGCCGGAAGAACGGCCCCAGCAGCGCCGGCGACGTCAGCGGCTCGGCCCCCTCCAGCGCCAGCACCAGGGCCAGCCGCTCCGCCGCCACGGCCGCGTCCAGCTCCGCCGCCGTCGTCACCACGGCCGCGCCGCAGTCGGCGGCCTCCTCCAGCACCGCGTCCACCTGCTCCAGCGCCGCCCGGAGCGCCCCCTCCGGCAGGAACAGCGGGTGGACGAACACCGCCCCCACCACCAGCCCCACGCCGGCCGCCCGGAGCTCCGGCAGCCACCGGTCCCGGAGGGTGTGCCGCGCCCCGGCCCGGCGGCGCAGCTGCAGCGCCGCCGGCAGGTCGGCGTGGGCCACGGCCGCCCTCACGCGCCGCCTCCGCACGCCGCCGCGAACCACGCCAGCAGCGGCAGGCCGCTGACGGCGTCGGCCCGGGCGAAGGGGCCGCACAGCCGCTCCGGGTGCCACTGGACGCCCACGGCAATCTGCCGCCGGTGGCCGAACGCCTCCACGACCCCGTCCAGGGCCACCTGCAGCACGGCGCAGTCCGGCGGCAGCCGGTCCACCGCCTGGTGGTGGCAGCTGTTGACGGCGCAGTCGGGGCCGTACAGCCCCGTCAGCAGGCCGGCCGTCCGCGTCTCGTGGATGCGGTCCCCGCCGCCGGGCAGGCCGCCGTGGCCCGGCACGTCCGCCAGCAGCGTCCCACCCAGGGCCGCCGCCAGCACCTGCGCCCCGCGGCAGATGCCCAGCACCGGCCGCCCCGCCTCCAGGAACGCCCGGCAGAGGGCCAGCTCCCGCCGGTCCCGCGCCTCGTCCACGTCCCGGCACGGCGCGCCGTCCGGCAGGCCGCAGAGGGCCGGGGCCATGTCGCCGCCGCCGGGCAGCAGCAGGCCGCCGGCGTCCTCCGGCCGCGCCGCCAGGCGCCCGCCGGCCAGGGCCACCGCCGCTGCGTAGTTGGGGAACGCCGCGGCCCCGCCGCAGAGATAGATGCTTCCTCCCATGGTTCCACCGCCTTTCTCCTCAGCGTATGCCGCGCGGCGGAAAAAATTCCTTGCTCGTGACGCAGCGTCATGTGGTATGCTGTTTCCGGGAGGCGATGGTATGGAAACGAAATACTGGACCGTCGGCCAGGTGGCCCGGCGGATGGGCGTCACGGTCCGGACGCTGCAGCACTACGACCGGGAGGGGCTGCTGCCGCCGTCGGCCGTCAGCGAGGGCGGCCGGCGGCTGTACAGCGACCGGGACCTGGTGCGGCTCCACCAGATCCTGTCCCTGCGCCACCTGGGCTTCTCCCTGAAGGACATCCGCGGCCGCCTGGCGGCCCTGGACACGCCGGAGCAGGTGGCCGCCGCCCTGGCCGGGCAGGCCGCGTCCCTGCGGGCGCAGGCCGCGGCGCTGGAGCGGACCGTGGCGGAGCTGGAGGCCCTGCGGGCCGAGGTGCTGCAGATGGACGCCGTGGACTTCCGGCGGTACGCCGACATCGTCGTCAACCTGCAGATGGGCAACGCCCACTACGGCCTCCTCAAGCACTTCGGCGACCGGACCATGGAGCAGATCCGCAGCCGCTTCGACCAGGAGACGGGCCGGGCCTTTCTGGCGCGGTTCCAGCAGCTGCAGGCCCGGGCAGCCCGGCTGCTGGCCGCCGGGGCCGACCCGGCCGGCGACGAGGGGCAGCGGTTCGCCGCCGAATACTGGGCCATGGTCTCGGAGTTCACCGGCGGCGACGCGGCCGTCCTGGCCGAGCTGGTGGAGCTGGGGGAGAGCGGCGCCCTGGAGGCGGAATGGACCGCGGCCAACGATTTCGTGGGCCCGGCGCTGGAGGCGTACTTCGCCCGGCAGGGCGCCGACCCCTTCGCGGAGGCGCAGCCGTGAGGCCGGCCGTGACGGTCCGCGGCCTGGAGAAGGCGTACGGCCCGCGGCGCGTCCTCCGCGGGCTGGACCTGGAGGTGCGCCGCGGCGAGATCTTCGCCCTGCTGGGGGCCAACGGCGCCGGCAAGACCACGGCCCTGGAGTGCATCGAGGGCCTGCGCCGCTGCGACGCCGGAGAGATCTCGGTGGACGGCCGCCTGGGCGTCCAGCTCCAGTCGGGCGCCCTGCCGGGCCACCTGCGGGCCATGGAGGCCGTGCGCCTCTTCGCCCTGTGGAACGGGACGGCGCCCGACGGGGCCATGCTGGCGGAGCTGGGCGTCGACCGGCTGGGGAAGCGGCCGTACGCCGCCATGTCCGCCGGCCAGAAGCGGCGGCTCCACCTGGCCCTGGCCCTGCTGCGGCGGCCGGACGTGCTGGTGCTGGACGAGCCCACGGCCGGGCTGGACGTGGAGGGCCGCAGCGCGCTCCACGGCTGCATCCGCCGCCTGCGGGACCGGGGCTGCACCGTCCTGCTCTCCAGCCACGACGCGGCCGAGGTGGAGCGCCTCTGCGACCGGCTGGCCGTCCTGCGGGACGGCCGGGCCGTGTTCTGCGGCACGCCGGCGGAGCTGGCGGCCCGCTCGCCGCGGACCGTGGCCGTCCGGACGGCCGACGGCTGGATCCGCCGGGAGACCGGCGACGTGGGCGGCGCGCTGCTGGCGCTGCTGGAGGACGCGCGCCGCCGCGGCGCGGCCGTCCTGGACGTGGAGGTGGGCCGCGGGGCCCTGGAGCACAGCCTGCTGGAACTGCTGGAGGAGGGAACGGAATGAAGGCATTTCTGTACGGCGCGGCGCTCCAGTGGCGCCTGGACCTCCGGAGCCGGGCGCTGCTGATCGCGTGCTACCTCGTGCCGCTGCTGTTCTTCGCCGTCATGGGCGGGATCTTCACGGCCGTCCAGCCGGAGATGCGGGCCACGCTCACCGGCGCCATGACCGTATTCGGCGTGACCATGGGGGCGTTCATCGGCGTCCCGCCGTCGCTGACGGAGCTGTACGGCGGCGGCATCCAGAAGGTCTACCGGATCAACGGCGTGCCGGCGTGGCTGGGGGTGGCCCTGTGCGGCGTCTCGGCCTTCGCGCACCTGCTGCTCATGAGCCTGGTGATCTGGTTCGCCGCGCCGGCGGCCTTCGGCGCGGCGGTGCCGGCGCAGCCGTGGGCGTACTTCGTCCGCCTGGCGGCGCTGCTGGCCGCGTCCCTGTCCTGGGCCTCGGCGGCCGGCCTGGCCGTCCGGGACCCGGCCAAGGCCACGACGGCCGCGATGCTGCTGTTCCTGCCGTCGATCCTCCTGTCGGGCATTCTCTTCCCGGCGTCGCTGCTGCCGGCGCCGCTGCGGTTCCTGGGCCGGCTGCTGCCGGCCTGGTGGGGCGCGCGGCTCCTGGCCGACGGCGGCGGCTGGAGCGGCGTCCTGCCCCTGCTGGCCCAGCTGGCCCTGGGCGCCGCCGCCTGCGCCGTCCTGCTCCGCCGGATCCGGACGCGGTAGAAAAAAACACTTGACTTTTATACGGCCGTCCGGTATAATCATCATGCTCTTGAGACGCTGGTATAGCTCAGTTGGTAGAGCAGCTGATTTGTAATCAGCAGGTCGGGGGTTCGAGTCCGTCTACCAGCTCCATCCAGCCGGCGACAAGTGCATATGGGGGAATTCCCGAGTGGCCAAAGGGGACAGACTGTAAATCTGCTGGCTATGCCTTCGGTGGTTCGAATCCACCTTCCCCCA
>CAJFNY010000131.1 GCA_904395865.1 uncultured Oscillospiraceae bacterium
GGAGTGCCTGCCGCGAAACGGCAGGCACTCCGGGTTTGAAATCAAAGCAGGCGTTCACCCGCCCGTCCCGCGGGCGGTTCGGGTTTACCCCAGAAACCACAGGCAGTAGACGACGTCGGCGCGGGGGCAGGCGTCCTTGGCGGAGAAGGTCAGGCCGTCGGTGAGGCCGTTTTCCGCCGCCCAGTCGATGGCCGCCTGGGACCAGTCGCCGCTGCCGGTGTCCGCCCCGGCCGTTCGGGCCAGAAATGCCAGGATCTGGTCGTAAGCCACAGAACGGTCGGTGCCGAAGACGGTGGCGCTGACGCCGTTGGTGATGCCCTGCTCCGCCGCCCACAGCACGGCCTTGTAGTAGTAGGCGCTCGGGTCGGCCGCGTCGGTGAAGGGGGAAGATGTGGCGGTGGGCTCCGGGGAGCCGGCCGCGCGCCACAGGAAGGTCACGGCCTGGGCCCGGGTCACGGCCGCGTCCGGCGAGAACGTGTCGGCAGAGGTGCCGGTGGTGATGCCGGCGCCGACCGCCCACGCCACGGCGTCGCCGTAGTAGTCGCCGGTGCTCACGTCGGCGAAGCCGGCCACCGGCTCGCTGAAGTGGACGTTCGCGGTGATCAGCGGATCGTTGCCGCTGCTGACCCGGACGGCGGCCCAATCCAGGGCGGTGCCGTTATAGTACACATCGGTGAGGCCGGTGCAGGCATAGAAGGCCGCCCCCCGGATGCTCTGTATGGTAGAGGGCAGGGTGAGCGTACGCAGGTTGCAGTTCCGGTCGAAGAGATTGGCGTCCACCGTGGTGACGCCCTCCGGGATGACCAGCTCTTCCAGTGCCGGGCACAGGTCGAACATCATGGAGGGAAGCGACGCCATGGCCGGGGACAACGTCACCTGCGACAGCTGGGGGCAGTCCTGAAACAGCCAGACGCCGGCGTACGTCGCGCTGCCCAGGTCCGCGTCCGTCAGGTTGGGGCAGGATGCAAAGACCGCCTGGTCCAGCTCCCGGACGCTGTCGGGCAGGGTGATCGAGACGAGGCCGCTGGCCATAAAAGCACCCTGGCCAAGCCCTGTGACGCTGTCGGGCAGGGAGATGCCGGTCAGGGCGGCGCAGTTCATAAAGCAGAAGCTGGGGATCTCCGTCACGCCGCGGCCCAGGGTGACGTCGGACAGGCGGATGCAGCTGCGGAACGCGCTCTCTCTCATGGCCGTGACGCTGTCCGGAATGACCACGCTGGTCAGCGACGTACAGTTGAGGAAGGCATTGGCGCCGATGGACGTGACCGTATCGGGGATGGTCACGCTGGTCAGGCTGCCGCAATCGGCAAAGGCCCGGTTCCCGATGGAGGTGACGGCCACGCCGTAGATTTCGGCGGGGATCTCGGCCGCGGTCACGGTCGCGTCGCAGTCGGTGATGGCGCCGGTGGTGGCGTCAAAGTAGATGTTGCCGCCGGCGACCGGGTAGCTGAGCGCCGCGGCGGACGCGGCCGGCGCCATGGCGAGGGCCAGGGCAAGGATCAGCGCGAGGGACAGCAGTTTTCGTTTCATGGCAGTTCTTCCTTTCAAAAATATGGCGGTTCTCCGATTCTCACGCGGCGGGCAGGGCCTCCCGCCCTTCTGCCTCTTTAGACACAGCCCGGAGCCGGAAGGTTTTCGCAAAGAGAAAATTTTTGCGGCATTCATGCACAAAAACGCCGGAACAAAGCGAACTTTGTTCCGGCGTGGTGGAGACTACTGGACTCGAACCAGTGACCTCTTGCGTGTGAAGCAAGCGCTCTAACCAGCTGAGCTAAGCCTCCGAATCGATTGCCTTGATATGATACCATATCCCTTCCGAAAATGCAAGCACTTTTTTCCGCCGCGCACCGGCCGGCCGCGGCGCGCATAGGATGGCTGCGGGGCACTGCCCCAAGTTGAAGGACAGAAACGGAGCGAATGGAATGGGCATGGAGTTTCCACTGAGCCGCCTGGAGCCGGGCGAATCCGCCGTCGTCTCCCGCGTGGAGACCGGCGGGGCCATGGGCCGGCGGCTCCGGGATCTGGGGCTCATCGCCGGCACGGCCGTCACCTGCCTCGGCCGCAGCCCCTGGGGCGACCCGTCGGCCTACGGTTTTCGCGGCGCCGTCGTCGCCCTGCGGGCCCGGGACTGCGCCGGCGTGCGGTGTACCCGCGGGGCGCAGCCGTGAGCGGGCGCACCGCCGCCCTGGCCGGCAATCCCAACGTGGGCAAGAGCACGGTGTTCAACGGCCTGACCGGCCTCCGCCAGCACACGGGCAACTGGCCCGGCAAGACCGTGGCCGTGGCCCGCGGCCGGTGCGCCTCGGACCGGCGGACGTACGAGCTGGTGGACCTGCCGGGCACGTACGCCCTGCGGGCCCGGTCGGCCGAGGAGGCGGTGACGCGGGACGCTCTCTGCTTCGGCCGGCCGGACGCGGCCGTCGTCGTCTGCGACGGCGGCTGTCTGGAGCGGAACCTGGTGCTGGCGCTGCAGATTTTCGAGACGGGGCTGCCGGCAGTGGTCTGCGTCAATCTGCTGGACGAGGCGCGGCGCCGCGGCGTCCGGGTGGACCTGGAGGAGCTGTCCCGCTGCCTGGGCGTGCCCGTGGTGGGGACGGTGGCCCGGCGGAAGGCGAGCCTCCGGCAGGTGCCGGCGGCGCTGGACGCGCTGCTGGACGGCTCATGGGACGGCGAGCCGCTTCGGCCGCAGTACGACCCCATCGTCGAGGCGGCCGCCGCCCACGTGGCGGCCGCCCTGGCGCCGGGGCTGCGAGGCCGGCTGGACGGCCGCTGGCTGGCCCTGCGGCTGCTGGAGGGAGACCGGCCGCTGCTGGCCCGGGCCGAGGAATTCCTGGGCTGGCGCTTCACCGGCGACGGTACCGTGGCCGCGGCCCTGGCGGCCGCCCGGGTACAGCTGGCCGCCGCCGGCATGGACGGCGCGGCCCTGGCCGAGGAGCTCTCGGCCGTCCCGGTGCGGACGGCCCAGGTGATCGCGGCGCGGGTCGTGACGCGCACGGCCGCGCCCGACCGGGACGCGCGGCTGGACGCCGTACTGACCGGCCGGCGGACGGCCTTCCCGGTGATGCTGGCGCTGCTGGCAGCCATCTTCTACCTGACGGCCGTGGGGGCCAACGGGCCGTCGGCGTGGCTCTCGTCGATGTTTGAGGCGCTGGGGGCGCGGCTGTCGGCCTGGCTGGCCGGCGCGCCGGCGGCCGTCCGCGGCGCGCTGGTGGACGGCGTCTACCGGGGCCTGACGGCCGTCATCGCCGTGATGCTGCCGCCCATGGCCATCTTCTTCCCGCTGTTCACCCTGCTGGAGGACGCCGGCTACCTGCCGCGGGTGGCGTACAACCTCGACAAGCCGCTGGAGAAGTGCCGCGCCTGCGGCAAGCAGGCGCTGACGATGATGATGGGCTTCGGCTGCAACGCCGCCGGCGTCGTGGGCTGCCGGATCCTGGACTCGCCGCGGGAGCGGCTGCTGGCCATGGTGACGAACGGCTTCGTGCCGTGCAACGGCCGCTTCCCGACGCTGATCGCCGCGGCGTCGCTCTTCCTGGCGGGCGGCGCCGGGACGGCCCTGGCGCTGACGGCCGCCGTCACCCTGGCCGTGGGCGCGACGCTGGCGGCCACGGCGCTGCTGGCCCGGACGGTGCTCCGCGGCACGCCGTCGGCGTACACGCTGGAGCTGCCGCCGTACCGCCGGCCCCAGCTGGGGCAGACGGTGGTGCGCTCGCTGCTGGACCGGGCGGTGTTCGTCCTGGGGCGGGCGGCGGCCGTGGCGGCGCCGGCGGGGCTGGTGATCTGGCTGCTGGGCCAGGCGGAGGCGGGCGGCGTGCCGCTGCTGCAGCGGTGCGCGGCGTTCCTCGACCCGGCAGGCCGCCTGCTGGGAATGGACGGGACGATCCTTCTGGCCTTCGTCCTGGCGCTGCCGGCCAACGAGCTGGTGCTGCCCCTGGCCCTGATGATCTACCAGGCCCAGGGGACGCTGGGCGGCGTCGGCACCACGGCGGCGCTGGGAGAGGTCCTCCGGGCCAACGGCTGGACGGCGGTGACGGCCGTCTGCGTCGGGCTGTTCACGCTGTTCCACTGGCCGTGCTCCACGACGCTGCTGACCGTCCGCCGGGAGTCGGGCAGCTGGCGCTGGGCCGCCCTGGCCGCGGCGCTGCCGACGGCCTTCGGCGCGGCAGCCTGCTCTCTGGTGGCCGCCGCGGCCCGCCTTTTGGGATAGGACGCACGCACAAAGCCGGACGGGCGAGCGCCCGTCCGGCGTTTTCCATGGTATAGGCCCGTCAGTCGGCCAGCACCGACCGCACGGCCGGATACAGCCGGCGGAAGCGGGCGTAGGCCGCGTCGTAGCGGTCGGCCGCCGCCATGTCCGGCTCCGTGACCGACGAGACGCGGACGATGGCGTCCGCCGCCTCGGCCGCGTCGGCGTATTCACCGCAGGCCACAGCCGCCAGCATGGCCGCGCCCAGGCCCGGCCCCTCCTCCACGGCGATGGACTCCACCGGCATCCGCAGGATGTCGGCCGTGATCTGCCGCCAGGCCGGACTTTTGGCGCCGCCGCCGCAGATCCGCGTCCGCGGGACCGTCAGGCCCAGGCCGCGGGCCAGCTCCACCGAATCCCGCAGGGCGAAGGTCACGCCCTCCAGCACCGCCTGGGTCAGCTGGGCGCGGGTCGTGTCCAGGGACAGGCCCACGAAGGCGCCGCGGGCGTCCGGATCGTTGTGGGGCGTCCGCTCGCCCATGAGGTACGGCGCGAACAGCACCGGATTCGTGCCGCCGGGGACGAAGCCGGCCTGCTCGGCCGCGAAGTCCGCGGCCCGGAGGATGTCGCCGGCCCACCACTGGTTGCAGGCCGCGGCGCTGAGGATGCAGCCCATCAGGTGCCACCGGCCCGTGGCGTGGGCGAAGGAATGGAGGGCGTGGTTGTCCGGCAGGCGGAAGGCGTCGCTGGCGATGAACACCGTGCCCGACGTTCCCAGGGAGACGTTGCACGCCCCGTCCCGGACGGTGCCGGTGCCCACGGCCGCGGCGGCGTTGTCCCCGGCGCCGGCCACGACGCGGACCGTCTCCGGCAGGCCCAGGGCCGCGGCGGCCTCGGGCAGCAGCGTTCCCACCACGTCGGCGCTCTCGTGGAGCTCCGGCAGCCACGCGGTATCCACCCCGCAGAGGTCCGCCATCTCCGGCGACCAGCGGCGGTGCGCCACGTCCAGCAGCAGCGTCCCCGAGGCGTCGGAGCAGTCGGTGGCGCAGATGCCCGTCATCCGGTACGTCAGGTAGTCCTTGGGCAGCAGGATCCTGGCGATCCGCCCGAAGTGCTCCGGCTCGTTGGCCCGGAGCCACAGGAGCTTCGGCGCCGTGAAGCCGGCGAAGGCGATGTTGCCGGTGTACGCGGCCAGCTTCTCCCGGCCCACCGTGCCGTTGAGCCACGCCGTTTCCCGGCCGGTGCGGCCGTCGTTCCAGAGGATGGCCGGGCGGACGACCCGGCCGTCCCGGTCCAGGGCCACCAGGCCGTGCATCTGCCCGCCGAAGCTGACGGCGCCGATCTGCGCCGGGTCGGCCCCGGCCAGCAGCTCGGCCATGCCGTCCACCGTGGCGCGCCACCAGTCCTCTGGGTCCTGCTCGGCCCAGCCCGTCCGGGGCATGGACAGCGGGTAACTGCGGGAGACGGTGCGCACCACCGTCCCGTCGGCGGCCATGCGCAGCAGCTTCACCGACGAGGTGCCCAGGTCAATTCCGATGTATTCCATAGTCCGTTCCTCCGTTTCACCAGGCCGCGGCCGTCAGGGCCGCGGGGGACAGCTCCGGCCGCGCCGCCAGCCGGTCCAGCAGCCGCGTCCGATTCTCCTCCGAGTGCTCCACCTCCCGGCTGAACCGGTGGAGCACGTCGATCCGGGCGGGGCCGTCGGCCCCGGCGGGCCAGCGTGCGGCCGTCAGCTCCCGGACGGCCAGCACCGCGAAGGCCGCCAGCTGCACCCGCGGCAGCAGCCGCCGGTCCACCACGGCCTTGAGGAAGTAGCGGTAGAGGAAGTAGTGCAGCAGGTGCTCGTATTCGTGGGCCCACGGCCCGTCGGCCGCGGCGAAGCGGCGGCGGTCCGCCTCCGTCCGCGGGGCGGCCAGGGCCGCGTCCAGCAGGTCCGTCCACCGGCCGTTGATGGCCTCCAGGTCCCGCAGGGCCGGGAGCAGCGCCGCGGCGCCGGCGGGGTCGGTCCCGGGCGTCCGGCGCGGGCGGTACCCGGCGGCGTACCGGGCCGTCACCCGCTCCAGCCGGGCCATGCGCCGGCCGTCCAGCGCCCGCTGCAGGGACTGGGCGAAGGCCAGCAGCCACCCCAGCCGCTGCTGCCACGGCGCCGACCGGTCCTGGACGATGGCGAAGGCCGTCCGCCGGGCGGCCAGCAGGTCGTAGAACCGGCGGGCGTCCAGGTCGTTGCAGCCGGAGAGGGGCTCGTCGGTGGTCTCCTCCACCAGCTGCACCGGCGCGGCGTCGGCCAGCAGCAGCCGCGCCGCCTCGGGGCAGGCCATGGTCAGGCACCACTCCCGCAGCGCGCCGTACTCCTCGGCGAACCGGGGATACAGCCGGCACGACTGGCTCAGCCGCGCCTCGCCCAGCTGCCGCTGGATGCGGCAGAGCCCGTCGCCGTCGAGCATCGGGCACAGCCCGCCCGCCAGGGCCAGGCACGCGCCGTCGCCGTCCGCGGCCATGGCCCGGGTCAGGTCGGCGCCCAGGGGGCCGTCCACGGTCCGGTAGAAGGCGGCCGTCTCCGGCTCCAGGGCGATGGACCAGTCGCGGCAGCACGTGTCGGGGCAGGCGCCGCAGGTGCATTGAAACTGCCGGAAGTACGCCGGCATGCGCAGCTTCATGGGAATCCCTCCGCTTCCGTCAGGCGCTCCGCCGCCACCACTGGTAGTTGTCGTCGAAAAAGACGTCCAGCAGCTTCTCCCCGCGGAGGTACGAGAGGCACGAGCGGAGCGTCGCCCCCACGGTGGCGTACTGGTTGTGCACCATCTTCATCTCATACCGGCAGAACACCGCGCGGATCACCTGCTCGGCCGTCATGGGCTCGGCCAGCAGCTCCAGCAGCAGGTCCAGCACGGCCCGGGTCTGGCGGCGGTTGGCGGCGATCAGCGGGTGCAGGTCGGCCGTCGGCTCGGCGTGGGACGGGATGAACAGCCGCCCCTCCATCGTCTCCAGCCGGTCCAGCGTCTCCAGGTACGCGCCCACGTCGTACAGGTACGACACGTGGTACTTCTCCAGCGCCTCCTCCGAGAGCACCGCGTCGGCCACGAACCAGACGTCGTCGTCCGTCCGGTAGCCCACCATGCCGGCGGCGTGGCCGTGGAGGTCGGCGAACGTCAGCCCCGGCGGCAGCACGTCCTCCGTCAGCGCCCGGCAGTCGGAGGGCTTGGCCTCCAGGAACTTGTTGCGGATCTCCCGGTACGGGTGGGCGCCGAAGAGCACCATGGGCTCCAGCACCGGGTCCCGGACGAACGGCGCCTCCACGCCCCACGCGTAGGCCGGCACGCCGGTGCGCGCCTGCAGCAGGCTGTTGCCGCCCACGTGGTCGGCGTGGGAGTGGGTGTTGAAGATGGCGGTCAGGGTCCAGCCCCGCTCCTCCAGGTGGCGCAGGAGCCGCTTGGCGGCGCCGCCGTCGCTGCCGCTGTCGATGCAGCAGACGCGGCCGGGGCTGTGCTCGTAGACGCCGACGCGGGTCGGGCAGTCCATGTACCAGGTGCGGGGGCCGACGGATATCAGTTCGTACATACGCTTCCTCCAGAGCTCCGGCGCGGGCCGGGATTTACTCCATCATACCACCAAAGGCCGCAAATGTCACGCCCGCAGGAAAATGTCCGCCGGGGCCTTGTGCCGCCCGGCGGCCGTGTGGTACAATATCCGGGAACGGCGGCCCTCCCGCCGCCACCAAACTGTTAAGGAGAACTGCACCATGCGCATCGTCGTCAAGGTGGGCACTTCCACCCTGGCCCACCCCACCGGGCGGCTGAACATCCGCCGGGTCGAGTGCCTCTGCAAGACCCTGGCCGACCTGAAAAACGCCGGCCACGAGATCATCCTCGTCTCCTCCGGCGCCATCGGCATGGGCGTCGGCAAGCTGAACCTGCCGGGCCGCCCGGCCGACATGCCCACGAAGCAGGCCGCCGCCGCCGTGGGCCAGTGCGAGCTGATGTATACGTACGACAAGCTCTTTGAGGAGTACCACCACACCGTCGCCCAGATCCTCCTGACCGGCTCCGACGTGGAGAACGAGGTCCGGCACCGGAACTTCCGCAACACGATCTTCCGCCTGCTGGAGCTGGGCGCCCTGCCCATCATCAACGAGAACGACGCCGTCGTCACCGACGAGATCGGCGTCTACAACACCATCGGCGAGAACGACACCCTCTCGGCCATCGTGGCCGTCAGCGTCTCGGCGGACCTGCTGGTCCTGCTCAGCGACATCGACGGGCTCTACACCGCCGACCCCCGCCGCGACCCCACGGCCCGGCTGATCCCGGAGGTGGAGGCCGTGACGCCGGAGATCGAGGCCCTGGCCGGCGGGAAGGGCTCGTCCCTGGGCACCGGCGGCATGGCCACGAAGCTCTCCGCCGCCCGGATGGCCACCGCCGCCGGCACCGACATGATCATCGCCAACGGCGCCGACCCCGGCGTCCTCTACGCCATCGTGGAGGGCCGCCCGGTGGGGACGCGCTTCCTGGCGCGAAAGGAGCACGCACCATGCAAGTGATCGAACAGCTGCGGGCGGCCAAGGCCGCCTGCCCGGCCCTGCTCTCCGCCGGGACCGACCGGAAGAACGCCGCCCTGCTGGCCATGGCCGACGCGCTGCTGGCCGCCCGGGCCGAGATCCTGGAGGCCAACCGCCGGGACGTGGCGGCTGCCCGGGGCACCGTCTCCGAGGTGATGCTGGACCGGCTGGCCCTGAACCCCCAGCGGATCGCCGACATGGCCGAGGGCATCCGCCAGGTGGCCGCCCTGCCCGACCCGGTGGGCCGCGTGCTGGAGACCGTGGAGCGGCCCAACGGCCTGCGGATTGAGAAGGTCTCGGTGCCCATGGGCGTCATCGCCGTGGTCTACGAGAGCCGGCCCAACGTCACCTCCGACGCGGCGGCCCTGGCCGTCAAGGCCGGCAGCGCCTGCGTCCTGCGGGGCGGCCGGGAGGCCTTCGCCACCTCCGGCGCCATCACCGTGGCCCTGCGCAGCGGCCTGCGGGCCGCCGGGCTGCCCGAGGACTGCATCACCATGGTGCAGGACACGAGCCACGAGGGCGTCCGCACGCTGATGCAGGCCGTGGGCCTGGTGGACCTGCTGATCCCCCGCGGCGGCGCCGGGCTCATCGACGCCTGCGTCCGCGGCGCCCTGGTCCCCTGCATCCAGACCGGCACCGGCATCTGCCACGTCTACGTGGACCGGGCCGCCGACCAGGAGATGGCCCTGAACATCATCGAGAACGCCAAGACGAGCCGCCCCTCGGTCTGCAACGCCGAGGAGGTGCTGCTGGTCCACCGGCAGATCGCCGCCGAGTTCCTGCCGAAGCTGCGCGTCCGCCTGGAGCGGGACCGCATCGCCGCCGGCAAGCCGCCGGTGGAGCTCCGGTGCGACCGGCGGGCCGCGGCCGTCCTGGGCGGGCCCCCGGCCGGGCCCAGGGACTTCGACACGGAGTTCCTGGACTACATCCTGGCCGTTGCCGTGGTGGACGGCACCGACGAGGCCATCGCCCACATCGCCGCCCACTCCACCGGCCACTCCGACGCCATCGTCACCGCCGACCCGGCTGCGGCCGAGCAGTTCGTCACGCTGGTGGACAGCGCCGCCGTCTACGTCAACGCCTCCACCCGCTTCACCGACGGCGGCGAATTCGGCCTGGGCTGCGAGATGGGCATCTCCACCCAGAAGCTCCACGCCCGCGGCCCCATGGGCCTGCGGGAGCTGACGTCGTACAAGTACATCGTCCGCGGCAGCGGACAGATTCGGTAAGGAGGCGGAAGCCATGGCACATCTCTTCGGATTCATCGGCTGCGGCAACATGGGCGGCGCCCTGGCCCGGGCCGTCTGCAGGACGGTCGACCCGGCCCGGGTGGTGCTGACGAACCGCACCGCGGCCAAGGCCGAGGCCCTGGCCGCCCAGCTGGGCTGCCACACGGCGCCGGACAACGCCGCCGTGGCCCGGGAGGCCCGATTCCTGTTCCTGGGCGTCAAGCCCCAGATGATGCCCGGCGTCCTGCGGGACCTGGCGCCGGTGCTGGCGGAGCGGTCGGAGCCGTTCGTGCTGGTCAGCATGGCGGCCGGCCTGCGGATGGACCGGCTGCTGGAGCTGGCCCAGGGCCGCTACCCGCTGATCCGCATCATGCCCAACACGCCGGTGGCTGTGGGCGAAGGCATCATCCTCTACACGGCCAACGAGCTGGTCTCCGCCGCCGACCTGGACACGTTCCGCGCCGCCCTCTCCGCCGGCGGCCTGCTGGACCCGCTGGAGGAGCGCCTGCTGGACGCCGGCAGCGCCGTGGCCGGCTGCGGCGGGGCCTTCGCCGACGTGTTCCTGGAGGCTCTGGCCGACGGGGCCGTGGCCTGCGGCCTGCCCCGGGCCCAGGCCATGCGGTACGCTGCCCAGATGCTCCTGGGCTCGGCCCGCCTGGCCCTGGACAGCGGCCGCCACCCCGGCGCGCTGAAGGACGAGGTCTGCTCCCCCGGCGGCAGCACCATCCAGGGCGTCCGCGCCCTGGAGCGCGGCGGCTTCCGCTCGGCCGTGTTCGAGGCCGTCACCGCCGCCTACGAAAAGACCGTCGAGCTGGGCAAATGACGGGCAGAAGACGCCCCGGGTTCCCCGGAACCCGGGGCGTCAGCCGTCCTGCGGGCGTTCTCCGGGCTTGATTTGCGCGGCGGAATCCCGTACAATGGGGGCGGACGGCGGGCTCCGCCGTTACGACGGACGAGGAGGTTGCGGCAATGGCGCAGACGGCTGCCAGCATTCTGGTGGTGGACGACGAGGCGGAGATCCGCCACGTGCTCCGGGTCCTGCTGGAGAGCGAGGGCTTCTCGGTGACGGAGGCCGCCAGCGGCGAGGAGGCCCTGGCCCGGTTCACGCCGGATACGGATCTGGTGATTCTGGACGTGCGGATGCCCGGTATCTCCGGCTATCAGGTCTGCCTGCGGCTGCGGGAGCGGTGGAACGTGCCGATCCTGTTCCTGACGGCGAAAACCCAGGATTCCGATCTGACCATGGGATTTTCTGCCGGCGGCGACGACTACCTGGCCAAGCCCTTCTCGTATCCGGAGCTGATGGCCCGCGTGAAGGGGCTGCTCCGGCGCTACCACGTCTACAAGGGCAAGCCCGACGAGGAGAACGACCCGTACATCGAGCGTCACGGGCTGCGCCTCAACTGCGCCCGCAACGAGGTCTGGCAGGCCGGCCGGGAGCTGAACCTGACCGAAAAGGAGTACCGCCTGCTCCGCCTGATGCTGCTCCACCGGGGGAAGCTCTTCTCGGCCCAGAATCTCTACGAAAGCGTGTGGGAGGAGCCGTACCTGCCTGCCTCCAGCAACACCGTGATGGTCCACATCCGGAAGCTGCGGGAGAAGGTGGAGCGGGATCCGAAGCATCCCGAAGTGATCCAGACGGTGTGGGGAAAGGGGTATCGGATTGGTTAGACGGCGCGGCCCCTCCCGCCTGGGGCTGAAATTCCTCCTGGCGGCGGCCCTGGCCCTGGCGGCGGCCCTGGGCCTGCGGGCGCTGCTGGACGGCGCGGCCCTGCCCGCGCTGCTCCGCTCCCCCGGCTTCGAGGCCGGCTGGTATGCGCGGTACGGCGACGCGGCGGAGGACTTCCAGCGCCACGTCCGCGACCGGGGACTGACGGTTCAGGCCGCTCTGCGGGACACCGTCTGGCAGCGGCAGCACCCTCAGGTGGACCTCTACCTGGAGGACCCCGCCGCCCTGGACACGACGCTGCTGGAAGACTACGGCGGCCAGCGCATCGACTGCGCCGACGGCCAGCTGTACGCCTACCCCATGCCGGCGTACGTGTACTACACCGGCATGGGGCGGCTGCTCTCGCTGCTGGCCTCGGCCGTCTGCTTCTTCGCGATTCTCACACCGTACACGGTCGTGCTGATCCGGCGGATCACGCGGCTGGCCCGGGACATGCAGGTCCTGGCCGGCGGCGACCTGGACCACCGGGTCGTCTCCCGCGGCCGGGATGAGCTGGCGGAGCTGGGCCGGAGCATCGAGGAGATGCGCCTGGCCGTTCTGGACCAGATGGCCCGGGAGACCGAGGCCGTCCGGGCCAACAGCCGGCTCATCACCTCCCTCTCTCACGACCTGCGCACGCCGCTGACGAAGCTGATCGGCTACCTGGACATCCTGCGCCACGGCTGCGGCGACGAGGCCCGGCGGGATGAGTATCTGCAGCGGGCAGCCGACAAGGCGCTCCAGATGCGCGCCCTGTCCGACGAGATGTTCCGCCATTTTCAGGTGGAGCCGGCGGCCGTGCCGGAGCCGGAGGCCGCGCCGGAGACCGTCTCAGGTCCGGTCCTGCTGGGCCAGCTGCTGGCCGAACAGTGCTTCGACCTGACCGATGCCGGCTTTCAGGCGCCGCTGCCGGTGATCTCCGGTGAATACCGGCTGCGTCTGCGGACGGATGACCTGCGCCGGGTCTTTGACAACCTGTTCACGAATCTGCGGAAGTACGCCGACCCGGCCTGCCCCATCCGCCTGACGGTGGAGGAAGCGGAGGACCGGGTGGCCGTGACGCTGGAAAACCGCGTCCGCCGCGGCCCCCAGGACGACAGCCGCGGCATCGGGCTGCCCACCATCCGCGCCCTGCTGGCCCGCAGCGGCGGCCGGATGGAGATCGAGCAGCACGGACGCCGGTACCGCACCACCGTCTGGCTGCCCAAGGCCGGCAGCGCGGACGCCCCGTGAGGCATCCGCGCCTTCCTGACAACGATTTTCGGCCCCGCCGGGATGCTCCGGCGGGGCCGATTTCAGAATTTTTAAGATTTGTACCCCATAGAGATTTAAGATTCGCCTGGTATTCTGGGTCCATCCAGCAGCGCGGCTGACGCGCCTGACGAACAGAAAGGATGACACCCATGATCGGATCGAACAAGCAAAACGCCGCCGGCCGGAAGCTCCCCCGGAAGCTGCTGGCCCTGGCCGCGGTCGCCGCTCTGCTGACCGCCGGCGGCCTCGGCGCCGCCCGCCTGCTGCGGGGCGGCAGGCAGGATACCCAGTACGTCACCGACACGGTGACGCGCGACACGCTGGAGAGCACCGTCCGCGGCACCGGCGCGGCGGCTGCGCGGGAATCGGTTTCCCTGACGCCGCCGGTCAGCACCACGGTCCTGGCCCTTCACGTGAAGGAGGGGGACCGGGTGGAAGCCGGCACCGTGCTCTATGAGCTGGACCCCTCCGAGGCCCAGGCGGCCACGGAGGAGGCCCGCAAGGCGCTGGCGGATGCCGAAGCCGGTATTTCCAGTGCCGACGAGCGGCTCGGCGCCGCCCGGAAGCAGCTGGCCGAGGCCGAGGCGGCGTACGGGAAGCTGCAGGCCTCCCGGGCCGACCTGACCGTTACGGCCCCCATGGACGGCAAGCTGCTGGAGGCGGCGCCTCTGGCGGCCGGCACGGAGATCGCCGCCGGTCAGAAGGTGGCTACCGTCGTCAGCGCCGGCCGGCTGCAGCTGTCTCTTTACTTCAGCTACGCCTACCTGGACCAGCTGAAGCAGGGCCAGACGGCCACCGTTTCGATTCCGGCAGCCATGACCTCGGTGCCCGGGGTCGTCCGGGAGATCCACCAGGTGGATTACGTCACGCCGGAGGGCGCCCGGTGCTTCGAGGCCGTCGTGGCTCTGGACAACCCCGGAACGCTGACGGCCGGCATGGAGGCCACCGCCTCGCTGATGGCCGGCGGAAGCCCCGTCTATCCGTACCGCAGCGGGACGCTGGCCTATCAGGAGGTCCGGGACGTGACGGCCAAGGTGGCCGGCCCCCTGCAGAGCAGCAGCCTCCGCAGCCACGCGGCCGTGCGGGCCGGGCAGGCGCTCCTGGTGCTGGGCCCGGACGCGCTGGACCGGCAGCTGGAGGAGCAGAAAACCGCCGTGGACGCCGCCCGGGACGGCGTGCGCAGCGCCGAGTCGTCGGCAGAAACGGCCCGGGAGGCTCTGACGGCCGCCCGGGAGAAGGTGAAGAAGGCCCAGGAGCAGGAGGCGGCCATGTGTGTCCGCGCGCCCATTGCCGGCACCATCCTCACGTGCCTGCTGGAGCAGGGCGCCCGGGCCGATGCCGGCCAGCTGGGCATTCTGCTGGCGGATACGTCGGTCATGCGCGTGGAGATTCAGGTGGATGAACGGAACGTCAACCGCGTGAAAAACGGCATGGCGTGCACCGTCACCCAGGCCGGCCTGGCCGGCGAGGAGACCACCTTCGAGGGCACCGTGGAGAGCGTCAGCCTGACGGGCAAGGCGGAAAACGGCGTCTCCTTCTTTCCCGCCGTGGTGCGCGTCGACAATGGCGACGGCGCCATGATGACCGGCATGTCCGTGGAGTACACGCTGGTGCTGGCACGCTCAGAGGACTGCCTCGTCGTCCCCGCCCAGGCCGTCCAGTATACCGACCAGGGCACGTGCCTTTTCGTCCGGGCCGACCACCGGCCGGACAACGCCGTGGACCTGGGCGAGAGCGCCGACATCCCCCGGGGCTTCTACGCCGTGCCGGTCAAGACGGGCCTGTCCGACAGTGAACGTGTGGAGATTCTGAGCGGCGTCGACGAGGGCGCGGAGGTCTTTACCCAGCGGCTGACCGAGTCGGGCAGCTCCTTCGACGAGGTCTAGGAGGTGTGCCATGAGTCTGATTGAACTGCAGCAGATTTCCAGAATCTATAACGAGGGCATGGCCAACGAGGTGCGGGCCCTCCGCGGCGTTGACCTGACCATCGGCCGCGGGGAGTTCGTGGCCATCATCGGAGCCTCCGGCTCCGGCAAGTCGACGCTGATGAACGTCCTCGGCTGCCTGGACCTGCCCACCCGCGGCAGCTACCGGCTCAACGGCCAGCTGGTCAGCCGGATGACTGACGACGAGCTCTCCCGCGTCCGGAATGAGGAGATCGGCTTCATTTTCCAGGGCTACAATCTGATTCCGGCGCTGGACGCCCAGGAGAACGTGGAGCTGCCGCTGGTCTACCAGGGCCTCAGCGCCGCCCGCCGGGCGCAGCGCGCCCGGGAGGCCCTGGAGCAGGTGGGGCTCAGCGACCGGCTGCACAGCTACCCCTCCCAGATGTCCGGCGGCCAGCAGCAGCGCGTGGCCATTGCCCGGGCCATCTCCACCAACGCCCCGATCCTGATGGCAGACGAGCCCACCGGCGCCCTGGATTCCCACACCGGCCGCCAGGTGCTGGACATTCTCCACCGGCTCCATCAGGAGCGCGGCACCACCATCCTGCTCATCACCCATGACAATCACGTGGCTGCCACGGCCCGGCGGATCATCCGCATCGCCGACGGCCGGATCGTGGTGGACTGCCCGAGAGAGGAGATTGCCCTGTGAACCTCGCCCCTTCCTTCCGGATGGCCCTGCGGTCCATCCGCGCCAACAAGGTCCGTTCCCTGCTGACGATGCTCGGCATCATCATCGGCGTGGCGGCCGTCATCATCCTCGTCTCCCTGGTGCAGGCCTCCAACCGCCACCTGAAGGCGTACTACGAGCGCCTGGGGAGCAACCGCATCACCATCTCCGCCGAGCAGTCCGGCGGCGCCGACCTGACGCAGCCGCTTCTGGACTTCTGCCTTCGCCTCGGCCCGTCGGTCCTGGGCGCCACGCCTGACGCCACCACGGAGGGCCCCCTCCGCTACCATGACAAGTCCACCGAGCAGATGGAAACCGGCGGCCCCAACGTCAAGCTGGGCAGCCACCAGTTCTCCCTGTGCAACAATTTTCAGCTGGCGCGCGGACGGGACCTGTGCTATATGGATGTCCAGGCCAGCCAGCAGGTGATCGTCCTGGGCGCCCGAACCGCCGAATACCTCTTCGACTACCAGGACCCCGTGGGCCGGACGGTGCTGCTCCGCGGCCATCCGTTCAAGGTGGTGGGCGTCTATCAGGCCAAGGATCCCGATTCGGAATACTCCATGGACAACGTGGCGGTCATCCCCTACACGCTCTGCCGCCTGCTGGACCACCGGCGGAATCTGGACACCTTCACCGTCCGGGCGGCATCAGCTGGGGCCGCCGCAGAGGTTACGTCCCGGCTCTCCGGCTTTCTGCGGGGAAAGATCGACAACGAACGCGGCTACTTCAGCGTTTACTCGGAGAACCAGGACGTTCGGGCCTCCGACCAGCAGAACCGCACCATGAGCATGGTGCTGGGCGGCATCGCGGGCATCTCGCTGCTGGTGGGCGGCATCGGCATCATGAACATCATGCTCGTCACCGTCACGGAGCGGACCCGGGAGATCGGCATCCGCAAGGCCATCGGCGCGCGCCGCCGGTCGATCCTGGCCCAGTTCCTGCTGGAGGCCTCGGTCGTCTGCGGCATCGGCGGCCTGCTGGGCATCGTCCTGGGCATTGCCGGAACGTTCCTGGCGGGTCAGTTGATCCTCCGTACTGCAGTCCTGCCGAACCTGGCCATCTCCGTCGGCGCGTTCGTGTTCTCCGTCGGCCTCGGCGTCGGCTTCGGCATCTACCCGGCCGCCAAAGCCTCGAAGCTCCAGCCCGTCGCCGCCCTCCGCGCCGACTGACCCCGAAACCATCCCCTCCACCGCCGGGCAAAGGGGGGCTGTGATCGAAGACCATGCAACAGCGGTGTGTTTGCACGTCTCCGCATCGGGAGCGTATCCATGCGCACCGCGTTTGCAATGGTATTCGGATCCTGATTTTCCTACAAAACAGAAAATCCGCAGGGGATTTCAACCCTGCGGATTTTCTATCTCATTGCACCGGGTGGGGGCCCACCGGAAAAGTATGCAGATGACCACTGCGACACGTGGGACGGACTGTGACGGCCGAAGCCCACAGCCGGGCCGGGCGCCGGTGATTCAGAAGAAGGAAGCTTCAAGACGGCATCTCACTCGGTCATTCTGGGCAGAAAGCATTGGAAGTCCTGCAGCTCAGAGCGGCTGAAGTGCTTCCAGAAAGCCTTCAATGGTGATGATTTGCTCCTTCACACCAACTTCTCTTGCGAGCTGACTGACGTATGGCTGGTGAAGAGCAGCTTCCTGAAGCTTGTCCAGTTGCCAGAAGACATCGCGCTTGTTGCCGTCAGAGATCTTATTGCCATGTGCCATCACGATGGTTCTTTCAAAGTTGCGGACCACGAATTCCATGTCGTGCGAAATGGTCAGTATGATTTTTCCCTCGTGCTCCAAAGTTGAAATGATTTCGGCCAGATGATCCATGCCAACCTTATCCTGACCGGCCGTTGGCTCATCCAGAATGATCAGCTCACAGTCCATTGCCAGCACTGCAGCGATGGTCACAAATTTGCGATGGGCATACGACAAATCGTAGGGATTAACGTCCCGCTGCTGTTCCAAACCGGTGAGGCGAAGCGCCCTGGATACTCGCCGCTCAATCTCATCCGTATTGAGCTTGTAGTACCTAGGGGTGTACGCCACCTCATCAAACACGGTGTTGTTAAAAATCTGATCGTCAGGATTTTGGAATACATAACCGACCTTTTTGGCAATTTGTGCGGTGGTATAGTCCTTTGTATTCATGCCGTCAATGATCACATCGCCAGCAGTTGGCCGCAGGAGACCGTTGATCATCTTGGCAGTGGTGGTTTTCCCGGCACCGTTTTCACCGATGATTGCGACTTTCTCTCCGCGATCAATGGAAATGTTCAAGTCCTTAATTGCCTCAAACCCGTTTTCATAGGTAAAGCCGACATTTTTGATTTCCAGATACGCCATACGCTATTCCTCCGTCCTGATATAGGGCCTGACGGCGTCCTTTGCTTCGGGAAGCACGATTGGAATGCTGGGAATCTGGTAACCGCGCCGTATCATTTCCCGACCGAGGATGGCGTACTGCGGCATGGTGCAGTCGTATTCCTCCAAAATGCTGGAAGTCAGAACCTCTCTGGCAGGACCGTCCAGAATGATCTTTCCGCGATCCATAAAAATAACACGATCTGCAAACTCTGCGATCAAGTCGATTTTGTGTTCGACCAGTATCACGGTTTTGCCCATGTCTTTGAGCTTGTGGATGATTTCAAATACGTCTGCCGTGCCTTTGGGGTCGAGCTGGGAAGTGGGCTCATCAATGATGAGCACTTCCGGCTCCATGACAATGATGGATGCTAACGAGACCCTTTGGCGCTGACCACCGGAAAGCGAAATTGGGCTTTTATACGCCAGATGCTCAATCTGCAGTGCTTGAATGATGTCACGGACCTTTTCAATGATCTGCATTCGCTCCATACCGATGCATTCCAATCCGTACCCGATTTCCTCAAATACGGTTTCTTTCGTACCGCTTGTCTGTGAAAAGGGATTTTGAAACACGTAGCCGGCGTCCAGCGTCAAATCACTGATGGAGCTTTCCAGAACGTTTTTTCCATTTAGATAGATTTCTCCCGAAAGCTCTCCTTTGTAGAAATGTGGAATGAAGCCGCGGATCGCATTGCAGAGTGAGGTCTTCCCGGCACCGTTTTTGCCGATGACGGCCACGAATTCACCCTTCTGAACCTGCAGGGAAACGTGCTTTAATGCTCTTTTTTCACCGGTCGGATAGCGGTAAGAGACGTCTTTCAATTCTACGCAAACCATTTGAAGTATCCTCCCACCACACAGAATAAGCCGGTTAATACCCCCATCAGGATTCTCCCGCGTTTTTGGGCAGGCGTGTCCGTGATGACGCGGATCCTCGTCTTGTTACATTCGTAATTAAAACCCCGCGACTCCAGCGCAACGGATTTTTCCTCTGTCGAAGCAAAGGAAGACAGTACGAGCGGAGTAATCATCGGGAAGAAGGCCTTGGCCCGAACGAGCAGGTTTCCTTCTACTTCGATGCTTCTGGATTTCTGTGAGTCCTGAATCACCGCAGATCTGGCTTTGAGCTCCGGCACCATCTGAAAGGTGGACAGGACCAGAAAAGAAGCTGTGGGGGAGAGCCCCAGGTGCTCAAGTGCAATGACAATATCCTCGACCGGCGTCGTTTTTGTCGTCAGGAGAAGCGGGGAGGTAACGGACAGAACAATGGAGCTCATTCCAAGTCCTGAAGCAACGCCTTCCCAGGACATATGAAGGCTCCCAAGCTCCAGAAAGTAATGCAGGTTGTCGCCTGTGTAGAAAAAAGCCCGAACAATGGTCAGAAGCCCTACAAACAGGATCAGAATAATGCGCATGCTTTTTAGGTATTCCGTCAGTTTCCCGGCATATGCGGTCAAAACGGTGCAAACGGCAAATACGATAAAACCAAAACACCAGTGCGGGCTGCAGATGGAAGCTAGCAGCAAACATAAAACAGCCATAAGCTTGGTGGTCGGGTACATATCGAGAATCAGATTCCCTTTTTTTGCAGCAAAACGGGCTGCGATATCCTGTGCAGATTCCATAAAAGATACCTCATGTTTTAAATAAAGCGATGGCAGCAGACATTGACATGGCTACTGCCATCGCTTTGGTAGTTACCGAAAGGAAAATAACGGCTGATTAGTCGTCGTCTTCAGCTTCAGAACATGACGGCGCGAAGGACTTTTTAAGATACAGATGCCCCAGCGGCAGTTTGGACAGAAAGCGATCGGAGATCGCCTTGATGATAAAGAAGGCAACGACTGCAACGAGAACCTTGTCCAAAGCCTCTGTAAGGATGGTGGAAATAATGACAGCGGGGATCAGGCCGAAGCCGGCAGCCTGAAGGGCGATGGTTACAACACTGTTGCCGGTTTCGGTGATGCCGCCAAACAGGTATGCAGTGATCGGAGTGGAGATGAGAACACTCGCTAATGTAACGATGACACCGACACCAAGCGCAGGAAGGAATTTTTTCATCCAGCCCTTTTGGGACAGCAGGCCGATGATAACGCCGCAGGCAGCACAGTTAATTGCGTAAGCCATGGAAGGAGGATACGAGACGCCTTCCAGAACACCGGTCAGAATACCGGTGATCAGACCCGGGAGCCATCCGCAGGTCGCTGCTACGATGAATGTTCCAATGGAATCGAGATACATGGGCAGCTTCAGAGATGATGATAGGAAATAACCAACGAAATTGATAGCAACAGCGAATGGAATAAGTGCAACAGTGATCATTTCAAGTTTTTTCTTTGACTTACCAGGCATAGCTCATCCTCCATTCATTTTCTCGGCTTTCCTCGCTGCACAGCGCTTGCCGAAGCGGCGACCACGAGGAATGTATATAATATTATATAATCATGTATTAAAAACATCAATAGCAAAGACCCAAAAAAACGAGATACAAATATTGTGAATAATTTACGAAATATTTGTGAAATCGGAATTTATACGGGGGACAACTTGACATTAAAGGCTAAGCGACTATATTATATAAATAATATATATGATATTATGAATATAGAGGAAAGAAGGGGATCGCTATGACGAAAAACGTGGGATGCCTTCGTATTGGATATGTTGCCACCGGTGACCCATTGGGATGGATGAAGCCACTTGACTCCCAAATGTCTGCGGTTGCACAGCGTTTGAATTGCGAACTGTATCCAGCTTCCTTTGTAATTGATACAGCTGAGAGTGCAGCAAGGGCGGCCAGGGAGCTGCAGGCAAATCAGGTGGATCTGATTTTGCTCCGCTGTAACGCACTGGCAGGAGACGGTGAAATCGCAACGACATTCGTGAAGAGTGGAATTCCCTTGGCGGTTTGGTGCGTGCCGGAGCCGACGCGCGAAGGGAATCTGTATCTGAATTCCATGACCTGCGCGAACCTCTATATGAGCGTAGCGAATTTTAATCTGCGGGATCTCGATGCCAAGGTGAAATGGCTGTATGGTGTACCGGATGACCCGCTGTTTTATCGGCGGCTGGACGTCACAATCCGGGCCCTGAGAGCGATGAAGCGCATAAAGGGAGCGAGGATCGCTCAGATTGGCGGTTCGGCGTCTGGCTTCATCAATATGGAGTATGACAAGGCTGCTTATGAAAAAAGGCTTGGCTGTGAGATTATCACACAGGGCCTGGATGCCATCTACGATCTGGCGAAGGCAATGAGCGAGAGAGAGGTGGCGGAGGAGCTGGCGCGCATCAGCGGTGTGCCGATTGCAGAGACCGTGAGACCTGCGGAGATGAATGCGTCGGCGCGTGTCATATTGGCGCTCAGAAAGTATCAGCGTGAAAATGGCATTGATGCCATGGCGGTCAGCTGCTGGCCGGGCTTCCAGGACGAAATGGGCATTTCAGCCTGCATGGCGTACGGACAGCTCAACGATGCGGGGACGATCTGTGCATGCGAAGGAGACGTTCCCGGCGCAATCAGCATGCTGCTGCTGGATGCACTCAGTGATCGTCATCCTATGATTATGGATATGGTTGCCATGGATGCGGCTGAGGATGCCATCGCGTTTTGGCACTGCGGCATGGGAATGCCGTCGTACGCAGATGAAAAAGGCTTCTCCTTTATAAAATATCCGGCCTATCCGGAGATTATGGATCAGCCGGGCGTTTCGGTCGATATGAAATTTGCACCGCAGCCGGCGACGATTGCCAGAATCGGCGGCCTGGGGGCAGAAAGCATCTTGATTACCGAGGCGGATATTGTAGAGGGGCCAGACCGCTCCTACACCGGCGCCAGAGGATGGTTCCGCAATTTCCGGATGGCGGGACAGAGGCTCCGTGTGGTGGACTTCTGGAACACCGTCTGTAGCTGCGGCAACGCACACCATTACGTCATCACCTCCGGACATGTGGGGGACGCCTGCATGGAATTTGCACACAGAATGCAGATTCAGCCGATTGAACGGACCGAATATCATGACTATCTATGAGAATACAGGGGGGCAGTATCATGAATCAGCATCGGATGAAAGCGGTGGCATTGTACGGGACGGGCAAAGCTGTAACGGAAGAAGTGGAGATCCCAAAGGCTGGCCCTGGCGAAGCGATTATTCGAATTGAAGCGGCTGGAATCTGTGCCGGCGACCGTATTATGTATGAAGGAAAGGCACCCTGGGGTGAGGTGACAACACGCATGGTGCTCGGCCATGAGTACATCGGTGTGGTGACCGAGCTGGGCGAAGGTGCAGCTCAGGAGATGTGCCTGCAGCTGGGTGACCGATGCTTGGCGGAAGTGCAAATCCCGTGCATGAAATGCTACTACTGCAGGCATGGCTGGTACAACCTCTGTGATGATCCAAACGGCTTTCTGGAAGGCGGCTGGGCGGAATATATGCGCATCCGGCGTGGCGCAATCGTCCATAAGGTGCCAAAATCGATCGATCGGCTGGAAGCTGCCATGATCGAGCCGCTCTCCTGCTCAGCCCATGGCGTAGAGCGTGCGGACATCAGCATGAAAGACGTTGTGGTGATTTCAGGCATGGGCGCAATCGGATTGGGTATGATTCAGTTTGCCAAGCTGAAAACACCGTACAAGCTGATTGGCCTGGATGTGAACGACAGAATGCTGGAAATGGCCAAACGACTTGGTGCAGATTACGTGCTGAATCCGACGACGTGCAATGTTCAGGAAGCAATCCGGGAACTCACGGACGGAAGAGGCGCTGACATCTACATTGAAGCTTCTGGAAACGGTGTTTCTCTGGAGACAGGCCTTGAGGTCCTGCGTAAAAGAGGACGTATGGTGGCCTACGGGGTCTATGCAAAGCCGGCAGTGCTGGATTTCAACATGGTTTCAGAGAATAAAGAGCTGGAAATCCGTGGCGGCCATTTGAGCCCGGGAACGTATCCGTTTGTCATTCAATGTCTGGAAAGAGGGCTGGTTACAGCGAAGCCGCTGGTGACGGATGTCTATACGTTCGATGAGATTGAAGCTGCACTCAACGCGAAAAAAACGAATCCGTTGTCGATCAAGACGGTATTGGTTCCGCCTGGATCCATGCCCAAGCAAAAGGCAGAAAGGTGAAAATACGCATGAGAATTTACATAACGGCGCCGTTCGATGCGGCGTTCCTGGAAGAGATGCGGAAAGAGCACGACGTTACGTACAATCCCTGGTCAGATGGAAGCAGGCTCATGAGCGAGCAGGAGCTTCACTGCGCGCTGGAGCAGGCCAAGGCCGAGATCCTTGTGTGTGAGTCCGACGTCGTTACGGAACGGGTGCTGGAGGGGCTGCACGACCTGAAAATGATCTGTGTCTGCCGCGCAGGGCTCAATGATATCGATATCCCTGCTGCGACAAGGCGTGGGATTCTCGTCACAAATACGCCGGGCCGCAACGCGGAAGGTGTTGCAGAAATGGCGGTAGCACTGATGATCATGTGCTCCCGCTTTATGACGCAAGGTGAGTATGCGCTGCGCCACGGCCAGTGGGATGATGGGCTGTATTTCAGAATGCGCGGCCCGGAGCTCGTTGGAAAAACGGTTGGCTTGATTGGATTCGGGAATGTTCCGCGCAAGCTTGCCGCGCTGCTTTCCTCGTTCCGTGTGAGGCTGATTGCGTACGATCCGTACGTAAAGCAGGAGACGGCAGATGCATACGGTGTGCAGCTGGTGGATTTTGATACGATCTTTCAGGAGGCGGACATCGTATCGAACCATCTGCCGCAGACACCGGAAACGAAGGGCTGCATCAATGCAGAGAAATTTGCTTTGATGAAGCCAACATCATACTTCATCAATACGGCACGGGCAGAAGCCGTGGATGAAGCGGCACTGATTGAGGTGCTGCAAAACCACAGAATTGCGGCTGCGGCCCTGGATGTCTATCGCCAGGAGCCGCTTCCCATGGACAGTCCGCTGCTGAAGCTGGACAATCTGACCATGATGCCGCATTTGTGCGGTGCGTCTTCCGATGTGGTTCGAAACCACTCGGAAATGGTTGCTGAGGATATTGACCTGTATGCTGCGGGAAAGGATCCGGTTCGCTTAGTGAACAGGAGCTTGTCGCGAAAATGAAATATGCACTCGTTGTTGATGCGGGAACGGGATCTTGCAGGGCCATCCTGTTTGATGCGGCCGGGAACGCACTGGCACAGGCGCAGAGCGAGTGGAGCTACGAGACGGAGGCGGATATCGAGGGAGCGGTCGTATTTGACCCGGAGCAGTTTTTCCAAATTGTGCTGGAATGCCTCCGAAAGACGGTTCACGACGCAGCTGACATGGGGGTCAATCCGGCGGGCATTGTGACCATCTGTGTGACGAGTCAACGGGAAGGGATGGTCTATCTGGATGCGTCCGGCCGGGAGATCTACAGCGCACCCAGCCTGGATTTGCGCGGTGCAGCGGTGACGGACCAGCTTGCACCGTATGAGGATGCGATCTATCGAACCACAGGCCTCCCGATTCACGGAATGTTTGGACTGGCCCGGCTGCTCTGGTTCAGACGGTTTGCGCCGCAGCTCTACCAAAGGATCCGGACTGCTTTTATGATAAGCGATTGGATTGCGTACCGTTTGAGCGGAGTTGCAGCGAGTGAACCGTCTGTGGCCAGCAGCTCTCAGATGTTTGATATCCACACACGGCAGTTCGCTGCAGCGCTGCTGGATTCTTTGGGCCTGCGCAGTGATATATTTCCCCAGGTTGTGGCGGCAGGAAGACCGTTTGCCCGCTTAATGCCCTCAGTTGCAGAGTCGATTGGGCTCTGCCCGGGGACGTGGATTGCAATGGGCGGAAGTGATACACATGCCGGCCTTGTGGGAATTGGGGCCATACATCCCGGGGCAATTGGCATCATTGCCGGCACTACTACACCGGTTCTTCAGGTTCTGGACGGGCCGTTCTCGGATCCGGAAGGGCAGCTTTTTGCCAACTGTCATTCTGCGGATGGCCTCTGGGCGTGTGAAAGCAATGGCGGCAGTACTGGTCTGTCCCTGAGATGGGCGAAAAAACTGCTGTACGGAGACTGCGAAGCAAGCTTCGAGGATATGGAACGCGAGGCCTGCAAATCTCCGGCCGGCGCAAACGGTATGGTTGCATACATCGGCACGGAGATTGCGGGCGAACGATCGGGCGAAAACCTGGGCGGTTTCGTTTTTCCGGTGCCCTGGGACATCGAACAAATGACGCGGGCGGACTTTTGCAGAGCGGCAATCGAGACGAATGCCTTTGCAGTCCGTGCGAATCTGGACCTGATCTGCAGCAGAACCAACAGATATCCCAAAGAGATTCTGCTGTGCGGAGGACAGAGCAAAAGTCCGTTTTTTGCGCAGCTGCTGGCGAATGTGACGAAACTTCCCGTTACTGTTTTTGCGGTGAAGGAGGCCACCTCGCTGGGAGCGGCCATCGCTGGGCTGTACGGTGCTCGATATTATCCGAGTCTTCCAGATGCCTGCCGGATCATGTGCCGGACCGATACACAGTATCAGCCCCGGGGCAACGACGTGCGCCGGTATGAGCGCTTCTATGCCAGATGGCTGGCGATACGCAAGTCGCTGCTGAATCGCTGAATAAAAGGCCGAAGGCCTGCGCTGTCCCACGTTGTCCTGCGGACGCTGTAAGACTCCCGTGGAAGAAAGGAGAACAAAATGAATCGGTTTTCCGTCCCCAAGCCCTCTGTTTTGGAGCTGTTGAAAGGAAAAAAGTCTGTTCTGCTGTCCGGTTGCGGCGGCGGGGGAGACATTCTGCAAACTCTTTCCCTGTTCAATCTGTGCAGGAGCCTCGGCATCGAGCGGGTCGTATTGGCAGAACTGGCTTGCATGTGGTGGGAATTTGACGGGCAGATGGCACTCGGCGGGGAGGCCATGAAGCTGGAATGGGTGCAGCCCAATGAAAAAGTCGGGGACTGTGCCGTTTTGCTCAGTGAGGACAGCAAAGTCATCGGCGGTTTTGGCAAGGACCATGGCCTCCACGCCAGCCTGATTAAACAAATCCTTCCGGAAATTCCGGTTGCACTGGTTACCATTCGAAAAGGTGTGCCGGGCGTGATGCAGGGATTTCGAGACCTGATTGAAAAATTCGACTGTGAGCTTTTCATCACGTGTGATACCGGCGCGGATGCGTTTTTTACCGGTACGGAGACACAGGTGCAGTCACCGCTGTGCGATGCGATGTCCATACTGGCAGCATCGGAATTGGAAATCCCGGGGGTATACGGTGTCGTCGGTTTTGGTGGTGATGCTGAGCTACCGCTGCCGGATCTGATGAAGAATATGGGATTCGTCATGCAAAAAGGGGGATTCCTGGGAGCTCATGGCCTCACACAGGAGGATCTGGCGCTCATTGAGCGAGTGCTTCAGTATGTGCCCTACGAGGAAGTGGAGAAATGGCCGTATGAAGCGGCCAGAGGCAACTTGGGTATCCACTACTGTAAACGCTTCTGGTCCGTTGAGATTACCCCTGCAGCTGCGGTTACATTCTTCTTCGATGCGGACACCATGCGGGAAGTGAACCCGCTGGCCGATGCACTCAGAAATACGGAAACGCTGCTGGAAGCGGAAGAAATCCTGATGAGGGATTGGAATTTGTTTTCAGAAACGCGGCTTCCGCTCGTGATTCCGGCACCAAGCGCACCTCAGGTATCGGACTGAACCGATCGGAATCAACACTGAAATGGGGGCTGTGGCTGATTTGGAAATGGGGAGGCGCAAATGAAGCAGTACTCGATTTCATTCGATGATGAAACAGATGTTCTGATCCGGCAGGTAGCGCAGCAGGCGCATATGAGCGTTTCCGATCTGATTCGCCATACGACGCTGCTGTATTTGGCCAAGCAGCAGAGGGAGGCGGACCGTGCACAGACGCTTTCAGGGCCGGAGTCCTCTGCTGCAAAGTATCAGGCTGTTCGTACGAAAAAGGTGTTGCAGTGCGAACAGAATGATATGATATTCAGCCGTTTTGTGAGCTTTTTCAACGAGAAGCTGCTTTCCTGTCACCAGGCGTACACCTGGAACTATACAATTTCTCCAGAAAGCCGCGCAGAATGGGTAGACCCGCGATTCTATGCGGGCAGTACCGCTGAAGATTCTCGTGCTCTGCACCGCCTGTGCGGAGAAAAGCTGAGAGAGGCAATCGCGACGGGTGATGAAAAGCTCTGCTTTGAATCGGTGCGGCTGGCGATGGACTGGGGGAGAGCGTATTACAATCACCGCTATGGGATGCTCAAAGGAAACGAGGAGATCGTTTGCGCACTGTACGAGAGTGGAGAATTGCTGGATGTGATTCATCGCGGCTATCAGGCGATTCAGGCAGGGCGGATTACGGACCTTGAATATTTTACGACTGGGTGGAGTGTAATTTGGCATATCCTGCATCCTGAACAGATGATTATCATGGGAGCCCGGGAAATGTACGCCTACAATAGAATTCTTTTAGAATTCAAACAGCAGCAAGGCAATAACCCGCTGCTGGCCAATCTTGAGCTGGGCCAGCTGGTGTATAAGAAAAATCGACGGTATGTACCGGGCGTACAGTACGTGTATACCCTGAACGGAAAACTTCGAATGTTGAGCAGACTTCTGCGCATTGTTGAAGCAGTCAGAGAAATCGGCGAGATCAGCAGCCGGGTGGAAATCGACGAGAGGCTATTTATGTTGGGAGAGTAGGAAATGAATGTGCTTGTGACCGGCGCCGATGATATTTGGGGCTATTTGACCGCGGAGTTTATTTTGCGGCGCGGTGCACTGAAAAACACGAATGATGTACGCTGCCCTGTGGAGCGTGTGATTCTGCTTTGCCATAAGGGACCGTACTTGGCGGATCTTCTGCAGGATCCTCGCTGTGAGGTGGTGCTGGGCAGCATCACAGAGGCGGCGGATACAGAGGCAGTGATTTTGGACAATATGATTGACTCTGTTTTCCACTTTGAGACACTGGTCAGCGACCGGGGCGATGGTGAGAACGCGTTTGACGAGATGCTGAAGGTCAATATACAGGGGTCGCTCAATTTGATGAACGCCTGCAAGAAAACGGGCCGCGTGCCGAAGATGGTTTTCTGCGCCTCGTCCAGTGTGTTCCGGGAACACAGCGCAGAGCCGGTATCGGAGAAAAGCCGAAGATTTCCTGCCACGACTTACGGTACCACGAAAGCGTGCGTAGAATTGCTGCTTTCCGATTTTACACGGCGTGGATATTTGGATGGAAGAAGCTCTCTGCTGCCCATGTGCGTGAGCTGGAAGCCGACCGAACAGAATACGGACTTTATGAATCACGTCTTTCAGGCCCCATTTGACGGGAACGACGTCGTTACGCCGCTTCATCCGGAGACGAGACTGTATTTCAACGGCTACTATTCGGACATTCTGAATTTGATGGAGACCCACGATATTTCTTCCGCTGAGCTGGGGGAGGAACGCTCGCTGATCCAGCCGGGCATTTCATGTACGGTGCAGGAAATGTACGACATGTTCGTGAAGGTCGGCGCACGTGAGGGGTGCAGCGTCGGACAGCTGACGGAAAACTGGAATGCAGACATGCAGAGAGAGCTGGATGGCTTCTGCAAATATGCTGATTATACCCGTGCGGTGCGTTTCGGGCTGACACAGGAAACGCTGGAGCAGGTGGTAACGCGGTATCTGCATGATTATCTGGCGCTGCGGCGCTGCTGAGCGGAGAGCCATGCTGCAAGATATTCTTGGCGCACTGGCGCAGCTGTTGGACGCAGTTTCTGAAATGATCCTTGCCATGTCGTACGGCTTTGCTGCCTTGCCGACTGCGCTGGCATTTCTGGTTGGAACCGCTGGTATGCTGATATTTGGGCAGGTCAATCCGGTTTCCATCCAGGCGGAGTCCATCATTACGGCAGGGACGCTCGGGAAGGACCGGCAGGAGCGGCTCAGCATTGTACTGCTCAGCGGCGCTGCAATGGCCGTGCTCGGCTGTTTGGGCCTTCCGGGTAAGCTGATCTCTCTGGTCGGCGAACAGATCCTCGCGGGTATGATGGCCGGCGTGGGTGTCATTCTGGTCAGAGCCGGTGTCGATTTTATCAAATCGGACGCAGTCGCCGGCGGTGTTTCGGCGGTTTCCGGCGTTGCAGTCTATCTTTTGACCGGGAATCTCATCTATACGGTATGTGCCTGTGTGCTGCTCAGTATGGCTGCCTGGAATCTTGTGCGGGCCCAAAAGCTGCGTAATTGCACCGGCGCCGAGCCAGCTACGATCGATACGGGCCATGAAAAGCTGGAAAGACTCCGGCTCAAGCTGTCACCCCGTGTCCTGAAAGGAGTGCTGGCCATGTGCACCCTGCAGCTCGGCGGCAACATTGCTTATGCAACGGCAACCGGCGTGCTGGCGAACCGGCCGGCAAACGTGGATTGGGTGAGCGCTTACTGTGGCCTTGGAAACGCAGTGAGCGCGCTCTGGGGAGGCTCGCCGGTCGGCCCGGTCATCAGCGCCACGGCAGCTGCAACCGATCCGGCGCTGAGTGCTGCGATCTTCATGGTTGCGATGGCGGTGATCCTGGCGGCGCGGGTATTGCCAAAGATGATTCGCTACATCCCCGGCCAGGCCATGGCCGGCCTGACATTCGTGGTCGGCATTTTTTTGGTGTTTCCAGACAATGCGAAAATGGCATTTGAAGCAGATCCCCTGGTGGCGTCTGCCACAATTCTGCTCAGCGCCACGGTGGACCCGTTCGTGGGCATGGCGGCAGGCGTCCTGCTGCGATCCCTTTTGGGATGAAGCGTATCGATACAAATTTTACTGATGATAAGAACACGGAGGTTGAATTCAATGTTGATGCAGAAAGAACGTGAGCAAATCGTTGAAGTGGGCAAGCTGCTGTACGATAAAGGCCTGGTGCAGATGAGCGGCGGCAATGTCAGTATCATTGACCGCAAAGCAAGCCTCGTGGCAATTAAGCCGAGCGGTGCAGTCTACATCCATATGAAGCCGGAAGACATCATCATTGTGGATCTGGATGGAAACGTCGTAGAGGGAGACAAGCACCCTTCCATTGAGACGTTCATGCACTTGGGGCTTTACAAGGACCATCCGGATTTCCAGGCCGTTGTGCACTGCCACCCGCTGCACGCTGTGGCGTGGAGCCTGCAGCATGATTACCTGCCCAGCGTCATTGCGGCACAGTGGAGCATCAACGGCGCTGTGAAGGTGGCGCCCTATTTCGGGGCGGGTACCCCCGGCCTCGCGCAGAGCGCCGTGGATGCGGTCGGAAAAGATGGGTTTGCCTGCATTTTGAGAGCGCACGGCGTGATTGCCGGCAGCCCCCACGATATTTTCCATGCGATGGAAATGTGTGTCACCATTGAGGATGCGGCACATATCGCATCCATCTGCGAAGCGAGCGGGCGCGGAGAAATGTTTACGATCGATCGTCAGCTTGGCGAAGAGGGCGGCTATGACGGCCTGGAAAAAATCAGACGCTTTTCCGCCCAAAGCTGAATGAAAACGGGTTGGACAGGATTGTGAGGGATTGTCATGAATCATTGGGCGATACCGAAGCCGTCTGTTGAGGAGTTGCTGCTTGGCTGTGACAGCCTGCTGATCGCCGGATGCGGCGGAGGCGGTGACATCGTACAGTGTGTTTCCATCATGAATTATGCAAAGCGTCTTGGTGTCAAGGAGATTGCCCTGGCGACCGTCAGCGTCAACTGGTGGGGGACATTTGCCGATGGCTGTGAGGTCTTTGATCTCGACTGGTTTCAGCCGGCCGAGCGGATCAGCGAGCATCTGGTGCGGGTGCTGCCGGAGACAGAGCTGGTCGGCGGCATGGGTAAGGGCAATGTGACGTATGAGATCGCCATGGCGAAAACGTTTGACGTCCCGGTTTATGGAATCAGCCTGCGTGGTGGTTTGCCGGGCGTCAGGGATGCAGTGCAGACGATCGTCAATCGGCACGGATGCCAGCTGTTTATCTGTGCAGACATTGGTTCTGACGCATTCTTCTCCGGCGAGGAAACGCAGGTCTGCTCTCCGCTGATTGATGCGTTCAGCGTTATTTGTGCGTCGGATTTGGAAATCCCCGGCGTTTATGCGCTGAACGGGTATGGCGGGGATGCGGAAATGCACCTTGCCCACCTCAACCGCAATGTGGGGGAGTGTATGCGCCGCGGCGGCTACCTGGGGGCCGGTGGGATTACCCAGCAGGACGTCGCCGATTTGCAGAAGGTCTTTGATATGGTTGGGCCGGATGACGTGGAGCAGTGGCCGCAGCGGGCTGCAAAGGGTGAGCTTGGGGTGTTCTACTGTAAACGGCTGTGGGGGGTGGAGCGGATTCCGGCCGCAGCGGTGACGTTCTATTTCGACCCGGATATAATTTGTCAGATCAACCCGGCCATTCAGGCGTGCAGGGGAACGCAGACGCTGCAGCAGGCGGAGGATGCGATCTGGGAACGCTGCGGCATCCTTCCGGAAACGAGACTGGCCCTGGACCTTCCGTATCCCATGACACCGCAATGCCCGGATCTGCAGCAAGAAAGCGTGAAATGATGACCATAGAAGACTTCGTTGCGGGCATGCCAAAGGCGGAGAACCACATTCATCAGGACGGAGCCACGTCTCCGCAGTCTGCGCTCGTTCTTGCCCAAAAACATCAGATGTCACTGCCGTTCCGCACACCGGAGGAAGCGGACTCCCTTTTCCGTTATCAGAATCTCGGCGAGTTCATCCGCATCATTGACAGCGTCAACGCGGTGATTCAAACGGAGGACGACATTGTCTATCTGCTGATAGAACTGGGACGGGATGCTGCCAGGCAGAATATCCGCTACCGTGAGATTATGCTGGCGAATGATTTCCACGAGCGGATGGGGCTCTCTTTGGATGGGCAGATGCGTGGATTTGTACGCGGAAAAGAGGCGGCCAAAGCACTGTTCGGCGTTGAATTTGCGTGCATCCCGGAGATTGATCGGACGATGGATCCGAAGAAAAGCGCGGAGTATCCGGAACGCCTGGCACCGTGGAGAGAAAAGGCCAATATCGTGGCAATCGGGCTGGAGAGTGCGGAAGCAGGATTCCCGGCACACCTGCACAGGCAGGCATTCCAAAATGCCCGCGCAATGGGGTATCCCATCACCTCCCATGCAGGGGAGGCCTGTGGGGCGGAAAGCATCTGGGATTCTTTGGAATCCATTGGCAGCACGAGAATTGACCATGGCGTGCGTGCCGTGGAAGATCCCGCATTGATGGAGTATTTGGCCAAACACAGGATCCTGCTGACGGTGTGCCCCCACAGCAATCTGTCGTTGCAGGTGTTCCCGGACATGGAGCACCACAGCATCGTGCAGCTGATGCAGGCGGGCATTCCCGTCAGCATCAACTCAGACGACCCGCCCTTCTTCAGAGCAGATCTGAACAAAAACTATGTGGACGTCGTTCGTACGTTCCGATTGGACAAGAAACAGCTTCTGGCGATTGCAGAGAATGCGTTCGTGTACTCCTATGCCCCGCAAAACGTGATTGCGTCTGCGGTTCGGGAGCTGCATGTTTACTTTGAAACGCATGATTATACACTGTGAGAACACCCTGCCACGATTTTGATTGGAACGGACCAACGATGCGAAAGGAGGAAAAACGCGTGGGAAGCATTTTGAAGGAGAAGACTCCCGGAACCTGCGTACTGGCGTACGGCTATGAAGCAGTTGCCCGCGGCGCACTGGAGGCAGACGTGAAAGTGGTTTCCGGATTCCCGGGGACACCCAGCTCCGGCTGCACACAGGCGCTGGCTGCTGTGGCAAAGGACGAGAACATTCATGTTGAATGGGCAACCAATGAGCGTGTAGCTCTGGAGGTTGCCTGGGGTGCTGCCATGAATGGCCAGCGTGCAATGTGCACCATGAACCATTTGGGCATGAACGTCGTTATAGATTCTCTGAAATACTGCAATAACTATGGCGTAACCGGTGGAATGGTGATTTTTGTCGGTGACGACGTGGGAGCCAATACGTCGGCCATCGAATCCGATTCCCGTGTACTTGCAAGTGCGGCAGACGTCCCGGTCCTCTGCCCTGCCACCCCGGATGAGGCCAGGCAGATGACGGCTTACGCATTTGAGCTTTCAGAGATGCTGGGATGTCCCGTCGTCGTACGCAGCGTCTGTCAGCTGATGATGACACAGTCGGCTGTTCCCGTCGGCGAACGCAGACACATTCCCCATGAGAGCGGCTTCAAGCCAAATCCCCGCCGCGTGGTCATGTTTGAGCCGGGCACGATGTCCGCTGTCACCATTCACCGGTTTCTCCACCGGAATCTTGAAAAATGCCATTCTCTGCTTGCAGAAAAACGATTCGACTACGTTGACGCGGCGGACGGACGCATTGGCCTGATCTGCTGCGGCGTGACGTATGCCTTGACCAAGGCGGCCTTACGGCGGATGGGAGTGAAGGCTCCGATCTTGAAGCTGTCGTGCGTCAATCCCCTCAATGAGGAGCTGGTTGCCGCCTTTGCCGAAAAGCTGGATGCCCTTCTCGTTCTCGAGGAAGGCGAAGCATTTGTGGAGGAGCGGGTGGCCGCGCTGCTGCAGCGGCGCGGCATGATGCAAAAGGTTTTTGGACGCATCCATAAGGAGATCCCCTACGGAGGGGAGCTGTTCGTGGGAGATCTGGAGCGGGTTCTGCGCCGGGTTCTGCTGGGCGAGGATTACGACCCGGCCGGTGAGGCCATGAAGCCGTATCTGCCAGAGCGGAACCTGACACTGTGTGCCGGCTGCGGGCATATGGGTGTGTTTTATGCGATTCGCAAAGTCATGGCGGACTACAACGGCGGCCAGTATACTGCCTTTGCCGATGCCGGATGCTCCTTCATGGGAATTCTGACGCCCGCAAAGAGCATCAATTCGGCGACCAATATGGGAGGATGCATCAGCTTTGCAAGCGGTGTGGCCGACACATCGGATCCCGGGATTCCAACGATTGCACTTTGCGGCGATGGCGGCTTCCTCCATGGAGGCATTTCCGGCCTGGCAAATGCGGTGTTCAATGAGGCAAACCTGGTGGTCATCCTGCTGGACAA
The DNA here is from genome assembly GCA_904395865.1 of uncultured Oscillospiraceae bacterium. GTDB lineage: Bacteria > Bacillota > Clostridia > Oscillospirales > Oscillospiraceae > Avoscillospira_A. The sequence goes on from CAJFNY010000131.1 coordinate 33,974, forward strand.
TGCGGCTCTGTGCAATACCGGCGTGCAGCCTACCGGATGCACCGGTACGAATGCCACAGGCGCCGCTGTGCCCAAAGTCGACTTGGAGGCACTTTGCCGCAGCGTCGGCGTCCCCTATGTGGATACGGTGGACCCGCTGAAGCTGGAGGATACGAAGGAGGCACTCCGAAAGGCTTTGGACGCGCCCAAGCCGGCAGTCATTGTTGCCCGGCAGCCCTGCGTCATTACGCGCCTGAAAGATGAAAGGAAAGCGGGTGTCGCTCCCAAAACGGCGGTGGTAGATCCAGTCAGATGCCAGCAATGCGGGGACTGCGGCGAACTGTACTGCGCCGCGATTCTTCGCTCCAGCCAGGAGAAAACCACGATCCGGCCAGACTTGTGCTCGGCGTGCGGCATGTGTGTGGAAGCCTGTAAAAACGGTGCGATTTCTGTGGTGGAGGTGTCCAAATGAATCCATTTCGTCTTCGAATCGCGGGGATTGGCGGACAGGGAACCGTCCATCTGGCCAAAACGCTCGCTGCTGCCGCGGCCGCAAGCGGCGTAAAAGTCACTATGATCGAGCGCCCGCGCTCTGCGATGCGTCTGGGACCCATCACCTGCGATTTGTGCTTTCAGGATCCTGAGTTCGCACCGTTCATTACGCCCGGTGATGCAGACGCTGTACTTGGAATGGAGCCGCTCGACGGTGTATTGAATGCGGAATACTATATTAAGAAAAACGGAACGGTGATCCTGCAGTCGGAGGAGACGCCGACGGTGGACGAGTTCGTTCTGCTGCAGCGCGATCCGCGGAGAGATGAGTGGAAGCAGGAGCTGCTGGACCGCGGTGTGCGACTCATCGTATGCACGCCGAAGGGGGAAAACCTGGCTGGCCGGAATTATTACATGCTGGGCGTTCTCATGAAGGCGTGTCCGCAGCTGCCGGTTGCAGTTCAGGCGGTGGAAACCCAGCTCGCAGGGCAGAGCAGGAATCTGGAGATGCTGCATTTGGGCCTGCGGGCGGAGGTTTGAGCACGCCCTGAGTCAACCCTGGAACTGGAAGCTGCCGCCAGCCTCTTCTGAGGAGGAAATTCAGGTGTATGAAACGCACGAAGTCAATACGTCTTGCCGCCGTATCCGGGTTGCAGAAAAGCTGAATGGCAGTGCAGTGTACGGGGCAGATCTCCATCTGCCCCGTATGCTTTACGCAAAGGGTGTCACATGCGGTACTGCCAGTGCAGAGATTTATGCCATCCATACGGAGGCAGCGCGGAAGGTCCCGGGGGTCCGGGCGGTATACACGGCAAAGGACATCCCGGGAAAAAAGAAATTCGGCATTTTCTGCAAGGATGAGCAGATCCTGGCGGAAAAGTATATCAAATGTGAAGGAGACGTCGTCGCTGTCGTAGTGGCCGATTCACTGGAAAGTGCCCGCAGAGGGGCGAAGGCCGTAACGGTGGATTTCCGGGAGCTGCCGCCTGTGCTAACGGTCGAAGAAGCGCTGAAGGCTGAAACTGTCATCAACCCCATGTATCCGGACAACATTTGTGCGCACTACCAGGTGGTGAAAGGCGATGCGGCCGCGGCACTGGCACGTGCGGCGGTTCTGGTCGATGAAACCTACGAGACGACCTGGGTGGAACACGCGTATATGGAACCGGAAGCCATCGTCATCGTTCCGCATGAGGATGGCTCCCTGGAAATGCGCGGCGGCACGCAGAACCCCTTTTACAACAAACAGGTGCTGTGCGATGCGCTGTGCCTCCCGGAACAGAAAGTGCTGGTCCGTCCGGACTGCGTCGGAGGCAGCTTCGGTGGCAAGTCCGGTCAGATTGGTGCAATGGCAGTCCGGGCGGCACTGGGAGCGCTGCAGTTCGGGCGCCCCGTCAGCTACGTGCTGGAGCGGGAGGAATCCATCCAACAGAGCCATAAGCGACACGGAATTCGGACGCACGTCCGGCTGGGAGCAGACGCAGACGGTACACTCGTCGCACTGGAGGCGCGAGCCGTCATGGATGCAGGCGCTTACGTGAATGAAAGCCCGATTGTGACGTGGAAATCCATCAACTGCGGGATGGGGCCGTATCGGATTCCGGCCGTCTATTACGACAATACGACGGTTATGACGAATAACATGGTATGCGGCGCCATGCGTGGCTTTGGAACACCGCAGGCAATCTTTGCACTGGAGGGGGCCCTGGATGAGCTGGCACAGAAACTGCAGCTGAATCCGCTGGAGCTGCGGAGAAGAAACTTTTTGCGGGAGGGAGACCGCACGGGCAACGATCAGCTGCTGCAGGGCCATACCGTGAGCATCCGATCGGTTGCGGAACGCGCTGCCCGTGCCATGGACTTTGAGCGGAAGTTCCGGGACTATGCTGCACCGTCCGATGGCCCGATCAAGCGGGGCGTTGGCATTGCGTGTGCCATGCGCGGCGTGAGTTTTGGCGCGGATTCCGTGGATACTGGACGGGCAAAGGTGACCATTCTGCCGGACGGAAGGCTGGAGCTTCGCTGCCCCATCATGGAGATCGGTCAGGGTGCGGATACGGTGTTGACGCAGATGTGCGCGGATACGTTTCAGATCCCGCTCTCCCAGGTGGTCCATGCAGATCCCGAGACGAACGACTCTCCGGATACCGGAACGGCCGGTGCCAGCCGCGGCACCTTTATCGGCGGGAATGCCATCCTGATGGCGGCGGCCTCCCTGCGGGCACGAATCGCCCGGGGCTACCATACGGATGCCGAAGCAGTCGTGTTCCAGAATGGCCGGGTGGTCGTTCAGGGAGCGGCTCACACATGGGCGAATGTGTACAACAGGCTCCGTCGACTGCGGGCTGACACATCGGTTGTGGGTGAGTATACGGTGCCGATGGGCCAATGGGATGCACAGACCTGCCAGGGCGACGCCTTCATTTCCTATGTGTATTCCTGCCATGCGGCCGAGGTGGAGGTTGATACCGCCACCGGTCAGGTCAGAGTCCTGGAAATGGCGGGCTGCCATGACTGCGGCCGTGTCATCAATCCTCTGATGGCGGAAGGTCAGGTGACTGGCGGGATGGTCATGGGAATTGGCATGGCACTCACGGAAGCGGTGGAAACGGACCGGCGCGGCCTGATTCAGACGAGGAATTTTGACACCTATATCCTGCCCACAGCGATGGATGCCTGCAAGATGACGGTGTTGTTTGAGGAGAATCCGGACGCCTGCGGACCGTTTGGCGGCAAAGGACTGGGTGAGCCCGCAATGGAACCGGCGCCGGCGGCCATAAGCGCTGCAGTCAATATGGCCCTGGGCAGAGCGGGAAGTTTGCGAAAAATACCTGCCACACTGGAGGACGTCTTTTTTGCCGCCCATCCGGAGTGGTAATAGGAGACTGCTGCACGCAGCCGCAGGAGGAGCGACATGGAGTTTGTATCGTATCACAGGCCCAAAACGTTTGAGGAGCTCTATATGGCTCTGAGGCAGGAGAAGGCGGATGCGGTTTTCCTGTCGGGCTGCACGGACGTCCTGGTGCAGGATCGAGAGAAAGGAACGTTTTCCGGAAAAGCGGCGTTCGATCTGACCGCCATTGAGGCATTGAAAGAGATCCGGGAGGAGCCGGATGCAGTCTGCATCGGTGCGGAGCTTACACACGCACAGATCGCCCAATGCGACCTGCTGCGGAATTATGCGGGGCCGCTCTGTGAGGCATGCAGCCAGGTGGGGGCGGTACAGCTTCGAAATCGGGCGACGATCGGCGGGAATATCGGCAATGCTTCTCCGGCCGGCGACACCTTGGGGCCGCTGACTGCGCTGGGGGCAACCGTGGAACTGGATTGCCTCGGCGCGCTCAGGCAGCTTCCGATTACAGAGGTCATTGAGAAGCCGGGCAGGCTGTGCCTGCAGGAAAAAGAATTCATCCGCACCATTCGAATCCCGAAGCTGTCGAAGGAGATGCGATGGCGCTTTCGGAAAGTGGGCCGCCGTCAAGCGCTGGCAATTTCCAGGCTGACCCTGACCATGATTCTGTCTCTGGAATCGGGCGGGACCGTTGAAACGTGCCGAGCCGCTGTGGGAGCCGTTTTCCCGCGCCCGATGCGATTCTCAGATTGGGAGCAGGCGTTCTGCGGCCGGGTGCTCAATGCGGCTACGATTCACGAAATGGCTTCGAAGCTGGCGTGCAGGATTCCCGAGATTGCCGGTGTTCGGCCATCTACCCGGTACAAGCAGCCAGTGGTACAGCTGCTCTGTGAGCGGCTGCTGACAGAAATGCTTGCAGATGCGAAAGCAGAAGCGGGGGAGTAGCATGAGAAATCTGCAGGTACATTGCCGCCTGAATGGTGAAGAAAAGACGCTTTTGGTCGATCCGAATCAAAGAGTCCTGGATGTTCTCCGGGAGGATCTGGCTTTGACCGGGACAAAAGAGGGCTGCGGCGTGGGCGAGTGCGGCGCCTGTACGATCGTGATGGATCGCCTTGCTGTAAACGCCTGCCTGGTGCCGGCGGCACAGATGGACGGCACAGAAATCTGGACTGTAGAGGGCCTGGAGAAGCTTCCGGTCGGCGCACGGCTTCAGAATGCATTTGCCGAGAATGGCGCGGTCCAATGCGGATTCTGTACACCCGGGATGCTCATGTCTGCCTACGCGCTGCTTTTGAAGCAACCGCATCCCAGCGTGGAAGAAATCCGAACAGCCATATCTGGCAATATTTGCAGGTGCACGGGCTACGCGCCGATCATTGCCGCGATACAGGAAGCTGCACGGCAAATGGACTGATTGCGTGTTGAAATGTGCTTCAATCCTCCAAATCGGGTGCGTCACCGCCGTACAGAAGGATTCCTGTCAGCGGATTGCGGTTGGCATGTATGATGCGGGAAAACTGGGAAAAGGCGTGATAAAACGAATCCAATGGCAATTTGAGCCAGGCTGACTGGGAATGGAGCCGGCACAAAAGTCCAGATGTTATGAAAACGCTTGACTATTCTAAAATGATAGACTATAATCAAAAATGGAAAAATTTGAAATTTACTTCTTATGCAGATTGTAAGCAGGAGGGGCTGCTGATGCAGGCAGATCGTTGTATCCTCGCTGTCGATGCGGGGACGGGAGATTGCCGCGTTATGGCGTACTCCCTATCTGGATGCGTCCTGGCGGAAGAGCATACAGAGTGGTTTTACCTGCCGGATACGGACAGCGGCTACTATATATTTGACCCGGAAAAATGTATATTTGGTATTCTGGAGATGATCCGTCGAGTTGCTGAAAAGCTTCCGAGTGTTCAAATCCTGGCGATTACGGTCACGAGCCAGCGAGATGGAATGGCATTTTTGGATCAAAATGACCATGAAATCTACTGTGCACCGAATCTGGATCTCCGCGGCGACGAAGTGCTGCATGTGCTCAGGCCGCGGGAAGAAGAGATCCTTCAGGCCACAGGGCTTCCGCTGCATGCCATGTTCGGTCTGCCGCGCCTGGTATGGTTCCGGGAAAAGAAGCCGGACGTGTACGCACAGATTCACTGTGTGATGATGCTCAGCGATTGGGTCGCGTTCCGGCTGACAGGCATCAAACGCAGTGAAGTAGCAGCGGCATCCTCTTCCCAGATGTTGAATCTGAGGAGCTGCAGCTATGACCGGGACCTGATGGGCAGGTTGGGCTTAAAGGATGAGATTTTCCCGCAGACCTGCTATGGAACAGAGATCATTGGGACAGTAAAGGCAGACATTGCACGGCAGCTGGGGCTTGGGGAGCAGGTTCCGGTTTTGATTGCCGGCAGTGATGCCCATTGCGCCGCAGTTGGTATGGGCTGCCTGCAGCCGGGAGACTTTGCCGTGATTGCCGGCAGTACCACGCCGGTGCTTGCTGTGCTGGATCATGTTGTGATCGATCCGGCGGGGTGTGTGTACGCCTCACCGGCTTCTCTCCTGGGTCAGTGGACGCTTGAAGGCAATGCAGATTCTACGGGATTGTCGTATCGGTGGCTGCGCAATCTGCTGTATACTGATCCGGTGACTGGGGAAGTGATGGAGGGTGCATATGCCCGAATGGAGGCAGATGCCGCAGAGGTTCCGGCAGGAGCCAATGGCATGTCTGCGTACGTGGGAATCGGGATACGGAATGTAAAGAAAGGCATGAATTTTGGCGGCTTCTTTGCGCCGATTCCGTGGAACATCGATGAATACAAAAGAGGGCATTTCGTCCGCGCACTGCTGGAAAGCAACGCATATGCGGTGGCCGCCAATGTGGAATTACTCGAAACATGTGCGGGGCAGAAGCCTGCTTTTCTGCGCGTATGCGGCGGACAGAGCGCTTCGAATATCTGGTGCCGAACGTTGGCGTCCGCAACGGGCTTGCCGGTCTACTTGTCGGAGAGCTTTGAGGCGACGACTCTGGGCGCAGCGCTTCTGGCGGCTGTGGGCTGTGGCTGTTATGCCAATCCGGATGATGCGGCGGAGGCGATGGTGCGTATGCGGCGCATCATAGAACCGGAATTCGATGAAAGTCTCGCGGCGCGGTATGCCGAATGGAAAAAGCGGTACGTCTATCTTTTGGATTACGATGAGTGCCGCAATACGATATAGAGAATGAGAAAACGTTATGTTTAGAGAAATTGTTCTGTATTTTGATGAAGAATGTATAGAAATGTTCGAAGATGCTGCAAAGCAGAATGGCGTGAGCCTTTCCTGCTTCTTGCAAAATGCGGGTATGGTGAGCTTGATTAAGAAGGATCGCCTTCCGGATGCCGGTTTCTGCATTGTCCCGAAAAGCAATCTGGAGCAGCATCCGGCGCTCGCAGAAACAGTTCCGGCGAAAAAAAGGACGTCGCAGCCTAAAAAGAAAACGTACACGTTAAAAGAAGAAACAGAACTATTTGACGACTTCGTCCTTTATTTGGAAAAAAAGTTGCTGACAGTGGACGTTTCTTGCTTCTCCTGCCGGTATTCGCTCAATCCTGAAAATTGCTATCCATGGGTTCCGGAAACGCTTTGCAGCGGAGAAAGCCGCGAGGATAATGCTGCCATGCTGTCACTTCTGAGTGAGCAGCTGCTGCAGGCAATTGCGTGTGAAGATGAGCAGCGCTGCTATGAAACTGTTTGCTGTGCGATGGATTGGGGGCACGTCCTGTATACCAGCGGAATCTGTAAGGGTAACAAGGTGCGGGTAGACCGGTATTATCAGAATCATGGTCTGCTGCCGCTCCTCAAACGCAGTCAGAAGCACCTTGAAAACCATGAATTTGAGCTGCTTGAGGAATGCTCATCCGGGTGGAGCATGATTTGGTATCTGATGGATATCCGGCATCTGCTGATCTTGTCTTCCCGCAAAGTTTATGCGCTGAATAAGGTTTTGCTGGAGTTTTGTGCAGCAAACAAGCTGGTGGAATTGCCGAAATCACTCAACTTCGGGCAGCTGGTGTACCAAGGCAACAGTAAGTATATTGAAGGTATTCGTTATGTCTACACGCTGCGGGCCAAACTCGGCCTTCTGGAAAAAATCAGCCGGATCACAAATCGGCTGATGGATACACGGCAGTTTGTGGATACGAAGGATGTGGATGACCGATTGTACATCCTGGGGGAGAATCAGGGGGGTTATGAAAAAGGACTTGGGTATAGTGCCGGCCGTTTATCCGATGCCGGTGATGATGGTGGCTACATACGATGATAAGGGAACCGTCGACGTCATGGCCGCATCCTGGGTCATGATCTGTGAGCCGGATCAGATCGCGCTGTTTCTGGACCGGAAACGGAAAACGACGGAGAATATTCTGAAAAAACGGGCTTTTACAGTCAGCATTGCGGACCGTCCGCATATGGAAGCCGCGGATTATTTTGGGATGGTTTCCGGAAGGCGGGTGTGGAACAAATTCGAGAGAAGCGGCTTGACGGCGATTGAAAGTAACCGGGTCCATGCGCCGATTATTGATGAGTTCCCGGTTGTTATGGAGTGCGAACTGCTGGAAGTGGTAGATACGGAGCATATTTACTGCTTGGTTGGGAAGATTTGCAACACAAAAGCAGATGAGCGCGTCCTTTCGGGCAACGGTAAGATTGATCCTCTGCTGTGCGATGCCTTGATTTATGATGAGTTCCAGCGTGGATATTACAGCTCCGGGGAGAAGGTAGGGCAGGCCTTTTGCGTTGGGAAACGTTTTTACGGATGAGATATCCTCGGTTGGCCGTGAACTGCGAATGATCGACTGCTTCGACCGTGTGCAATGCTGGGGCCATGGATGCTTTCCAAAACTCGCTGAAATCCTTATGGATTTTGGCGGGTTTTCTTTTTGCCGGCGGTGTGCGGAGGCATATCCGCGCCGCCGCCGCCATAGCCTGTACAAAAAAGCTGTGGGAGGCGCGCACATGGACATTCGCACGGAACGGGGGCTCAGCCGGCAGGAGGTGGAGGCCTCCCGCCGGCGGCACGGGGACAACCGCTTCACCGGCCGGCGGCGCCGGGGCTTCTGGGGACAGTATCTGGACAGCTTCCGCGACCCCATCATCCGCATCCTGCTGGCCGCCCTGGCCCTGAACCTGCTGGTGGCCCTGGGAGA
>CAJFNY010000132.1 GCA_904395865.1 uncultured Oscillospiraceae bacterium
ATTCGGAGGGAGGGGATGTGTGCAGGGGAACCGTCAGGGTTCCCCTGCGCGTTCAATCAAACCCGAATTTGCAACTTTTTGAAGTTGTAAATTCGCGGGCAGCGTGTCAAAAAATTCTCGTAAGAGACTTTTTTGACAAGCTGCGGGGGCTGCGGCAGCCGCCGCAGCCCCCGGGGGAAAACCGGACGGGCTTACTCGGTCTCCACGGTGACGCCCTGCTCCTCGAAGTACCGGGCGGCGCCGGCGTGGAACGGGGCCGTCATGCCGGAGGTGGCGTTCTCGATGGTCAGCTCCTCGCCCTTGGTGTTCTCGGCGGCGATGGCCTCGGCGTTGTCGTAGATGGCCTTGGTGATGTTGTAGACGTCGTCCTCGGAGGCGTCGGCCGAGACGATCATCGTGGCCTTGATGGTGACGGTCGTCACGTCCTCGTCCTGGCCGGGGTACGTGCCGGCGGGGATGACGTACGTGGTGTAGTACGGGCAGCTGGCCATCATGGTCTCGGACACCTCGCCGTCGATGGGCACGAGCCAGGCGTCGGTGCTGGTGGTCAGCTGGGTGATGGCCGGGGTGGGCGCGCCGGCGACGATGAAGGCCGCGTCGATCTTGCCGTCCTGGAGGGACTCGACGCTGGCGTCAAAGTTCTGGTACTGGGGGTTGATGTCGGCCTCGGTCAGGCCGGCGGCCGTCAGCACGTCGATGGCGTTGAAGTACACGCCGGAGCCGGGGTCGCCGATGGAGACGTTCTTGCCGGCCAGGTCGGCCACGCTGTGGATGTCCGGGTCGGTCGTCACCAGCTGGACGGCCTCGGCGTACAGGCCGCCGATGACGCGGAACGACTGGATGGCGCCCTCCTCCTCGAAGGTGCTGGTGCCGTTCCAGGCGTAGGCGATGACGTCGGACTGGACGGTGCCCAGCTGGTAGTCGCCGGAGTCGATGCCCTGGATGTTGGCCTTGGAGCCGCCGGTGGAGACGACGGTGACGCCGATGCCGGTGTTGTCCTGGATGTACTGGCCCAGGATGCCGCCGAAGATGTAGTACGTGCCGGTGTTGCTGCCGGTGCCCATGGTCATGCGGGCGCTGCCGCCGTCGCTGCTGCCGCAGGCGCACAGCAGGCAGGCCAGCGCCACGACCAGCGCCGCCGCTGCGAGCAGAGTTTTCTTCTTCATGAAAGTGTTACCTCCCTTTGATGCTGCGGACGGTCCGCCCGGCCGCATTGCTCTCTGGATTAAAATATACACGAGTTTCCCGGATATTGCAAGAGTTCCCCGGAAAAACGTGAAAAAAAGAGACGATTTTTTGCGGCTTTTTCCCAGGCGGACAGCGGGCTGCTTACCGGAAATTTGCCAGAAGCTGAAAGAAATCCTGCAAAACAGAGGAAATTTCTGCCGCGGCCCGGAGCCGGCCGGCCGCCGCCGCGGAAAATGACAGAGCGCCGTCATGCGGAGCGGGGCGGCGGTACGCGTAAAAAAATGCCCGCGCTTTTTGTGCAAAGCGCGGGCGCGGATCGGCGGGTCAGAGGGGCAGCAGGAGCGTGGCCACCCGGAAGTAGATCAGCAGGGACAGGGCGTCGACGATGGTGGTGATGAACGGGCTGGCCATGACGGCCGGGTCGAAGCCCAGCTTCTCGGCCACGATGGGCAGCACCGCGCCCACCAGCTTGGCGCAGAGGACCGTGACGGCCATGGTCACGCAGACCGTCAGCATCACGGCCACGGTGATGCCGTCGCCGCCCAGGAGCAGCTTGTCGATGAGCAGGATCTTCAGGTACACGGCCACCGCCAGCGTCAGGCCGCAGAGGATGGCCACGCGGCACTCCTTCCAGAGGATCTTCGGCAGGTCGCCCAGCTTCAGCTCCCCCAGGGACAGGCCGCGGATGACGGTCACGGACGTCTGGGAGCCGGAGTTGCCGGCGGTGTCCATGAGCATGGGGACGAAGGTCGTCAGCACGATCTGCGCCGCCAGGGCGTTTTCGTAGTGGTTGAGGATCATGCCGGTGAACGTGGCCGAGACCATCAGCAGCAGCAGCCACGGGATGCGGTTCTTCCAGATTTCCAGGACGGTGGAGCGCATGTACGGCTTCTCCGACGGCAGCATGGCCGCCATCTTCTCCATGTCCTCCGTCGTCTCCTCCTCCATGACGTCCATGGCGTCGTCGAAGGTGACGATGCCCACCAGGCGGCTCTCGGTGTCCACCACCGGCAGGGCCAGGAAGTCGTACTTGGAGAAGAGCTGGGCCACGTGCTCCTTGTCCTCCTGGGTGCCCACGGAGATGACGTTGTCCTCCATGAGCTCGGAGATGACCTCGTCGTCGTCCTCGCACAGCAGCAGGTCCTTGACCGTCGTCAGGCCCACGAGGGTGCGGTCGTCCTCGGTGACGTAGCAGGTGTAGATGGTCTCCTTGTCGATGCCGGTGCGGCGGATGCGCTTGATGGCCTCCTCGACGGTCATGCTGGGGCGCAGCGTCACGCACTCGGTCGTCATGATGGAGCCGGCGCTGTCCTCGGGGTAGCGGAGGATCTCGTTGATCTCCTTGCGCATCTCCGGGTCGGCCTGGCTCAGGATCCGCCGGACGACGTTGGCGGGCATCTCCTCGACGATGTCCACGGCGTCGTCCACGTACAGCTCGTCGATGACGGCCTTGAGCTCGCTGTCGGAGAAGCCGCGGATCAGCAGCTCCTGGGCCTCCGGCTCCATCTCCACGAACGTCTCGGCGGCCAGCTCCTTGGGCAGCAGCCGGAACAGCAGCGGCAGCCGGTCCTCCTCCAGGCCGTCGAAGATCGCCGCGATGTCCACCGGGTTCATGGTGCAGAGGATATCCCGCAGGGAGAAATACTTTTTTTCATTCAGGAGCGCGAGCAGCGACTCCTGCATGAGGATGGTGTGCTCTGGCATGGTACTTTCCTCCTAAATTGGTGAGATTAGGAAGTAAAGACACATCGCCGCCGCAGTTACGAAAGCGCGGGAGCGGCCGCAGAAACCGCTGAAAACCCGCGGCAACTTCGGCCGACGGCTGTGCCGCTGCTACTTCCTGCGTCCATTCCCGTTCACCTCTTTTTTACGAAAATTTTTCAAAGGGCGGCCCGCGGGCGCACCCGAAAATAGTGTACGCCGGCGCCGGCCGTTTGTCAACCAAAACCTGCCCCGCCGGCGGCAAAAAACCGGGGTTTCCACCGGCGCCCGGATGTGCTATGATGGGGGAAGCATGAAAAGCGAGGCGACCCTATGGAAACCGAAAAGCTCTATGAGCGCGACAGCCATCTGCGCGAATTCACGGCCCGGGTGGCGGCTTGCGAGCCGGGCCCCGGCGGCACCTTCCTGGTGACGCTGGACCGGACGGCCTTCTACCCCAAGGGCGGCGGCCAGCCGTGGGACACCGGCGTCCTGGGCGGCGCGGCCGTCACGGAGGTGCACAGCCGGGACGGCGCCGTCGTCCACACGTGCGGCCGGCCCCTGGCGCCGGGGGAGACGGTAGCCGGCTGCATCGACTGGCCCCGGCGGCTGGACCTGATGCAGCAGCACAGCGGCGAGCACATCGTCAGCGGCCTGATCCACGCCGCCTTCGGGTACGACAACGTGGGCTTCCACATCGGCCACGACGTCGTCACCATCGACTTCAACGGCGAGCTGGACGACCATCAGCTGGCCGGGATCGAGCGCCGGGCCAACGAGGCCGTCTGGGCCGACCGGCCGGTGCGCTGCTGGTACCCGGAGCCGGCGGAGCTGGCGGCCGCGGCGTACCGCAGCAAGAAGGCCCTGACCGGGCCGGTGCGGCTGGTGGAGTTCCCGGAGGCCGACGTGTGCGCCTGCTGCGGCACCCACGTGCAGCGCACCGGCGAGATCGGCCCGATCCGGCTGCTGGGGGCCGTGCGGTTCCGCGGCGGCGTCCGGGTGGAGCTCCTCTGCGGCGGCCGCGCCCTGGCGTACGACCGGGCCGTCTGGGAGCAGAACCGCCGGATCTCCAACCTGCTCTCGGCCAAGCCCCTGGAGACGGCCGCCGCCGCTGAGCGCATGGCCGGCGAGCTGGCCCGGGCCCGGGAGCGGGCCGGCCGGCTGGAGGCGGCCGCCTTCGCCCGGATGGCGGCGGACTGCGCCGGCCGCGGCGACGTGCTGCTGCTGGAGCCGGAGCTGGACGCCGACGGCGTCCGCCGGCTGGCCACGGCCGTGGGCGAGGCGTGCGGCGGCCGGGCGGCCGTGTTCTCCCCGGAGGCGGACGGCGGCTGCCGGTACGCCCTCTGCTGCCCCGGCGGCGGCTCCCAGGAGCTGTGCCGCGCCGTCAACGCGGCGCTCCAGGGCCGCGGCGGCGGCCGCCCGCCCCTGGCCCAGGGCTCGGTCCGGGCCGGGGCCGACGCGGTCCGGGCGTTCTTCGCCCGGGAATTCGGGAAGGAGGTGTGAGCCGTGGTGCAGGACATCTTCCCCCACGTGTTCCGGAATGAGTTCTCCCGCCGCCCGCCGGCGGACGACGACGCCGTCCTGGCCTACCGGGGCGAGGCGCTGCTGATGGACGCGGCGGACGGCATCCGCCTGCCGCGGGTGGCGCAGCTGCCCGGCGGCGCGGCCGCGCCGCTGCAGTACCTGTTCTCCGAGGACGGCCGCGGGTACTACCTGCTGGAGGCCGAGGGGCCGGAGCCCTTCGGCGGCTTCGGCTACGTGGACAGCCGCACGTACCGCGCCATGGGGCCGCAGGAGCTGCTGTTCGCCTGCGCCGTGGGCGAGACGCTCCACCGCTGGTACCGGGACACCCGCTTCTGCGGCCGCTGCGGCGCGGCCATGGCCAAGAGCGGGACGGAGCGGGCCATGGTCTGCCCCGCCTGCGGCAGCACGGTCTACCCGAAGATCTGCCCGGCGGTGATCGTCGCCGTCTGCGACGGCGACCGGCTGCTGCTGACGAAGTACGCCGGCCGCGTCACCCGCCAGTACGCCCTGGTGGCCGGCTACGCCGAGATCGGCGAGTCCATCGAGGACACGGTCCGCCGGGAGGTCCGCGAGGAGGTGGGGCTGGAGCTGGGGGAGCTGCGGTTCTACAAGTCCCAGCCCTGGGCCTTCACCGACACGCTGCTCATGGGCTTCTACGCCCGCCTCCGCGGCTCCGACGCCATCCGCCTGCAGGAGGAGGAGCTGTCGGTGGGCCGGTGGTTCCGGCGGGACGAGCTGCCCGACGACCACTCGGCCATCAGCCTCACCGGCGAGATGATCGAGACGTTCCGCCTGGGGCGCGACCCGTTCTCCCGGCCGGCGGAGAAGATCCCGCTGCACGCCGGAGGCCCGGCGTGAGCACCAACCATCATCAGAACGATACAGGAGGATTCCGGATGGACAGAGACGAACACAGCCTGGACCGGCCCGCCGGCGCGGCGCCGGAGGCCCCGGAGACCCCGGCGGCCCCGGAGAAGCCGGAGGACCGCCCCGACGAGGGGCAGACGCGGCGGAGCAACCGCATCTATTTCTGGTGGGGCATCTGCGGCGCGTACCTGCTGTACCTGGCGTACAGCCTGCTGCAGAGCTACCTGAACGGCGAGACGGAGACGACGCGGGACGTGGTGGTCTGCCTGGGCGGCGCAGGCCTCTTCACGGTGGCGGCGGCGGTGCTGCTGACGCTGGCCATCCGCCACGCCATCCGCGCCATGCGCCAGTCGGCCGAGGACATGCGCCGCGTGGCCGACGAGGACCGCGCCGCCGAGGAGGCCCGCCGCCGCCGGGAGGCCGAGGACGAGGCCCTGGAGGCGCTGGAGGAAGCCGGCGAAGCACCGGACGACGGCGAAGCGCCGGACGAAACCGGCCGGGAACCGAACGAATGACATGGGGGGCGCGCCGCCGGGCGCGCCCCTCCTATCATATCGCGGCGGACAGGCGCATACATTCTCCCATACGAAGTCAAAGAGGTGGGAGCATGGAACAAACATCGAACCGCATCATCCTGCGGGGCAGCCTGGCAGAGGCGCCCGTGTTTTCGCACGAGAACCACGGCCGGCGGTTTTACCGCTTCGCGCTGGAGGTGCCGCGGCTGTCGGGGACGGCCGACGTGCTGCAGGTCATGGCCGCCGAATCGCTGCTGGAGGCTGCCGAGCTCGGGGACGGCAGCGCTGTGGAGGTGGCGGGGCAGATCCGCTCGTTCAACAGCCGCAGCGACAGCGGCCGCCGGCTCATCATCTCGGTGTACGCCGGGCAGCTGACGGTCTGCGACGGCGGCGCCGTCAACCACGCCGAGCTGGAGGGCACCATCTGCAAGCCGCCGGTCTACCGCAGGACGCCCCTGGGCCGCGAGATCTGCGACGTCATGCTGGCCGTCAACCGGCCGTACCGGCGGACCGACTACCTGCCGTGCATCCTCTGGGGCCGGGCGGCCCGGGAGACGGCCCGGGCCGCGGTGGGGGACCGGCTGGCCCTGGTGGGCCGGCTCCAGAGCCGGGAGTACGTCAAGGTGCTCGACGGCGTCGGCCAGCGGCGGACGGCGTACGAGGTGTCGGCCATCTCGGTGCTCCCGGCGGCGGCGGAGCCGTGAGGCAAAAAACGCCGCCGCCCCTTGCAACTGCCGCCGGGATTTGGTATCATAGTGCCATCTCATGTGCGGCCGCCCGCACCGAAAGGACGAGTAACCCCGATGGACGACAGCTTCCTCAAACTTTTTGATCTGATTTCCACCGCCTGCGGCGTCTACATCCTCTACTCCTACGTGAAGCTGCGGATGGTGGGCCGGCTGTTCCCCAGCTCGCTGCTGATCCCCAACGGCAGGCAGCCCAAGGACTGCCTGGACGAGGAGGGCTACATCCGCTACATCCGGCCGCGGCTGCTGGTCATCGGCGTCGCCATCACGGTGCTGGGCCTGGCCATGCTGGCCGACGGCACGTTCTACCAGCTGAGCCAGGGCCTGGCCATGGGCCTCATCGGCCTGGCGCTGGCCTTCCTGGTCTGGTACGGCGTCTGCTCCGCCAGGGCCAACCGGCGGTACTGGTGAACGAAACAACGCCCGCGGGCAGGGGCCCGCGGGCGTTTTCCGCCTTGTAAAAGCCGGAAGGCCGTGGTAAAATAAATTGATTTTGCGTATTTTACTGGAGGGAACACCGTGCCAACCCTGCGAGAGGAAATCAGCCGCCGGCGGACGTTCGCGATCATCTCCCACCCCGACGCCGGCAAGACCACCTTAACCGAAAAATTCCTGCTGTACGGAGGCGCCATCGCCCAGGCCGGCGCCGTCAAGGGCAAGAAGAACGCCCGCGCCGCCGTGTCCGACTGGATGGAGATCGAGAAGCAGCGCGGCATCTCCGTCACCTCGTCGGTGATGCAGTTCCAGTACGACGGGTACTGCATCAACATCCTCGACACCCCCGGCCACCAGGACTTCTCCGAGGACACGTACCGGACGCTCATGGCCGCCGACTCGGCCGTCATGGTCATCGACGGCTCCAAGGGCGTGGAGGCCCAGACGCGGAAGCTGTTCAAGGTCTGCGCCATGCGGCACATCCCGATCTTCACGTTCATCAACAAGATGGACCGGGACGCCAAGGACCCCTTCGACCTGCTGGAGGAGCTGGAGCGGGAGCTGGGCATCGACACGTACGCCGTCAACTGGCCCATCGGCTCGGGCAAGGAGTTCCGCGGCGTCTACGACCGGGACAAGGGCCACATTGCGTTCTTCTCCGGCGTCTCCGGCAAGAGCCGGGCCGACAAGCTGGAGGTGGACCTGTACGACCCGGCGGTGGCCGGCCACATCGGCGAGGCGCGCCACCGCCAGCTGATCGACGACGTGGAGCTGCTCTCGGCCGGCCGGGAGTTCGACATGGACGCCGTCCGCAGCGGCACGCTCAGCCCCGTGTTCTTCGGCTCGGCGCTGACGAACTTCGGCGTGGAGCCGTTCCTGGAGGACTTCCTGCGCATGACGCCGCCGCCCCTGCCGCGGACGGCCGACTGCGGCGTCATCGACACGTTCTCGCCGGACTTCTCGGCCTTCGTGTTCAAGATCCAGGCCAACATGAACAAGGCCCACCGGGACCGGCTGGCCTTCCTGCGCATCTGCTCGGGCAAGTACGAGCGGGAGGCCGAGGTGTTCCACGTCCAGGGCAACCGGAAGATGCGCCTGAGCCAGCCCCAGCAGCTGATGGCCTCCGAGCGGGAGATCATCGACGAGGCGTACGCCGGCGACATCATCGGCGTGTTCGACCCGGGCATCTTCTCCATCGGCGACACCGTCACCGTCCCGGGGAAGAAGTTCCGCTTCGCCGGCATCCCCACCTTCGCGCCGGAGCACTTCTCCCGGGTCAGCCCCCGGGACACCATGAAGCGCAAGCAGTTCATCAAGGGCACCGAGCAGATCGCCCAGGAGGGCGCCATCCAGATCTTCAAGGTGCCCAACACCGGCATGGAGGAGGTCATCGTCGGCGTGGTGGGCGTGCTGCAGTTCGAGGTGTTCCAGTACCGGATGAAGAACGAGTACGGCGTCGACCTGCGGATGGAGGGCCTGCCGTACGAGCAGCTGCGCTTCATCGTCAAGAGCCCCGTGGCCGACCTGAAGGACCTGAAGCTCTCCTCCGACGCCGAGCTGCTGGAGGACTACCGGGGCCACAGCCTGCTAGTGTTCTCGTCCCTGTGGTCCATCGACTACACGGTCAAGCGCAACCCCGGCCTGGAGCTGTCGGAGACGCTGTCCCGGGACGCGGACTGAGCCGGGCCGCGGGGGATTTCGCCGGGAGGCAGATCCATCGGAATATCCACGTGAGCAAAGAGCGGCGGGCGCATCTGCGCCCGCCGCTTTCAGCTTGTCAAAAAAGTCTCTCACGAGAATTTTTTGACAAGCTGCTCACGAATTTGCAACTTCAAAAAGTTGCAAATTCGAGTCTGATTGAACGCGAACGGTCCAGACCGGCTTCTCTTGGCCTTCGGCCAATTCACCTTCAGGGAACCCTGACGGTTCCCTTTCACACTTTCCCTCCCTCCGAGCCCTTCGGCCGAAGCGGTTTTTCGACAGTCTCAGCGGCGGGCGCAGATGCGCCCGCCGCTTTGCGGTGTGGAGGTTATTCCGGCCGGTCGTCGCCGGCGATGCGGATGGAGACGCCGTTGACCTCCACGGCCTCGTCGGCGCGGATCAGGATGTACCGGGCGCCGTCCAGCACCCGCGTCTCCACCAGGTCGCCCCGCTCGGGGTTGACGCGGATCGTCACGTCGGGCGTGTTCAGCTGCAGGCGGCTGGGGTCGACGATGTTGGCCGGGGGCAGGACGGCGTCGGCGCCGAACTGCTCGTCGAACTGCGCGTCGAATTTGGCCAGCTCCGGCTCCGCGACGCCGCACTGGGCCAGCAGGCCCTCCACCTGCTGCTTCGTCAGGGCCAGGGGCTCCGGCTCGCGGCTGGCCTTGTGCTCGGCGATGAGGCCGCACAGCTGGCCGTGGACCTCCTGGATGACGCCGTAGCTGCACTGCTCGTCCAGAGCGCCGGAGAGCAGGGACTGGAACGTCTCCCGCTGGTCGTCGGCGGCCATGGGCGGCTCCGTGCGGAAGACGGCCTGGATGAAGTCCTCGTGGACGTCGGCGGCGCTGCGGGTGTAGCACAGGGCGTTGTAGAGGTTCGTGCTGCGGCCGTCGAAGGCCGGGAACAGGAAGCCCAGCTCCGGCGCGGCCATCACCACGTCGGCCGCCTGCAGGCAGAAGTCCCCGCCGTCGTACCGGAGCTTCGGCTTCATGGGCTTCACGGGGCAGATGCTGCAGACGACGTACGAGAACTGGTTCTCCGAGGCGTCCTCCAGCCCGCCGCCGTCCCGGCCGCGGTACGGCACGTCGTAGACGTCGTGGGCCAGGAGGATGACGTAGCCCGTCTCCAGCTGCAGCGACTGGGCCACCAGCCGGTAGAACGTGTCCAGCACCGCCTCATCGCCCAGGGCCGTGTCCCGCAGGGAAGAGAGAAGGCGGTGCTCGTCGCTGTCGGCCACCTGGGCCGTGCGGAACGAGATGTCCAGCAGGTTCTTCCCCTGGGCGCCCGACAGGACGCGCTTGAGCAGGGCCAGGTACTGCTCCTGCTCCAGCTCCCCGGCCAGGGCCAGGGAGTGGTCGAAGGTGGTGACGATCTCGCGGCTGGCGTTGACGTAGCAGCCGCGGACGTGGGTGATATTCGTGCGGTCCGGCCGGAAGCGCCGGCGGATCTCCGCGATTTCCTTGTCGTTCATGGTGCAAGCTCTCCGGAAAATGGATTCCCGGCCGGGGCCGGTGAGCGCAGTATACCACAGTTTCGCCGGATTCTCAAGCCGGTGCGCCGGTTTTCCGGCAAAATCCCCGCGAAAGATTGGAATTGACAATGTGCCAACTTTCATCTATAATCAAGTTGTTACTTTCCAAATCGAGGTGAATCCATTGGTCAGGTTCGAGAACGTTTCCATGTCCTACGCCGCCAACGAGGTGCTGCACTCGCTGAATCTCCACATTCCCGAGGGGAAGCTGGTGGTCCTGATCGGACCGTCCGGCTGCGGCAAGACGACGACGCTGCAGCTCATCAACCGCCTGATCGTGCCCACGGAGGGCAAAATCTTCGTCAACGGCCGCGACATCAGCACCGTCGACCCGGTGGAGCTGCGCCGCGGCATCGGCTACGTGATCCAGGAGATCGGCCTGTTCCCCCACATGACCATCCGGCAGAACATCGAGATCGTCCCAAAGCTCCTGGGCTGGGACGAGAAGCGCCGCCTGGAGCGCACCCGGGAGCTGCTGAAGCTCGTCAACCTGGATGAGCAGTACCTGAACAGCTACCCGGCCAACCTCAGCGGCGGCCAGCAGCAGCGCATCGGCCTGCTGCGGGCCCTGGCGGCGGAGCCGCCGATCATCCTGATGGATGAGCCCTTCGGCGCCCTGGACCCCATCACCCGCGAGTCGCTGCAGGACGAGATCATGGCCCTGCAGCGGAAGCTCCACAAGACCATCGTCTTCGTCACCCACGACATGGACGAGGCCATCAAGATCGCCGACATCATCGTGCTGATGAAGGACGGCGTCATCGTCCAGGCCGCGTCGCCCGAGCAGCTGCTCAGCAGCCCGGCCAACGAGTTCGTCGAGCAGTTCATCGGCCGCCACCGGCTGTACGGCGCCAAGCTGGACACCGTCCGCGACGTCATGAAGGAGCGGGTCGTCAGCGCCTCGCCGGACATGAGCCTCGTGGAGAGCGTGGCGCTCATGGAGCGCCGCCAGGTGCCGACGCTCTTCCTGGTGGACGACGGGGGCCGGCTGCTGGGCCAGGTGTCCGTGGAGGACATCCGCGCGTGCCACCGGGCCCAGGGCGTCCGCCTGGCCGACGTGACCCACACCCCCGTCTCCCCGGTGACGCCCGACGACTCGGCCCGGGAGGTGTTCGACCGGATGATGGGCGAGCACCTGGACGTGCTGCCGGTGGTGGACGGCCAGGGCCTGCTCATCGGCATCGTCACCCGCAGCAGCATGGTCAAGTCCCTGGCCCAGCTGGTCTGGAAGGGGGATGGCAATGGGTGAGTTCCTCCGGGAGGTCGTCCGGAGCTCCGACCTGATCCTCACGGCCCTGGGCCAGCACGTGGCCATCAGCGCCGCGGCCCTGCTGCTGGGCATCGTCGTGGCCGTGCCGGCCGGCGTGGCCCTGACGTACCGGCCGAAGCTGGCGTCGGCGGTGCTGGCGCTGTTCGGCGTCGTCAACACGATCCCCAGCATCGTGCTGCTGGGCGTGGCCATGATCGTCCTGGGCCTGGGCTTCGCGCCGGCGGTGGCGGTGCTGTTCCTCTACTCGCTGCTGCCCATCCTCCGGGGCACGTACACCGGCATCCGGGAGGTCAGCCCCAAGTGCATCAAGGCCGCCCGCGGCATGGGCATGAGCCGCATGCAGATGCTGCGCCTGGTGCAGCTGCCCCTGGCCCTGCCGGCCATCATCACCGGCATCCGCCTGAGCACCATCTACATCATCTCCTGGGCCACGCTGTCGGCCTTCATCGGCGGCGGCGGGCTGGGGGACCTGATCTGGATGGGCCTCCAGAGCTACAACTTCAACCTGGTGCTCTGCGGCGCCATCCCGGCGACGATCCTGTCGCTGCTGGTCAGCGCGCTGCTCAACCGCGTCATCCGCCTGTCCCGGCGGCACCGGAGCGAGGAGGTGGCCGCGTGAACTGGAATTCCATCCTCCCGGCCATGCTGACCCACCTGGAGATCACGTTCCTGGGCGTCCTGGCCGGCTGCGTGATCGGGCTGCCCCTGGCGGCGCT
This sequence comes from uncultured Oscillospiraceae bacterium, assembly GCA_904395865.1. GTDB lineage: Bacteria > Bacillota > Clostridia > Oscillospirales > Oscillospiraceae > Avoscillospira_A. The sequence continues at coordinate 12,195 of CAJFNY010000132.1, forward strand.
GCTGGTGCGGACGCCGCGGCTGCAGCGGGTGGTCTTCGCCGTGGTGGACGCGCTGCAGACCGTCCCCACCCTGGCCATGCTGACGTTCGTGATGCTGATCTTCGGCCTCAACGACAGCACCGTCGTCGTCACCATCTTCCTCTACTCGCTCTTTCCCATCGTCCGCAACGCCTACGTGGGCCTGACGTCCGTGGACGCCGGCACCATCCGCGCCGGCCGCGGCATCGGCATGACGCCGCTGCAGATCTTCACCATGGTCCGCTTCCCGGTGGCCACGCCCATGATCCTCTCGGGCATCCGCCTGGCCATCGTCTCGGCCCTGGGCATCGCCGCCACCGGCGTGTTCATCGGCGCCGGCGGCCTGGGCATGCTCATCTGGCGCGGCATCCAAACGCGCAACACCGTGATGATGCTCTCCGGCGCCATCCCCGTGTCGCTGCTGGCCGTGCTGTTCGAATACGCCATCGGCTTCGCCGAGAAGAAGCTGACGAAGAAAACCGTGCATACAGGAGGGATCCGCTGATGAAAAAATTCGCATCTGTGCTGCTGGCCGCCGTGCTGCTGCTCTCGTGCCTGACCGGCTGCGGCTCCGACGAGAACACCGTCACCGTGGCGTCGAAGCAGTTCACCGAGAGCATCCTGCTGGGCGAGATGTACGCCCAGCTCATCGAGGCCCACACGGACCTGAAGGTGGAGCGGAAGCTGAACCTGGGCGGCACCTCCGTCTGCATGCCGGCCATGCAGAACGGCGAGATCGACATCTACTTCGAGTACACCGGCACCGCCTACAACGAGATCCTCGACCAGGAGCTGCTGCCCGGCATGACGGCCGACGAGATCCTGGAGGCCGCCCGCACGGGCCTGGCCGAGCAGGAGAACGTCACCATGTTCGACCCCCTGGGCCTGAACAACACCTTCGCCCTGGCCATGAAAACCGACCGGATGGAGGAACTGGGCGTGGAGACCGTCTCCGACCTGGCCCCCGTCTCCGGCGACCTGACCTTCGGCGCCAACCACGTGTTCTACACCCGCGTCCACGACGGGTACGACGGCCTGGTGGCCACGTACGGCCTGAACTTCGCCGACGCGCTGCGGATGGACTCGTCGCTGCTGTACGAGGCGGCCGACGCCGGGGAGCTGGACGTCATCATCGTCTACGCCACCGACGCGCTGCTCCGCCGGTACGACATGACGTGCCTCGTGGACGACCAGGCGCTCTTCCCGCCGTACCACGGCGCGCCCGTCTGCCGCAACGAGGTGCTGGAGGCCCATCCGGAGCTCAGCGACGTCCTGAACACCCTGGCCGGCGCCGTGGACGACGTGACGATCCAGGAGCTCAACTACCAGGTGGACGTGGAGCAGCGGGCCGTGGAGGACGTGGCAAAGGAGTTTTTGACGGAGCATGGATACATCTGAGCGCCGCGGCGGCGGCGTCCGCACCGATACGCCGCGGTATCTGGAGATCGCCCAGGACGTGGCGGCCAAGATCGCCGAGGGCTCGTACCGGACCGGCGAGCGGATCTACGCCCGCTCGGCCCTGGCCAGCCAGTACGGCGTCTCCAGCGAGACGGCCCGCCGGGCCATCTGCATCCTCGACGACCTGGGCATCGTCTCGGCCTCCCGGGGCAGCGGCGTGACCATCGCGTCGGTGGAGAAGGCCGTGGCGTACGTCCGGCAGTTCCGGGACTTCTCGTCCCTGGGCGACCTGCACCGGCAGCTGGAGGAGCGCATCCGCCGCCAGGAGGCGGAGATGCGCCAGATCGGCGAGCTGCTGGAGCAGCTGGTGGCCAAGACGGGCCGCTTCCGGGCCACGAACCCGTTCGTGCCGTTCCGGTGCCGTGTGGACGAGGCGTGCCCCCACGCCGGCAAGACGCTGCAGGACCTGAACTTCTGGCACAACACCGAGGCCACCGTCGTGGCCATCGGCCGGGGGGAGGCGCTGTTCCTCTCGCCGGGGCCGTATATGACGCTGAAGGCCGGCGACGTGCTCTACTATCTGGGCGCCGACCCGTGCGTCGACCGGGTGGAGCGCCTGCTGGCGCCGCAGGAAGCCCTTGCCAACGCCGATGGGGTCTGATATAATTATACAGAATCTCAGTTTTTACGGACGGAGCGGGAGGGCATGATGGGATTGCAGGAGGCCTGGATGCAGGCAGTGACGTTTCACGGGTGCCAGTGCCCGGCGCTGGCCATCGGGGCCAGGGCCACGGCGTATATCATGGAGCAGTTTGCGCTGCCCCCGGTGGGGCCGTACGACGTGGTCTGCACGGCTGAGAGCTTCTCCTGCGCCGTCGACGCCATCCAGGCCGTCCTGGGCTGCACCATCGGCAACGGCAAGCTCCGGGTCCAGAGCAAGCGGCGCATGGCCTTCCGCTTCTGCGACACGCGCACCGACCGGAGCATCTACCTGGCGCTGCGGCCGTGGCTCCGCGACCGGCCGGGGCTGACGGAGAAGCTGCTGCACATGCCGCTGGAGAAGCTCTTCCAGGTGACGTTCGGCAACGAGGTGCCCGAGAAGGCGCCCAACTGCATCCTCTCGTCGGCGTGCGCCGTCCGGAACCCGCGCCCGCCCCAGTGCCCGCCGGACATGCCCAGCGACAGCCTCTACGCCGCCGACGGCGACCGCGACTGGTAAACGCCGCCCCGCAGGGATTCCCTGCGGGGCGGCTGTGGTTTCCGGGCGCACGCAGGGCCCCGGGCGCAGGGCGCCGTGCGCGCCGATGCGGGCGCTCCGCCGGCCGGACGCGCCGGCGTCCGTCCGGCAGAATCGCGGAAAAGCCGCCCCGGACGGGGCGGCTTTCGGTCGCTATGGCGCGGGGAGGGCGTCCCGGCAGCGCCAGCAGCAGCGCAAGGGGCTGCGGCCCTCTACCATTTGTATGGAAGGTCTGGCAAAGCCCTGCGGCTTGTCATGCCTCCGGCGGGCCCCTTTTCACCGGGGAAAAGGGGCGAAAACCCGCCGGGGGCTGCGGCCCCCGGACCCCGGAGAGCAGGCGGCCGTGCGGCACAGGCGGGCCGGCGTAAACGTAAGCTGCTGCCGCCTCGGCGAGTTTTTGCGTGGCTGCCGGTGTGCA
>CAJFNY010000133.1 GCA_904395865.1 uncultured Oscillospiraceae bacterium
CCGCGCCAAGTGCCGCCCGCGCAGCGGGCGGTTGCGCTCCGGCACGCTCTGCGGAGCAGCCTTGCACACATCCCCTCCCTCCGAATCTTTCGGCCGGAGCGGTTTCTTGACAGTCTCTGCGGGCGGGCCTTTCTGCCCGCTCGCGGTTGTGATGGTCGTCACGGCTGCTGCTCCAGAAGCGCCCTGGCCTTGCGGGCCACGATGATCTCCTCGTTGGTGTCCACCACGTAGATGCGCACGGGGCTGCCGTCGGCGGAGATGTCGTCGCCGCCCACGGCCCGGTCGTTCTTCTCCGGGTCCAGGCGGATGCCCAGGCACTCCAGCCCCGCCAGGGCGCCGGCCCGGACGGACTTGCCGTTGCGGCCGATGCCGCCGCCGAACACCACGGCGTCCAGCCCGCCCATGGCGGCGGTGTACGCGCCCAGGTACTTCTTGATCTGGTAGCAGTAGCTGTCCAGGGCGTTGCGGCAGTCCTCGTTCCCGGCGGCGGCCGCCGCCTCCACGTCCCGCAGGTCGCCGGAGACGCCGCCGGACATGCCCAGGAAGCCGCTCTTCGTCTGGAGCATCGTCTTGACCTCCTGGAGCGTCATGCCGCACGCCTCCACCAGGTGGAAGATCACGTACGGGTCCATGTCGCCGATGCGGTTGTTGTGCATGACGCCGCACTGGAGGCCAATGCCCAGGTTCGTGTCGATGCTCTTCCCGCCGTCCACGGCGCAGATGGAGCTGCTGCCGCCCAGGTGGCAGCAGATGAACTTCCCCTGCCGGCCCATGCGCTCGGCCGCCCAGGTGGACAGGTACTCCAGGGACGCACCGTGGAAACCGTACCGCCGGATGCCCTCCCGGCGGGCCAGCTCCGCCGGGATCGGGTACAGGTACGCCCTGGGCGGCATCGTCTGGTGGAACGCCGTCTCGAAGGCGCCGATCAGCGGCGTGTCGGGCAGCAGCTCCCGGAACTGGCGGATGGCGGCGATGTACGGCGGGTTGTGGGCCGGGGCCACGGTGTTGAACGCGGCCATGGCCTCCAGCACGTCGTCGGTCAGGTACTGCACGCCGGAGACGCCCTTGGCGTGGACCACCTTGAAGCCGACGCAGCCCAGCTCCTCCAGGCTGCCCAGCACCCCGTCCAGCAGGGCGCGGAGCATCCGGGAGATGGCCTCCCGGTGGGTGGGGAAGGCGGCCGGCTCGCGGCCGCTGCCGCCGGTCAGGCGGTTGGACCAGTAGAACTCGCTGCGGTCGGTGCCCACCCGCTCGGCGCCGCCGGCGGCCAGGACGCGCTCGCCGTCGTCCATGTGGAACAGCTGGTATTTCAGGGACGTGCTCCCCACGTTGCAGATCAGAAGCTTCATGTCGTTCTCCCTTCGGGCCGTATTTTCCTCAGTATACCAGAAATGGGGACCGGGCACAAGCCCGGCCGTTCCGCGTGTCGAGTACCTCGACACGCGGTCGCCAAAATGCAGGCATTTTGGCGAGGGGATGCAGCTTCCCACGCGCACGTCCCTGCGGGCCGCACACTCGGAAGCTGAGAAGTGTTTTTTCCGAGGCACATGTCCCCGGAAAAAACAGAATTTTGATTTCCTTTCGCCTGCTGCGGCAGGCGAAACTCTGCCGAGGGCTTTTATTCCGCACAAGAAGCCTATCCGATTCATTTCATGGACGTAGTTCTTTTGAAAGTCTTTGGGACCGGGCACAAGCCCGGCCCCCTTGGTTTACGGTACGGTGATGGTCGCCGTCTCGCCGGTCAGCGGCGCGCCGTCCACGGTCACGGCGGTGACGGTCAGGCGGCTGGCGGCGTCGCGCCAGACGGTGTACGTCCCCGGCTTCACCGTCACGGAGGCCGTGACGGTGACGGTCTCCCCGGCGGCCAGCTCCACGGTGACGGCGTGCCACGTGACGTCCACCACGTCCCCGTCGGGGTACGGCGCCCACGTGCCGGCCTCGGCGGCAATCTCATCCGCGCCCTCCGCCGTCAGGGCTGCGTCGGCGGCAGCCGGGTAGCGGAAGGTGACGGCGGTGCCGCCGCCGGCGTTGGTGATCCGGTAGACGTCGGTGACGGTGCCGGCGGAGGCCGTCACGGTCCGCTCGGCCGTCAGGCCGTCGGCGTCGGCCGTCAGGGGCAGCAGGACCGGCACGGACTCGGCCGACTCCTCGTACGACTCCTCGGCCGACTCCTCGTACGA
>CAJFNY010000134.1 GCA_904395865.1 uncultured Oscillospiraceae bacterium
CACTTTTCCTGAAGTCGCCTTCGGCGGGCGTTACCCGTTATCCTTGCCCTGTGGAGCCCGGACTTTCCTCACGGCGGGCCTTTCGGCGCTGGCCGCGCGGCTGTCCGGCCCGGTCGCGCTGTTATTTTAACGAATCCTGCGGCAGATGTCAAATCGGTTGCAAAAAAAAGAGATCGCAGATATAATAGGAACGAAATCAGAACGATGAAAGACGGCGGCCCGGAGCCGCCGGAAGGAGAATGGCATGAACGAGCGGATGGAGCGCTACTTTTCGGCCCTGCGGGGGCGGCGGGTGGCGGTGCTGGGCCTGGGCGTCAGCAACCGCCCCCTGGCCAGGCTGCTGCTGGCCCACGGCGCGCTGGTGACGGGCTGCGACCGGAACGGCCGGGAGCAGCTGGAGCCGGAGGTGCTGGAGCTGGAGCGGATGGGCATGACGCTGAAGCTGGGGCCCGACTACCTGCGGGATCTGGACGCCGAGGTGGCGTTCCGGACGCCGGGGCTCCACCCGGACCGGCCGGAGCTGGCGGAGCTGCGCCGGTGCGGGACGGTGATGACCTCCGAAATGGAGGCCTTCTTCGAGGTCTGCCCCTGCACGGTCATCGCCGTCACCGGCTCCGACGGCAAGACCACCACCACGACGCTGATCGCTGAGATCCTGCGCCACGCCGGGCGGACCGTCTGGATCGGCGGCAACATCGGTGCGCCGCTGCTGCCTGAGGCCGGGGACATGGCGCCGGAGGACGTGGCAGTGGTGGAGCTGAGCTCGTTCCAGCTGCTGGATATGCGCCGCAGCCCCCACGTGGCCGTGGTGACGAACCTGGCCCTAAACCATCTGGACGTCCACCGGGATATGGCCGAGTACGTGGCGGCCAAGGAGAACGTCTATCTCCACCAGGGGCCGGGGGACGTCGCCGTGTTCAATGCCGACAATGCGATCACCCACGGCTTCCGCCGGAAGGCCCGGGGCCGCGTGCTGGAGTTTTCCCGGCAGACGCGGCCGGACCGGGGCGTCTACCTGGAGGACGACACGGTCTGGCGTGCCGGGCCGGTGCCGGAGCCGATCCTCCGGCGGCAGGAGATCCTGCTGCCGGGCATCCACAACGTGGAGAACTACATGGCCGCCATCTGCGCCGTGGAGGGGTTGGCCTCGGACGAGGACGTCCGCGCCGTGGCCCGCAGCTTTGCCGGCGTGGAGCATCGGATTGAGCTGGTGCGCGTCAAGGACGGCGTCCGGTTCTACAACGACTCCATTGCCTCCAGCCCCTCGCGGACCATCGCCGGCCTCCGGAGCTTCCCGGAGAAGCTGATCCTCATCGCCGGCGGCTACGACAAGCACATCCCTTACGACGACCTGGGGCCGGAGATCGTGGCTCACGTCAAGACCCTGGTGCTCACCGGCGCCACGGCGCCGAAGATCCGCCGGGCCGTGGAGCAGGCGCCGGAGTATCGGCCCGGCGCGCCGGAGATCGTGGACGTGGCGGACTTCTATGACGCGATCCGTACGGCTGCGGGGCTGGCCCGCGCAGGCGACGTGGTGATGCTGTCGCCGGCCAGCGCCTCCTTTGACCACTTCCGGAATTTCATGGTGCGCGGCAGCGCGTTCAAAAAAACGGTGATGGAGCTGTAATATGGAAATCCTGCAGAAACTGGCGCGGGGGCGCAGCGGCGGCACCTCACGGTGCGCGGCCGTCATCGTGGCGGCCGGCTCGGCCACCCGCATGAACGGAATCGACAAGATGATGGCAGACCTGCGGGGCGAGCCGGTGCTGCTCCGGACGCTCCGGACCTTCAACGCCTGCGGGCGGATCGACGAGATCGTCGTCGTCACGCGGGAGGACCTGCTGCTCCCGGTGGAGGACATGTGCCGGAAGCACAGTCTGGACAAGGTGCACCACGTGATCGTCGGCGGAGACGAGCGGAGCAGCTCGGTCATGGCCGGCCTCGACTGCATTGCCGACCGCGACGGCCTCGTGGCCATTCACGACGGCGCCCGCCCGCTGGTGACGGAGGAGATCATCGTCCGCACCATCGAGAAGGCGGACAAGACCGGTGCGGCCGCGCCGGCCGTCCCCATGAAGGACACGGTCAAGGTGGCGCGCAAGGGCGTCATCGAGGCCACGCCGGACCGCAGCAGCCTCGTGGCCGTCCAGACGCCCCAGGTGTTCGACCTGGATCTGGTCCGCGGTGCGCTGTATAAGGCCGAGCAGGAGGGAATCCCCGTGACCGACGACTGCTCCGCCGTGGAGCGCCTGGGCATGAAGGTGCACCTGACCGAGGGCAGCGACGAGAATATGAAGATCACCACGCCCATCGATCTGATCCTCGCCGCGTCCATCCTGGACGGGAGGGAGACGCCGTGAGAATTGGCCACGGGTACGACGTGCACCGGCTGGCGGCGGGACGCCGCCTGGTGCTCGGCGGCGTCGAAATTCCCTGGGAGCTGGGGCTGGACGGCCACTCGGACGCCGACGTGCTGACCCACGCCGTCATGGACGCGCTGCTGGGGGCTGCCGCCCTGGGCGACATCGGCCGCCACTTCCCGGACAGCGACCCGGCCTACGCCGGGATCTCCAGCCTGCGCCTGCTGGCCCGGGTGTCGGAGCTGCTGGCGGCAGCCGGCTGGGCGGTGGGAAACATCGACGCCACGATCATCGCCCAGCGGCCGAAGCTGGCGGCGTATCTGCCGCAGATGGCGGAGCGCCTGGCCGCCGCGCTGGCCATTCCGGCTGCGTCCGTCAACGTCAAGGCCACCACGGAGGAGGGCCTCGGCTTCACCGGCGCCGGCCAGGGCATCGCAGCCCATGCCGTCTGCCTGCTGATGCGGCAATGAGAGAATGAATGAGAGAAAGCGCCTGACTGCTTTGCAGTCAGGCGCTTTTCCGGCAAAACGCTTATTTTGGACCCCAGACCAGCCAGATGTAGACGTAGCCGGCCAGCACCGCGGAGAGGGTGAAGGGAACGCCGATCCGCAGGAAGTCGCGGATGCGGACGGTCTCACCGTTCTTCCGCAGAATGCCGATGGCCGTGATGTTGGCCGAGGCGCCGATGGGCGTCAGGTTGCCGCCCAGGGTCGCGCCGGACAGGAGGCCGAAGTAGAAGACGTACGGGGCCATGCCGGCGCCGTCATTCATCAGCCCAGAGATGCTCTGCACCACCGGCAGCATCGTGGCCACGTACGGGATGTTGTCGATGAAGGCCGACAGGAGCACCGACGCGAACACGATCAGCGTGTAAAGCAGGAACGGGCTGTTGCCGGCCACCCGGTAGAACAGATTGGCCACCGCGTCGATGACGCCGGCCTGGGTGATGCCCTCGATGATGATGAACAAGCCGAACAGCAGCAGCAGCGTGTCCTTGTCCAGCCCCTGCACCACGGTTTTGAGGATGGCGCCGGACTTCCGGCGGACGCAGGTGACGAGGACGCCCAGGAGGCAGAGCGCCACACAGATCAGGCCGCTGCGCAGGTTGTATACGGTCAGCAGCGCGCCGTCCGCGGGCTCCGGCAGGAAGGAGGCGCAGATCAGCAGCACCACCGTGGCGATCATCAGGACGGAGGGGAAATAGTCGTCCACGACGGTCTCCACCCTGGCGGTAACCTTCTGCCGGTCCCTGCGGAAGAGGAGCAGCAGCGCGAACATGGAGACGAGTGCGCCCAGCTCCACGCCCCAGAAGATGCCGGGCTTGCCCTGCATCCAGAAGAAGTCCAGGAACGTCATGTCGGCGAAGCCGCCCAGCAGGATGCTGGTGGTGTCGCCCACGAGGGTGGCGGCACCCTGCAGATTCGAGGAGACGGCAATGGCGATGAGCACCGGCACCGGGGAAATCTTCAGCTTCCGGGAGATGGCCAGGCCCACCGGGGCAACCATCAGGACCGTCGCCACGTTGTCCACGAATGCGCTGATGATGCCGGCAAAGAGCGCCAGCGCCGTCACGGCCCACTTGACATTGGGCACCTTCGTGATGAGAATCTCCGCCAGCCGGGCCGGCATGCGGCTCTCAATGAACAGGGCCACGGTGCCCATGGTGCCGCCGATCATCAGCAGGACGTTGTAATCCACGGCCTGCAGCGCGGACAGGACGCTCATATCGAACAGGCTGGAGACGTTGCCCAGGATGACGAAGATCAGGGCCGACGTCAGTGCGATCCACGGGCGGTACTGCTGGAACGCCAGCATCAGCGCGTAGGTCACGAGGAACAGGATCAATGCGATCACCATAGTTTCTGCTCACACTCTCTTTCTTTGGAAAACTTTTTTCACTATAGCACATGTGAGCGGAGAAGTCCGTAAAGAAGTCGTTCAAATTTGTCTCCCGCGGTCGACGCCGAAAAAAGCGGCGCGCCGGATGCAGCCGCTGCATACGCTGGAGGGGAGGGATGATACGATGTACGACTGTTTGATTACGTTCCGGTCCATCACCCGTGCACAGCGCGGGCAGGAGCTGCTGGAACGGATTGGCATTTCCTGCGGCCTGCACCGCACGCCGTCGCTGCTGGCGCAGCAGGGCTGCGGCTACGCCGTGTCGCTGCCGTCGGCGCAGGCGCGTACGGCGCGGGAGGCGCTGCGGCAGAATGAAATCCAGTTTCAGCGGGTCTATCTCCGCGAAAGCGGCGTGTATCGGGAGCTGAGCCTATGATCTATCTGGACAATGCCGCCACCACCCTGCGCAAGCCGCCCCAGGTGGCCGCCGCAGTTATGCAGGCAATGGAGCAGCTCGCCTCGCCGGGCCGCGGCGGCTATCCGGCGGCCATGGCGGCTGCCGACGCGGTGTACGGCTGCCGGAAGCTGGCCGCAGAGCTGCTGGGGGCCCGGCCGGAGCAGGTGGTGTTCACGATGAACGCCACCCACGGCCTGAATCTTGCCATCAAAACGCTCGTGGAACCAGGCGACCGGGTGGTGGTTTCCGGCTTCGAGCACAACGCCGTCATGCGGCCGCTGCACGGCCTGCGGGCGCGGGTGACGGTGGCGGGCCGGAAGCTGTTCGACCCGGAGGATACGCTCCGGGCCATGGCTGAAGCCATTGCCGCCGGGCCGAAGGCCGTGATCTGCACCCACGTCTCCAACGTGTTCGGCTACCGGCTCCCGGTGGAGGAGATCGCACGCCTCTGCCGGCGGCACGATGTCCCGCTGATCGTTGACGCGGCCCAGTCGGCCGGAACGCTGCCGGTCTCCCTGGAGAAATGGGGCGCCGTCTTCGTGGCCATGCCCGGCCACAAGGGGCTGTACGGGCCGCAGGGAACCGGCATGCTCCTGTGCGGCCGCAGCGTCCGGCCATTGCTGGAGGGCGGCACCGGCAGCCAGTCCCGCTGCTTCGCCATGCCGGAGGAGCTGCCTGACCGCGGCGAGGCCGGCACCCACAATGTGCCGGGCATCTGCGGCCTGGCGGCAGGCCTCCGGTTCGTGCTGGAGCAGGGGACGGAGGAGATCCTGCGGCGGGAACGGCGGCTGCTGGAGGACTTCTGCTGCCGGCTGTCGGCCATGGAGCACGTGCGCTGCTTTACCGGCCCCGGCCAGACGGGGGTCCTGTCGCTGCAGGTCCGCGGCATGGACTGCGAGGCAGCGGCCGAGGCGCTGGCCCGGCAGGACGTTGCCGTCCGCGCCGGCCTGCACTGCGCGCCGCTGGCCCATGAGAGTGCCGGCACCCTCGGGACGGGGACGGTGCGCCTGAGCCTCTCGGCGCTGACCACGGCGTCGGAACTCCGCCAGGCCGCCGAGGCGGTGGCCCGGCTGAAAGCTGAACCGGCTTTCCAAAATCTTACCGGTTGAGACTTGCTATCGGGGGCGTTTTGGAGTATAATTAACAAAATTGATGCGCTGCGGGAGAGGGGAATTTCATGCCGACCACCCTGTTCAACAGTTTTCTGACGTCGCTTGCTACAATTAAATTCACCGACGTGCTGGACATCCTGGTGGTTGCGTTCCTGATCTACAGGGTCATTATCATGATTCGCTCCACCCGGGCGTCGCGCATTGCCAAGAGCATTGTGCTGCTGCTGGTGGCCACCTGGGTGACCGGGCTGGCCCACATGTATTCGCTGAACTTTATCCTCAGCCGGATCCTGGAGCTGGGCTTCATTGCGCTGGTCATCATGTTCCAGCCGGAGCTCCGCAACTTCCTGGAGAAGATGGGCAGCCGTTCCATCAAGGAGATCCTCGGCGGCAAGGAGGAGGAGCGGCCCATGAGCGCCGCCGTCACCGCCGTCGTCACCGCCTGCGAGAGCATGTCCAAGTCCCGCACCGGCGCGCTGATCGTCTTCGAGCGGAAGATCCTGCTGGATGAGTATTTCAAGACCGGCACGCTCCTCGACGCCATCGTGTCCGATGAGCTGCTGCGCAACCTCTTCTTCACGAAGGCTGCCCTGCACGACGGCGCAGTCATCATCCGCCAGGCGCGGATCGCTGCGGCCGGCTGCGTGCTGCCCCTCTCGGAGAACACGCATCTGAGCAGCGATCTCGGCACGCGTCACCGCGCCGGCATTGGCATGAGCGAGTCGTCCGACGCGGTGGTGGTGATCGTCTCCGAGGAGACGGGCACCATCTCGGTGGCGGTGGGCGGCATGCTCAAGCGGCATCTGGCGCCCAGGACGCTGGAGCGGCTCCTGATGAACGAGCTGGTGGCCGATCAGGGCGAGCAGCGGCCAGCCAGGCTGTACGACCGTCTGGTGCGCCTGTTTTCCAAAAAAGGAGAAAAGCATGAGAAATAAGCTGCTGTCCATTGCGGTGGCCCTGCTGGCCTCCTTTGTCCTGTGGCTGTACGTGGTGACTGTGGTCAACCAGGAGGTCACGAACGAGCCCATTGATGACATCGTCGTGACCTTTTCCGGGGCCGATCAGATCCGTGAGGACTACAATCTCGTCATTACAGAGGGCGCCGAGGCCACGGTGGATCTGCGTGTGACGTGCAGCCGCCAGACGCGGACGCGCCTCTCCTCCAGCAACATCTCCGTCGTGGTGGACGTGTCCCGCATCCGTGAGCCGGGAGAGTACACGCTCGACTATACGATCGTTTATCCCAACGGCGTTGCCAACAGCGACGTCACCGCCCGTGGCACGCCGCAGCGGATCTCCATCACCGTCGAACGGTTCACCAGCAAGACGGTCCAGGTGCGCGGCGTTCTGTCCGGCTCCGTGGCGGAAGGGTATTACGCTGCAGCCATGGAGTGCTCGCCCAATGAGATCACGCTGGAGGGGCCGGAGTCCCTGATCGATCAGGTCAGCTACGCCCAGGTGGTCATCGACGAGGCAAACCTGACGGAGACTGTGGTGCAGAACTGCGAGTACACGCTCATCGACGGCGACGGCAATCCGCTGGAGAATGCGTACGTTACCGCCACCAGCAATGGCGTGTCCGTGGAGACCATTGAGGTCCGCCAGCCGGTGCTGCGGATGAAGGACGTGCCGCTGACCATCGAATTCCTGGAGGGCGGCGGCCTCACCAGCGACGACATGATCTGGAACTGTGAGCCGACCGTCGTCACCGTGGCCGGTGAGCCGGATCTGCTGGAGACGATCAACAGCATCACCGTTGCGCAGTTCGACCTGCGCACGCTGACCGAGAGCATCTCCGAGGATATGCCCGTGACGCTGCCCAACGGCCTCGTGAACGTGCGGGAGCTGGAGTCGGTGCGCGTGAACGTCAGCATCAACACCAACCGTGTAGCCACAGACACCGTCCGCATCACGGATTTCGTGGTGATCAATGAGCCTGACGGCCTGACGGCCGACGTCATGACGGTGCAGCTGTCCGTAACCATCCGCGGCCCCGTGGACGAGGTCGACCAGATCGACGCTTCGGACATTCGGGCGGTGGTGGACGTGGACGGACTGAGCGAGGGGACGCAGAGCGTCCCGGTGACGATTGAAATTGCCGGCAGCACCGGTGTGGCCGCCATCGGCGACTACAGCGCCGCCGTAAACCTGACGCAGGAGAGCGCAGAGTAGCTGCCGGGCTCCGATGCGGCCTGCGCCGCCGTTCCGGCTGCGCAGGCCGCCCTGCCAGACAGGAGGAGGAATGGTCAGTGATCAAGAGCATGACCGGCTTCGGCCGGGCTGTGGAAACGCGGAACGGCCGGGAGATTACGGTGGAGATCCGCGCCGTGAACAACCGGTATCTGGACTGCGGCGTGAAGCTGCCGCGGCTGTACGTCTTTGCCGAGGATGCGCTGAAGCAGCGGGTCAAGGCTTCGGTGGCCCGCGGCAAGGTGGATGTCTTTGTGAGCATTGCCAGCGCCGGCACCGCGCCGGTGGAGATCTCCCTGAACCGGCCGGTTCTGGAGGGGTATCTGGCGGCCATGCGGGCAGCCGTGGCGGAGTATGGGGTTCAGGATGACATCTCCGTCTCCACCCTGTCCCGCCTGCCGGACATCTTCCTGGTGGAGAAGGCGGAGACCGACGAGGCGCAGCTGACGGCGGACCTGACGGCCGTTCTGGACCGCGCGCTGGAGGCGTTCGACGCCATGCGCACCGCGGAGGGACAGGCCATGGAGCGCGACCTGCGCAGCCGCGCGGAGACGATCCGCGCTCTGGTGGCAAAGGTGGAGGCCCGCAGCCCCGTCACCCTGGCGGAGTACCGGGCCCGGCTGACGGCCAAGCTGCAGGAGGTCCTGGAGAATCAGAATCTGGACGAGAGCCGCATCCTCACGGAGGCTGCCGTCTACGCCGACCGGATTGCCGTGGACGAGGAGACCGTCCGCCTGCGCAGCCACCTGGCCCAGATGGAGTCCATGCTGGACGCCGGCGGCGCCATCGGCCGGAAGCTGGACTTCCTGCTGCAGGAGATGAACCGGGAGGCCAATACCATCGGCTCCAAGGGCAACGACCTGGAGCAGGCCCGCACGGTTGTGGAGATCAAGGCAGAGCTTGAGAAAATCCGCGAGCAGATTCAGAACATCGAGTGACGGAGGGCAATATGAAGCTCATCAACATAGGATTCGGCAATATGGTCTCGTCCAGCCGGCTGATTGCCATCGTCTCTCCCGAGTCGGCGCCCATCAAGCGGATCATCCAGGAGGCGCGGGACCGGGGCATGCTCATCGACGCCACGTACGGCCGGCGCACCCGGGCCGTGCTGATTATGGACACCGACCACGTGATCCTCTCGGCCATCCTGCCGGAGACCGTGGCCGGGCGGATGAACGACCGGGCGGATACCGTGGAAGAGGAGGTTGAGGAGGCGTGAACAGGGGAAAACTTTATGTGCTGTCCGGCCCCTCGGGAGTCGGCAAGAGTACGGCGGTCCACGAGGTGATGCGCCGCCATCCGACGCTGCGCTTTTCCGTCTCGGTGACGACCCGGGAGATGCGCCCCGGCGAGGTGGACGGGGAGAGCTACTACTTCATCTCCCGCCAGCGCTTCCGGGAGATGCTGGAGAACGATGAACTGCTGGAGCACGCGGAGTACGTGGGCAACTGCTACGGGACGCCCGAGGAGCCCATCAACCGCATGCTGGAGCAGGGCATCGACGTGCTGCTGGACATCGAGCCGTGCGGCGCGCTGCAGGTGCAGCAGCGCCGGCCCGACGCCACGCTGATCTTCATGGCCGCACCGTCCTTCTCCGAGATCGAGCGGCGGCTCCGCGGCCGGGGCGACACCCAGCCCGACAAGATCACCGCCCGCCTGGCCCGGGCGCGCTGGGAGTACCAGCAGGCGGAGAAATACGACTACATCGTCGTCAACGACGACGTGGACCACGCCGCCAGGGAGATCGAAGCGATCATGCTGGCGGAGAAGTGCAGGGCCGCCCTGCGCCTGAACTATCTGAAGGAGGAACTCTGACATGCTTTACCCCCCCATGAGCGAGCTGCTCAAGCACATTGACAGCCGCTATCTTCTCGTGAACGTGGTGGCCCACCGCGCCCGGCAGATCTCCATCGAAGCCGAGAAGCACCACGAGCCGCTGACCGAAAAGCCGGTGACACTGGCCATCCGCGAGGTGGCCAACGGCGAGCTGACCGCCTCGGTCAAAGAGGCATATCTGGCGTGAGACGGACTCTCAAGGCGCAGGCGCGGACCGCCTACGCCTTGAACGTGCTTTAAGGGGGATTGCGATTGATTGCCCAGACGGCCGTCGCTGCGGCAGTGTTCGCCATTGACAAGCCGTACTCCTATCGCATTCCGGAGGGCATGGCCGTGGCGCCGGGCATGCGGGTGACGGTCCCCTTCGGCCGCGGCAACCGCCGCACCGAGGCCATCGTCCTCCAGTGTCAGCCCGGCAGCGGTGAGGAGCTCAAGTGCATCGACCAGGTGCTGGACGATGCGCCGGTGCTGGACGACGCGGGCCTGCGGCTGGCGGCGTTCGTCCGGGAGCGGTACTTCTGCACGTACTACGAGGCCGTCAAAGCCATGCTGCCGGCGGGCCTCTGGTATGAGACCGTGGAGCGGTTCACCATCGTGCCGGACGTGGACTGGCGGACGGCCGCGCGGCGGCGCCCTGAGGCGCTGCGCGTCATGGAGCGCCTGGAGGAGATGGGCGGTGCGGCCGACTACCCGTGGCTGCGCCGGCAGTCCCAAGACGAGGAGGCGCTCCAGTCGGCGCTCCGGTACCTGACGGGCAAGAAGCTGCTGCAGACGGACTCGGAGCGATTTCGCCGCGCCTCGGACAAGACGGAGCGCCTGGCGGAGCTGGCCGTGCCGGCGGAGGAGGCGGCGGCCTGGGCTGCCGCCCGGCGCCGTTCCGCGCCGGTGCAGGCGGCGGTGCTGGAGCTGCTCAGTGCGGCCGGCGGCAGCAGCACGAAGGAGCTCTGCTACTTCACCGGCGCCACGGCCGCCACGCTCCGGCGTCTGGAGCAACTGGGGCTCCTGGCAATGCGCGAGGTGCCGGCCTTGCGCCGGACGCCGCTGCGGCCGGCGCAGGTGGAGCCGATCACCCTGACGGCCGAGCAGCAGGCGGCTTACGACCGCCTCTGTGCCCAGTGGGACGGCGAAAAGCCCGGCGCGGCGCTGCTGTACGGCGTCACCGGCAGCGGCAAGACGATGGTCTATCTGAAGCTGATTGAGCGCTGCCTGGCCCGCGGCGCCAGCGCGCTGCTGCTGGTGCCGGAGATCGGCCTGACGCCGCAGCTGGTGAGCCTGCTGGCCGGCCACTTCGGCGAGCAGGTGGCCGTGCTCCACAGCCGGCTGCGGGTGGGGGAGCGGTACGACGCTTGGAAGCGCATCCGCGACGGCGGCGCCCGCGTGGTGGTGGGAACCCGCTCGGCGGTGTTCGCCCCGCTGGTCAGGCCGGGACTGCTGATCGTCGACGAGGAGCAGGAGCACACGTACCAGTCGGAGAATGCTCCGCGGTACCACGCCCGGGACGTGGCCCTCTGGCGCGGCATGCGGGAGGGCGCGCTCGTCGTCATGGGCTCGGCCACCCCGTCGGTGGAGACCATGTACCGCGCCCAGCAGGGCATCTGGCAGCTCTGCCGCCTGCCCTCCCGGTACAACGGCCGCGCGCTGCCGCCGGTGGAGATCGTGGACATGAAGGAGGAGCTGCGCGCCGGCAACGGCGGCGCCATCAGCGCGCCGCTGGCCGCAGCCCTGCGGGAGACCGTGGATGCCGGCCGGCAGGCCATCCTCTTCCTGAACCGCCGCGGCGCCAGCCGGCTGCTGGTCTGCGTCCAGTGCGGCGGCGTGCCCCAGTGCCCGCGCTGCAGCGTCCACATGACGTACCACGCGGCCAATGGCCGGCTCATGTGCCACTACTGCGGCCACTCCGAGCCGGCGCCGGAGGCCTGCCCCGACTGCGGCGGCCCGCTGAAGCCCGTGGGCTTCGGCACCCAGCGGGTGGAGGAGCAGCTCCGGGCGCTGCTGCCCGGCCGGAAAATCCTGCGGATGGACGCCGACACGGTCAGTGCCGTCCACAGCCACGAGCAGCTGCTGGAGCGGTTTGAGCGGGAGCGCATCCCCGTGCTGGTGGGGACACAGATGGTGGCCAAGGGGCTGAACTTCCCCAACGTGACGCTGGTGGGCGTGCTGGATGCCGACATGTCCCTGTACGTGGAGAGCTTCCGCGCCGCGGAGACGACGTTTTCCATGCTGACCCAGGTGGTGGGCCGCTCCGGCCGCGGCAGCGCCCAGGGGCGCGCCATTATCCAGACCATGACGCCGGAGCATCCGGTGATCCAGCTTGCGGCCCGCCAGGACTACGACCGGTTTTACGCCATGGAGGTGGCCCTGCGGCAGCTGCGCGGCTGCCCGCCGTTCCGGAGCGTGATGGTGTTCCACTTCTCCGGCCTCTTTGAGGAGCGCGTGGCCGACGGCGCCCGGCTGTTCCGGGCGATGCTGGTGGAGCAGCTGCAGCGGCCCGGCGCCCCGGCCATGACGGTGCTGGGGCCGGCGCCGGCTCCGGTGGCCCGGGTCAACAACCGCTTCCGGTACCGGCTGACCATCAGCTGCGACAACACGCGGCCCGTGCGCCGGCTGCTGGCCGCGCTGCTGCGGCAGTTCGCGGCCGACGGCCGCGCCCGCGGCGTTACAGCATACGTGGATACGAATCCCTACGACTGACAACGATGACGCCGGTGACGGCGATGGAGGTTATCACATGGCACTGAGAAACATTCTGGTGGAGGGCGACCCCACCCTGGGCAAGGTCTCCCGGAAAGTGACGAAATTTGACGCCCGGCTCCATGAGCTGCTGGACGACATGGTCGAGACGCTGCACGACGCCAACGGTGCCGGCCTGGCCGCGCCGCAGGTGGGCGTCCTGCGGCGGGTGGTCGTGGTGGACACCGGCGACGGCGTCCTGGAGCTGGTGAATCCGGAGATCCTGGAGACCAGCGGCGAGCAGACGGGGCTGGAAGGCTGCCTGAGCGTTCCCGGGAAATGGGGACTCGTGACCCGCCCGGCCGTCGTCCGGGTCCGGGCCCAGGACCGGGACGGCAACTGGTACGAGGTGGAGGGCGAGGAGATGACGGCCCGCGCCTTCTGCCACGAGATCGACCATCTGGACGGCCATCTTTACACCGAGAAGGTGGACCGCTTCCTGACGGAGGAGGAGCTGGCCGAGCTGCTGACCGACGAGGGGGAGGACGCCTGATGCGCATCGTGTTCATGGGGACGCCGTCCATTGCCGCCACGTGCCTGCGCCGGCTCTGTGAGGACGGCCGGGAGGTGGTCGGCGTCTACACGAAGCCGGACACGCCGAAGAACCGCGGCATGAAGCTGGCCATGAGTGAGGTCAAGACGTACGCGCTGTCCCGGAATCTGCCGGTGTTTCAGCCGGCCACGTTCCGGGAGGACGCGGCGGTGGAGGAGCTGCGGGCCCTGCGGCCCGACGTGATCCTCGTGGTGGCCTACGGGAAGATCCTGCCCCAGCGGGTGCTGGACATCCCGCCTCTGGGCTGCATCAACATTCACGCCAGCATCCTGCCGGCCCTGCGGGGCTCCGGTCCCATCCAGTGGGCCATTCTCAACGGCCTGGACGAGACCGGCGTCACGGCCATGTATATGGCGGCGGAGATGGACGCCGGCGACATCATCGAGATCCGGAAAACGCCCATCGCCCCCCTGGAGACGGCCGGCGAGCTGATGGACCGGCTGGCCGTCATCGGCGCGGAGCTGCTGACGGAGACCGTCTCCCGCCTGGCCGACGGCACCGTCACCCGGACGCCCCAGGACCCCGCCGGCGTCACCTTCGCGCCCATGCTCACCAAGGACATGGCGCCCATTGACTGGAGCGGCACGCCGCGCCAGATCGTCGACCACGTCCGCGGCCTGAGCCCGTGGCCGGTGGCCACGGCGGAGCTGGCCGGCCGCCGTTTCAAGATCCACCGGGTGGAGTACACCGACGCCGCCACCGACGCCGCGCCGGGGACGCTGCTGTCCCTGGACAAGCGGGGCCTCAATGTGGCCTGCGGCGGCGGCCGCGTCGTCTGCATCACACAGCTGCAGGCCGAGGGCGGCAGGCGCATGGCCGCCCCGGACTACTTCCGGGGCCATCCCATCTCCCTGTAACGCATTCCAGAAAGGAGCACACCATGTCTGCACGGAGCACCGCCCTGGGCGCCCTGATCGCCTGCCGCAAGACGAACGCCTGGTCCGACGGCGTCCTCAAGGAGGCCGTCCGCCGCGACCGGCTGGACAGCCGCGACGCCGCGCTGGCGTCCCGGCTGTGCTACGGCGTGGTGCAGAACCGGATGCTGCTGGACTTCTATCTGGCGGCGTTCGTCAAGGGCCCGCTCTCCCGGCTGCAGCCGGTGGTGCTGGACATCCTGCGGCTGGGGGCGTACCAGCTGACCATGATGGAGCGCATCCCCGCCTCCGCCGCCGTCAACGAGGCCGTGGAGCAGGGGAAGCGGTACGCCAACGCCCGGGCGGCCGGGCTGATCAACGGCGTTCTCCGGGCCATGGCCCGGGCAGATCGGATGCCGGAGCCGCCGGACCTGGCCACCCGCTACTCCCACCCGGCGCCGCTGGTGGCGCTGCTGCGGGAGAACGTGGGGGACGCGCTGCTGGAGCCGCTGCTGCGCAGCGACAACGAGGCTCCGGCCACCCAGGTCCAGGTCAACACGCTGCGCCTGACGGAGCAGGCCCTGCGGGCCCACTGGGCCGAGGAGGGGATCGTCTGCAGCCGCCACCCGTGGATGGACGGCTGCCTGGAGCTCTCGGGCGCCGGCAGCATCGCGGCCATGGACACCTTCCGGGAGGGACACTTCCTGGTGCAGGACGCTGCGGCCCGGCTGGCGGTGCGCGCGGCGGCGCTGCGGCCCGGCATGCGCGTGCTGGACTGCTGCGCCGCGCCCGGCGGCAAGAGCTTCGCCGCGGCCATGGACCTGGAGAACCGCGGGGAAATCCTCTCCTGCGACATCCATCCCCACAAGCTGGAGCTGATCCGGAAAGGCGCCGACCGGCTGGGCATCTCCATCATCACGGCGATGGAGCAGGACGCCGCCGTGTTCCGCCCGGAGTGGGCCGGCCGGATGGACGCCGTCCTGGCCGACGTGCCGTGCTCCGGCCTGGGCGTCATCCGCAAGAAGCCCGACATCCGCTACAAGGACCTGCAGGCGATGGAGGCGCTGCCGGCGCTCCAGGCGGCGATCCTGGAGAACGTCAGCCGCTACGTCCGCCCCGGCGGCCTGCTGCTCTACAGCACCTGCACGATCCTTCGGCGGGAGAACGGCGGCGTGGTGGACGGCTTCCTGGCGCGGCATCCGGACTTTCGCCCGGAGCCTCTGGCGCTGCCGGAGGCCCTGGGCGAGGGCCGGCCGCCGCAGCTGACGCTGCTGCCGTGCCTGCACCACTGCGACGGCTTTTTCCTGGCCGCCATGAGGAGGACGGAATGAAGCAGGACATCAAATCCATGACCCTGCAGGAGCTGACTGAGGCCCTCCGGGCCATGGGCCAGCCGGCCTTCCGGGGGCGCCAGGTGTTCACGTGGCTCCACCGGGGCGCGCCGTCCTTCGAGGCCATGACCGACCTGCCGAAGGCGCTGCGGAGCCGGCTGGATGAGGAATTCCGGATCACCGTCCCGAAGGTGGCGCGGAAGCAGCGCTCCGCCCGGGACGGAACGGTCAAATACCTCTGGGAGCTCTCCGACGGCAACTGCGTGGAGACGGTGCTGATGCATTACCGCCACGGCAACACCGTCTGCATCTCCTCAGAGGTGGGCTGTCCCATGGGCTGCCGCTTCTGCGCCTCGACGCTGGGCGGTCTGGTGCGGCGGCTGGCGCCGTCGGAGCTGCTGGACCAGGTGCTCTTCACCGGCCTGGACGCCGGCGAGGAGATCTCCAACGTCGTCCTCATGGGCATCGGCGAGCCGCTGGACAATTTCGACAACGTGCTGCGCTTCCTGGAGCTGGTCAACAGCCCCGACGGCCTGAACATCGGCATGCGCCACATCAGCCTCTCCACCTGCGGCCTGGCCGACCGGATTGATGCGCTGGCGGAGCACCGGCTGCAGCTGACGCTGTCGGTCTCCCTCCACGCGCCGGACGACGAATCCCGCAGCGCCATCATGCCGGTCAACCGGCGGTATCCAGTGGATATGCTGCTGGCGGCCTGCCGGCGGTACTTCGAAAAGACGGGGCGCCGCGTGACGTTTGAGTACACCATGATCGACGGCGTCAGCGACCGGGAGGAGCAGGCGCAGCTGCTGGCGTCCAAGCTCCGGGGGCTGGCCGCCCATGTGAATCTGATCCCGCTGAACCGGGTGGCCGAGAGCCCGCTGCGGCCCAGCAGCCGCCCGGCGGTGGCCCGCTTCCAGCAGATTCTGGAGGCCCACGGGATTCCGGCCACGGTCCGCCGTTCCCTGGGCGGCGACATCGACGCCTCCTGCGGCCAGCTGCGCCGCAGATACCTCCGCGAGGAGCCCGATCCACAAGCAAAGGAGGACCCGCAATGGAAGCATGGGGATTGACAGACCTGGGCAACGTCCGCCGGCAGAACCAGGATTATTACGACATTGTCCAGCTGGACGCGCAGCGGCTGCTGCTGGTGGTCTGCGACGGCATGGGCGGCGCCAAGTCCGGCAACGTGGCCAGCCGCCTGGCGGCGGAGGTTTTCGTCGGCGAGATCCGCCGGATGGCCCGGCCGGAGATGACGCCTGCGGAGATCGAGGCGCTGCTGCGGGAGGCCATCCGCCTGGCCAACGGCGCCGTCTACGACCAGTCCCAGGTCAGCAGCGACTTCGAGGGCATGGGCACGACGCTGGTGGCCGCGTACGTGACGCCGGCGCTGGCGGTGTTCGCCAACGTGGGCGACAGCCGCGCCTACCTTTTCGACCGGGACGGCATCCGCTTCGTCACCGTCGACCACTCTCTGGTGGAGCTGATGGTGCAGCGGGGCGAGATCAGCCGGGAGCAGGCCAAGAACCACCCCAGCAAGAACCTCATCACCCGTGCCGTGGGCACGGAGCCGTCCGTCACCTGCGATGTCTACTGCCAGAAGCTGAATCCCGGGGATGCGGTGCTGCTCTGCTCCGACGGCCTGTCCAATGAGCTGGCCGACCAGGAGATACTCTTTGAGGTGGTCCACGGTGTCCGCAAGGAGGGCTGCTGCCAGCGGCTCCTGGACATCGCCAAGGGCCGCGGTGCGCCGGACAACGTGACCGTCATTCTGGCCACGGTCTGACCCCGCACCACCCCCAACGACAGGAGGATTGCAGATATGGACAATTACATCGGCAGGATGCTGGATAACCGATACGAGATTCTGGAGGTCATCGGGATCGGCGGAATGGCGGTTGTATATAAGGCGCGCTGTCACCGGCTGAACCGGCTGGTGGCCATCAAGATTCTCAAGGACGAGTTCTCCCAGGATGCGGAGTTCCGCCGCCGCTTCCACGCGGAGTCCCAGGCGGTTGCCATGCTGTCCCACCCGAACATCGTGTCGGTCTACGACGTGTCCCACTCCGGGGATACCGACTACATCGTCATGGAGCTCATCGACGGCATCACCCTCAAGCAGTACATGGAGCAGAAGGGCCAGCTCAACTGGCGCGAGACGCTCCACTTCGCCACGCAGATCGCCAAAGCCCTGGAGCACGCCCACAGCCGCGGCATCGTCCACCGGGACATCAAGCCCCACAACATCATGATTCTCAAGGACGGCAGCGTCAAGGTGGCCGACTTCGGCATCGCCCGGATCACCTCCGCCCAGAGTACGCTGACCCGGGAGGCCCTGGGCTCCGTGCACTACATCTCGCCGGAGCAGGCCCGCGGCAGCCGCGTGGACAAGCGGTCCGACCTGTACTCCCTGGGTGTCGTCATGTACGAGATGCTCACCGGCCGGCCGCCCTTCGACGGCGACTCCCCGGTGGCTGTGGCCATTCAGCACATCAACGGCACGCCGGTGCTGCCCACGGAGCTGAACCCGAACATTCCCCGCGGCCTGGAGCAGATCACCATGCACGCCATGACGGCGGCGCTGGATCAGCGGTACGAGTCGGCCACCGACATGCTGGCGGACCTGGAGGAGTTCCGGAAGAATCCCAACGTGATCTTCGATTTCTCGGCCCCGTCCCTTTCCGACAAGACCCAGGTCATGGAGCCGGTCCAGGCGCCGCCCCCGGCGGAGCAGCCGGCGCCCCGGCCCCAGAAGTCCCGCGCGGCGCAGGAGGTGCGGCGCCAGGCCCCGCGGGAGGAGGAGCAGCCCTCCGGCAAGGGCAACCGCGTGGCGGTGATTGCCGGCGTCGTCTGCATCCTGCTGGCGGTGGTGGGCATCTTCGTGTTCCTCTACAACACGTTCCTGCGGGACCTGTTCACCGAGACGGAGAACACGCCGGTGCCGTACCTGGTGGGACAGATCTACAGTGAGATCGATCCGACGGATTACCCCGATGTGGTGCTGGTGCCCACCTGGGTGGACGGCGAGGAGCCTGCCGGCACCATCACGGCCCAGAACCCGGAGTCCGGCGAGGTCAAGGTCGGCGCGACCATCTCGCTGACCGTTTCCAACGGCAGCACCGCCGAGGAGCCGGTCACGATGCCGGGTCTGGTGGGTCAGACGGCGTCCTACGCCGCGAGCGTTCTGGGCGGGATGGGCTTCCAGGTGCAGCAGAACCGGGTGCCGGACGACGCTCCGGCCGACGAGGTGATCGAGACGGATCCCGTGGAGGGAACGGAGCTGCAGGCCGGCCAGCTGGTGACGCTGACCGTCAGCGACGGGCCGGAGGAGGAGATGGTCCAGGTGCCGCCGCTGGAGCTGCGGGACGTGGAAGAAGCGCTGCAGCTGATCGAGGAGGCGGGGCTGGAGCCCGGCTCCGTCCGGCCCATGGAGAGTGATCTGCCGGAGGGCACCGTCATTGAGCAGAGCATCGCCCAGGACGTGGAGGTCGCGCCGGGCACGGTCATCAACCTGATCGTCTCCAGCGGCCCGGCAGAGGAGGACACGCCGGAGGAGACTGACGACCCGTCCGGCAACGACAATCCCGACGGCGGGAGCGATACGGAGCCGACCGACCCATCCACCACCGACGATCCCCAGACCGGCGGCGAGACGCTGTATCCTGCCACGATCACCGTCCCGCTGCCCACGGAGTGGGAGACGACCGTCGTCACCTGGAGCGTCGACGGCGTGCCCCAGGGCGAGCCCATGGAGGTGGAGACCGCCCAGGGCACCGTCACACTGACGGCCCAGGGCCGCGGCGATCAGCTGGTGACGGTGTACTTCGACGGTGTTCAGGGCTGGAGCCAGCTGGTGCACTTCAGCGAGGACTCGTGATGGAGGGCAGGATCGTCAAGGCCCTCAGCGGCTTCTACTACGTGGAGGATGCGCAGGGGAACGTGGTGGCGTGCCGCGCCCGCGGGAAGTTCCGGAAGGAGCAGCTGACGCCCCTGGTGGGCGACTGGGTCGAAGTGGCCCTGGAGGGCGGCACCGGCACCGTCACGGAGATCCGCCCCCGGCGGAACCACTTCCTGCGGCCGGCGGTGGCCAACCTGGACGCCCTGGTGGTCCTGGCCTCCGGCGCCATTCCCGTGACGGAGCCCTTCCTCATTGACCGGATCACGGCCATTGCCGGCGAGCAGAACGTGCCGGTCCTGATCTGCGTCAACAAGTGCGATCTGGAGGACGGCACCGAGCTGGCCCGGATCTACACCCACGCCGGCTACCCGGTCTATCGCACCAGCGCAGAGACCGGCGAGGGCGTGGCGGAGCTGGGGGCGGCCATCCGCAGCAGGGTGGTGGCCTTCACCGGCAATTCCGGCGTGGGCAAGAGCAGCATCCTCAACCGGCTGGACCCGGCGTTCCGCATCCGGGTGGGCGAGGTGTCCGACAGGCTGGGCCGCGGCCGCCACACGACCCGCCACGTGGAGCTCTACCGCATGGCCGGCGGCACGTACGTGGCCGACACGCCGGGCTTCTCGTCCTTCGACACCGAGCGCATGGAGCTGGTGGTCAAGGAGAACCTGCAGTACGCATTCCCGGACTTCGCGCCCTTCCTGGGTCAGTGCCAGTTCCACGACTGCGCGCATATGGCCGAGCCCGGCTGCCGCGTCCGGCAGGCCCTGGCCGACGGGGCGCTGGAGCCCACCCGGTACGCCAGCTACGTCCGGCTCTATGAACAGGCAAAGGAGTGGAAGGCATGGGAGCAGAAACCGCGCTGATCTTCGGGTCCCTTCCGTGCGCCCGCTGGGACTTCCTGGAGCCCCTGCGGGGGCGCGCCGCGGTGTTCTGCGCCGACGGCGGCACCCGCTGCGCCGCGGAGGCCGGCTTCCCGGTGGACTTCTACGTGGGCGACAGCGACTCCGGCGGCGCGCCGCCGCCGGGAGCCGAGCGGCTGCTGCTGCCGGCGGAGAAGGACCTGACGGACCTGCAGGCGGCGTACGAGCTGGCCCGGGACCGCGGCTTCCGCCGCATGGCGTTCACCGGCTGCACCGGCGGCCGGCAGGACCACCACTTGGCCAACCTCCAGCTGCTGGAGACGGCGTGCCGCCAGGGGATCGACGCGGTGATCCTGGACGAGCGCAACGAGATCCGCTGCTTCTGCGGCGGCACCGTCACGGTGCCCCACGGCGGCTTCCGCTATTTCTCCCTGATCCCGCTGGACGCGGAGCTCCGCGGTGTCACCATCCGCGGCGCGCGTTACCCGCTGGAGGACGCCGTGGTGCGCCGGGGAGACAGCCTCACCGTCAGCAATGAGACTGCCGGCGGCCCGGCCACGGTGACGGTGGCCCGGGGGACCGCCTGGCTGATCCGGGCGGACCGGATCCCGTGAAAACTGGACATCTTTTCCCGCCTCCTGCGTATACTCATGGCAGGAGGCGGTGTTTTATGTGCAGGAGAGCGATGGCAATCGGAAACGCGATGATGGCGCTGGGGGCGGGGCTGCTGCTCTCGCTGCTGGTGCCGCGGAGCTTCCTGACGGTGGTGCTGGGTGTGGGGCTGCTGGTGCTGGGCTGGCTGATCCGAAAATAGGGAAGAGGCGCCGGGACAACCGGCATAACCTCGTCCGGCCCCGCATATATACTTCCATAGCCAGTCGGGCGCCATGGCCCAGGGCCGCCCGGGAATCTGCATGGCATCATCGAGGAGTGAAGAGCAATGGAGCTTTTGTTGGAAACCAAGTCCGCCGACTTCCTGCGGGAGGTGTTCTGCGTGCCGGTCTCCCAGGAGGAGACCGGGGAGACGATCGTGCCGGACAGCCTGCCGGACGCCGGCCGGATCCTGCAGGCCTGCGGCTCTGTGGTGCTGCGGAACAAGGATTACCGCAGCGGCAGCGTCAGCATTTCCGGCGGCATTCACGCCGGGGTGCTGTACCTGCCTGAGGACCAGGGGGCGCCCAGAGCCCTGCACCTGTATCTGCCGTTTACGGTGCGCGTGGAGCATCCGGCCGCCACGGAGAACACGCGGGCGGCGGTGGACCTGCGCGTCTCCAGCGTGGACGCGAGGATTCTCAATTCCCGGAAGGTGCTCGTCCGGGTGGGACTCAGCGGCACCGTCACCGGGTATGAGCCGGCCTGCCAGGAGCTGAGCGTCGGCGCCCCGGAGGAGGCCGCCGACCTGCAGCTGCGCACCGCAGCGTACCAGGTGGTCCGGGCGCTGGAGTATGCGGAAAAGCCGTTCCAGATGGCTGAGGAAGCGGAGCTGCCGGCCGGCCGCGCGCCCATGCGGGAGCTGTGCCAGTACCAGGCGGACGTGGAGGTCGTGGAGTCGAAGCTGGCGGGGAGCAAGGGGCTGTTCAAGGGGAACGTGGCGCTGAAGCTCCTCTACCTGACCGAGGAAGAGGAGCTGGCGGCGTGGACGTGTCAGCTGCCGTTCTCTCAGTTCGTGGATCTGGAGCATGAGTACGGTGACGATGAGGAGCTGGAAACCGCCATCCAGCTGACGGACTTCGGCGTCGAGGACGCCAATGGCCAGGGGCGCCGCCTGCTGGTGAACCTGCAGCTGCTGGCCCAGTGCACCGTGGTGGGCCGCGAGACCGTGGAGGTGATCGAGGACGTCTACAGCCTCTATCACGACTTCACGCCCCAGTGGCGGCAGGTGGAGGCGGCGGGCCGGCTGGACCGCCAGAGGCTCACGGAGACCTTCCGGTCTCAGACGCCGGCTTCCGTCCAGGAGATCCTCGACACCCGCGTCTCTCTGGGGAATCCCGTTGCCCGCCGGGAGGGGGAGACGGTCTCGGTGACGCTGCCGGCCTCGGCTACCGTGCTGTACCGGGACGAGGAGGGGGAGCTGCAGTCAGCCGCCCTGCGGCTGGAGGCGGCCTGCAGCACCGAGGCGGCGGAGAACGTCGTCTGCCGCCCGTCCGCAGCGCTCTCCGGCGAGGCCTTCGCGGTGCCGTCGGGCGACGGGCTGGAGGTCCGGTGCAACGTGGCGTTCACCCTGGACACCTTCTCCCAGCAGAGCTTCCGGACCCTGGCCGGCGGCCAGCTCAGCGACGAGCGGCTGGATACCTCCGACCGGCCGTCGGTGATCCTGCGGACGGTGGGGGAGGGGGACACCCTCTGGTCCCTGGCCAAGGGCTGCCGCACCACGCCGGAGGCTATCCGCACCGCCAACAACCTGGAGGAGGGCGCCGAGCTGTCCGGCATGATCCTGATCCCGGTGATGAAATAGCGGAAGTCTGAAGCGCCGCCCAGCAGGGCGGCGCTTTTCTTGACAAGCGGCCGCCGGCATCGTAGAATAGAACCGGATTTTTTCGGAAAAGCTCCATACGAGCAGTCTGCACAGAAAGGAAGTTTGCCATGCGGGGAGTTCCCTCGACCGTCACGAGCATCCGCAAAAAGGTCTTTACCGAGGTCGCGCGCCTGGCCTATGAGGGTGGCGACTACACGCGGATGGAGAAGCTGCCGTATATCATCTCGCCCGGCGAGATCGCGGCCCACCGGGAGTCCATCTTCCTGGAGCGGGCCATAGCCGGTGAACGCGTCCGGCTGGCCATGGGCCTGCCGCTCCGGTCGGTCCAGGAGCACAGCATGCTCTCCGACGGCGTGGAGGAGAGCGCCATCGCGGAGAAGTATTACGACCCGCCGCTGATCAACATCATCAACTACGCCTGCAACGCCTGCCCCACGAAGCAGTACCGCGTCTCCGAGTTCTGCCAGCACTGCCTGGCCCAGAACTGTCACCTGGCCTGCCCCAAGGACGCCATCCGGTTCGACCACGGCCGGGCCGTCATCGACCAGGAGAAGTGCATCAAGTGCGGCCGCTGCGCCGACGCCTGCTCGTACCACGCCATCGTCAAGCTGGACCGCCCCTGCGTCCAGGCGTGCGGCATGGACGCCATCGAGTCCGATGAATACGGACGGGCGCGGATCAACCAGGACAAGTGCGTCTCCTGCGGCATGTGCCTCGTCAACTGCCCGTTCGGCGCCATCGTGGACAAGGGGCAGGTCTTTCAGCTGATCCAGGCCATCAAGCGCGGCTATCAGGTCATCGCTCTGGTGGCGCCGTCCTTCGTGGGCCAGTTCGGCCCGTATTCCACGCCCGAAAAGCTGACGGCCGGCATGAAGGAGCTGGGCTTCGACCACGTGACCGAGGTGGGCGTCGGCGCCGACCTCTGCACCATCGAGGAGGCCCAGGACTTCCTGGACAAGGTGCCGGAGAAGCAGCCCTTCATGGCCACGTCCTGCTGCACGGCCTGGTACGACATGGCCGTCAAGCTGTATCCCGAGTACGCCCACTGCATCTCCATGGCCCTGACGCCCATGGTGCTGACGGCCCGGCTGGAGAAGAAGAAGCATCCCGGCTGCAAGACCGTGTTCATCGGCCCCTGCGCCGCCAAGAAGCTGGAGGCAAGCCGCGCCAACATCCGCAGCGACGTCGACTTCGTCATCACGTTTGAGGAGCTCCAGGGCATGTTTGAGGCCAGGGACATCCACTTCGACCAGATGGAGGACGGCGAGCCGCTGATGGAGGCCACCGGCGCCGGCCGCGGCTTCGCGGTGTCCGGCGGTGTGGCCCAGGCCGTGTCGGACGCGGTGCACCGGATCGACCCCACCCGGGAGGTGCCCGTGGCACGGGCCGAGGGCCTGCGGGAGTGCCGCAAGCTCCTGAGCATGGCCCGGGCCGGCAAGTACAACGGCTACCTGCTGGAGGGCATGGCCTGTCCCGGCGGCTGTGTCGGCGGCGCCGGCACCATCCGGCCCATCAACAAGTCTGCCGAGCTGGTGGCCCGGTACAAGAAGGAGGCCCCGGAGCAGAACGCCATGGATTCCCGTTACCGTGACGTCCTGCCCACGCTGGACTGACCGTGACGGCGGGACGCCTGCGCGTCCCGCCGTTCGAAATTCTTTCAGAGTTTGTTTATAGTAAGTTCCAGATCTGGTCATATTTTTTTCATAATTCCCCGATATGATATGGACATACAAAGAAAGAACCAGCGAGGAGCGATTAGAATGTTTGAGAACCACGAATCTATGCAATACAGCTTTGAACCCATCGACACAGAGGCCCGCCAGCACCAGGCGAACCAGACGCCGCAGGCGCCCCAGGGTCCCGGCGGCAAGCCCCCCAAGCGCCGCGGCGGCCTGAAGCTGGTGGCATTTGCCCTGGTATGTGCCATCGTCGGCGGCGCCGGCGGTGCGGCCGGCACGGCCCTGGTGCTGAACCAGAGCGGCAGTGCCGACGCTACGTCTGCGGCGGAGACCTCCAACACGCCTGTGGCCACCACGGTCACGCAGCCGGTCTATTCCACCAACACCGGTGACAAGAGCCTGACGCCGGAGGAAGTTTACGCCCGGTACGTGGATTCCACCGTCGGCATTACCATCTCCGGCACGACGCAGAACTTCTTCGGCCAGCCGACCCAGTTCGCGGCCTCCGGCTCCGGCTTCATCATCTCGGAGGACGGCTATATCCTCACCAACCACCACGTCATTGAGGGCGCCGATTCCGTAACCGTGTCCCTGCACGACGGCACCCAGTACGAGGCAACGATCATCGGCAGCGACGAGAGCAACGACGTGGCCCTCCTGAAGGTGGACGCCACCGGCCTGCAGCCGGTCTCCATCGGCGACTCCGACCAGGTGGTCGTCGGCGAGCAGGTCATCGCCATCGGCAACCCCCTGGGCGAGCTGACCTTCAGCATGACCGCCGGCTACATCAGCGCGCTGGACCGGGCCATCAACACCGACGGCACGCCCATCAACATGCTCCAGACCGATGCGGCCATCAACTCCGGCAACTCCGGCGGCCCGCTCTTCGATATGAACGGCAACGTCATCGGCATCACCACCGCCAAGTATTCCGGCAGCACCTCGTCCGGCACCTCCATTGAGGGCATCGGCTTCGCCATCCCCATCAACGACGCCATGACCATCGTCAACGATCTGATGACGTATGGCTACGTCACCGGTCAGGCCTACCTGGGGGTCTCGGTGCAGGATCTCGATTCGCTCACAGCCCGGTATTACAGCCTGCCGCTGGGCGTCTACGTGGTCAGTGTGACCGAGGGCAGCTGTGCCAACGCGGCCGGTGTCCAGCCGGCAGACATCATCACCGGCCTGGGCGACTACACCGTGGAGAGCTACTCGGAGCTGGCCGCGGCACTGAATGAATACAGTGCCGGCGACACGGTGGAGCTGCAGGTTTATCGCAGCGGCCGCACGCTGACGCTGCAGGTGACCCTGGACGAACGCGTCCCGGAGAGCACCTCCAACGTCTCGCCGACGTAACCCGTCACTTCCTCAGCAGCGCTTCCCCGCGGGAACGACCGTTCCCGCGGGTTTTTTTCCGCCCTCCGGCCGGCAGCCGGGCCGGAGGGCAGAAAAAATGGCGCCGCATCCGGCGCCATTTTTCGGAAGGGACTTATTTGTCGTGGGCGGAGCGGGAGAACAGGATGAAGATCGGGAAGATCTCCAGCCGCCCGATGAGCATGGTCAGGGACAGCAGCACCATGGCCCAGTTGGAGTAGATGCCGAAATTGGCCATGGGGCCGACCAGCTCCAGCCCAGGGCCGATGTTGTTGATGCAGGAGAGCACGGCCGAGAGATTCGTGGTCATGTCGTAGCCGTCGAGGGAGAGCAGCAGCGTGATCAGCGCCACCAGCATCAGGTAGGCCGCCGCGTACGTCCGGGTGGAGTTCAGCGTGGCCTTGTCCACGTACTTGTGCTCCAGGCGGACGGCCTGCACCGACTTGGGGTTGACGATGTACCGGATCTCCGCGAAGAAGGACTTGACGAGGATGATGACACGGGAGACCTTCAGGCCGCCGCCGGTGGAGCCGGCGCAGGCGCCGATGACCATCAGCAGCAGAAGCAGGTGGCGGGAGAACTCCGGCCACACGTTGAAATCCGTGGTGGCGAAACCGGTCGTCGTGATGATACTGGACACCTGGAAGAAGGCCTGGCGCAGCGCTTCGCCGAGGCCCTGCGTCAGGGAGAGAATGTTCGCCGTCACAGCCAGAACGGCCACGGCGATGATGCCCAGGAAGCAGCGGGCCTCCTCCGAACTCAGCGCATCCCGGATGCGGCCCAGGAGCATCAGATAGTAGACGTTGAAATTGATTCCGAAGAGGATCATAAAAACGCCCAGCACGATCTCCACGTAGGCGCTCTGGTAGGCGGCGATGCCGGCAGAGGAGATGGAGAAGCCGCCGGTACCGGCGGTGCCGAAGGCCAGGCAGAGGCTGTCGAACAGGCTGACGTCGCCCAGCAGCAGCAGGATCACCAGGGCGACGGTCATCACCGTGTAGATGCCGTAGAGGATCGTGGACGTGCGCTTCATGCGGGGCACCAGCTTCCCGGCGATGGGGCCGGGCATCTCGGCGCGGACCAGGTGCATCGAATTGTCATTCTTCATGGGAATGATCATCAGCACGAACACGAGGATGCCCATGCCGCCGATCCAGTGCGTAAAGCTGCGCCAGAACAGGACGCCGTGGGGCAGCAGCTCTGGCCTGTCCAGAACGGAGGCCCCGGTGGTGGTGAAGCCGGAGACGACCTCAAAGAGCGCCTGCCAGTAGGAGGTGAACTGCCCCGTGCAGTACAGCGGGACCGCGCCGATCAGCGAGATCAGAATCCAGCCATAGCCGACGATGCGGTAGCCGTCCCGGCTGGACATGCGGCTGTCCAGCGGCCGGATGCGCCAAAGGAGCCCGCCGACCACCGCCGCAGGGACGATGGTCCAGACGAAATATCTGGCGTCTCCATCGCCGTAGAGCAGTGCCACAATCAGCGATGGGACCATCAGGATCGCCTCGGTCAGAATGACTTTGCCGAGGATGTTGAGCACTCTGCGTCTGTTCACAGCTCTCCACGCGCCTCCTGGGAACCGGCGAAGATGTCCTCCAGACGGACGATCTGCTTCTGGGTGGTCACGACCAGCACCCGGTCGCCGGGGCGGATCATGTTGTTGCCGCCGGGGATGATCGTCTTGCTGCCGCGGATGATGCAGGCCAGCAGCGTGTTCGGCCGCATGCGCCACGTGCGGATCGGCAGCTCCAGGTGAGAGGATTTTTCCGTGATCCGGAATTCCAGGAACTCCAGACGCCCGTCCATCAGCTGGTAGAGGGATTCCACGCCGTCGTGCCCCTCGGCATTCATCAGGGAGCGGGCGTAGCCGAGGATCAGGTCCACGGCCGTGCCCTCCTGGGAGACGGTGGAGATCCGGTCGCTCTTCTGCAGGATCCGCAGCCGGGAGTTGCTGCTCAGCCGGGAAATGACCTTGGGAATCTGCAGGGAGGCGGCGTACATGGCCGCCACCACATTGTATTCGTCGTTGGCCGTCAGGGCGATGAAGGCGTCCGTGTGCTGCAGGTCCGCGCCGGACATGGAGTCGAAGTAGCCGATGACGTTGTCGTTCATCACGGCGCACTCCGGATTGCCCCGGCGGAACTCCACCGCCTGCTCGTGGTTTTCCTCCACTACGGTCACGTGGACACCCTCGCGGCGCAGCTGGGCCGCCAGGTAGTAGGAAATGCGTCCGGCGCCGGCGATCATCGCCGTATGGAGGGGCTTGACCGGCAGGCGCAGCTTGGAGAAGGCCCTGCGGAAATCGGCGGCGGCGCCGGTGAGATACAGCGTGTCCCCCTCCTGCAGGGTGAAGTCGCCGTTGGGGATGTAGACCTGCTCGTCGCGGGCGACGGCACAGATCAGCAGATTGAAGTCGTGCTCCTTGCCGATGTCGGACAGGGGACGGCCGCAGAGGGGGCTGGCTGCCGCCAGATTCATCTCCACCAGCTCGGCGCGCCCGTTGGCCAGCACCTCCACCCGCGTGGCAGACGGAAAGCGCAGCACCCGGCTGATCTCCCGGGCCGCGGCCATCTCGGGATTGATGGTCATGGAGAGCCCCAGCTTGCCCTGGTAGAAGGCGGCGTGCTGGGCGTACTCCAGGTCGCGCACACGGGCCACGGTGTGGACGGCACCGAGCATGTGGGCCGTCAGGCAGGCCAGAATGTTCAGCTCGTCGGAGTCCGTGACGGCGATGAGAATGTCGGCGTCGGCGGCGCCGGCCTCCTGCAGCGTCGCGTACGATGCGCCGTTCCCCTGATAGCAGATGACATCCAGCGTATTGCTGATCCTGTCGACGACCGCTGCGTCCACGTCGATCACCGTGACGGAGCAGTCGTCCTCCGACAGCTGACTGGCCAGCGCCAGTCCGATGGCACCTGCACCCACAATATGAACCTTGATCTGCTTTTTCCTGGGCA
Organism: uncultured Oscillospiraceae bacterium; assembly: GCA_904395865.1. Classification (GTDB taxonomy): domain Bacteria; phylum Bacillota; class Clostridia; order Oscillospirales; family Oscillospiraceae; genus Avoscillospira_A. The sequence continues at coordinate 28,510 of CAJFNY010000134.1, forward strand.
TGACTCGTCGCTCCTTGTACGTACGCTCCCGCTGCCTGCATTCGTCCTGCATCGTCCGGATTCACGGTCCGCGCCGCCGGGCGTGCCGCCGGCCGGGAAGCCTGCGGCACGTACCAGGCGTTTTGCGACTTGGATATAAAAATACGCCGGAGCAAAGCAAAACACTTTCCTCCGACGTGGAGCTGGGGGCCGGACTTGAACCGGCGACCTGCTGATTACGAATCAGCTGCTCTACCGACTGAGCTACACCAGCATGAAACGGCCTGTCTCCCAGGCGCGAAATGAATTATAACACAAAATTGCGGCGGAGTCAATCGGGAAATGCGTTTTCTTTTCGGATTGCGGAAAGACGTGGTATCATTTTCCGATGGGACGTGGTATCATATCGGCAGCGAACGAAAGGGAGGCGGCGATGTGCACCGGATTCTGATTGTGGAGGACGACCGGGCCCTCTGCCAGGGCATCGCCCTGGCGCTGGACAACGGCGAGGACCGCCTGACGGCCTGCCATTCTCTGGCGGAGGCCCGGGCTATGCTGGCGGAGACGGGCTTCGACCTGGCCATTCTCGACGTCAACCTGACCGACGGCAGCGGCCTGGACCTGCTGCGGGACATCCGGCGGACGTCGTCCCTGCCCGTTCTGCTGCTGACGGCCAACGACCTGGAGACGGACGTCGTCACCGGCCTGGAGCTGGGGGCCGACGACTACGTGACGAAGCCCTTCTCCCTGATGATCCTGCGGGCGCGGGTGCGGGCACTGCTGCGCCGCCAGCGCCCCGGCGCCGTGACGGTCGGGCCCTTCGTGTTCGACTTCGAGGCCATGACGTTCACCCGGGACGGCCGCCCGGTGGAGCTGAGCCGGACGGAGCAGCGCCTGCTGCGGGCGCTGGTGGAGAACCGCGGCCATACCGTCACCCGCGAGGCGCTGCTGGAGCGCCTGTGGGCCGACGGCGCCGACTTCGTGGAGGAGAACGCCCTGTCGGTGACGGTCCGACGGCTGCGGGCCAAGCTGGAGGACGACCCCTCCCATCCCCGGTACATCCGCACGGTCTACGGCCTGGGTTACACCTGGGCCGACGCGCCGTGACGGTCTTTGCGGCAGCCTGTCTGCTGCTGGCTGCGGCAGCGGTGGGCTTCGCCGTCTGGAGCCGGGTGCGGGCGGCCCGCACCCTCCGCCGCCTGGAGCAGATGCTCCAGGCAGCGGAGGATGAGACGCTGCTGGAGCAGCAGTTCGACGAGTCGCGTCTGTCCGCGCTGGAGTCGCGCATGCGGCACTACCTGACCGGCCACGCCGTCACCGGCGTCCGCGTCCGCCAGGAAAAGGCACGGATCCAGTCCCTGATCTCCGACGTGTCGCACCAGCTCCGAACGCCGGTGGCCAACCTGGTGCTATACACCCAGCTGCTGGCGGAGCGGCCTCTGCCGGCGGACGCCCGCCCGCTGGCCGACGCGCTGGCCGGCCAGGCGGAAAAGCTCCGCTTCCTGACCGACGTACTCGTCAAGACCTCCCGGATGGAGGCCGGCCTGCTGCAGCTGCACCCGGCAGCGGGGCCCGTGTTGCCCGCCATCCGGAAAGCCGCTGCTCCGGTGCTGCCGAAGCTGGAGGCCCGGGGCATGGCGCTGATCCTGCCGGAGACGGACGCCGAGGCCGTGTTCGACGCCAAGTGGACGGCGGAGGCCCTGGAGAACCTGCTGGACAACGCAGCCAAGTACGCCCCGGCCGGCTCGGCGGTGACGGTTTCCGTCTGCGCCTACGAGCTCTTCTGCCGCATCGACGTGGCCGACTGCGGCCCCGGCATCCCGGAGGCGGAGCAGAGCCGGATCTTCCAGCGGTTTTACCGGTCCCCGTCCGTGGCGGAGCAGGAGGGCGTCGGCATCGGATTGTTCCTGGCCCGGGAGATCGCCGAGGCCCAGGGCGGCTACCTGAAGGTGGCCAGCAGGGCGGGGGAGGGCAGCACGTTCTCGCTGTTCCTGCCGCGGGACGCCCGGGGCGCGGCGCCCTGAATCCTTTCAAAACCGTCACATTTCCGCCCCGGGCGGAAAGATTGTCGCAAGAAGCCCGTGGTATACTTCGATCGTCGGGAGCCTTCTGGCCCCGGCGATCTACGTTACTTTGGAGGCAAACCGTATGGCAATCCTGGAAACCAAGGAACTGAAAAAAGTCTACGGCAGCGGCGACACCGCCGTGCACGCCCTGGACGGCGTGAATCTGACCGTGGAGCAGGGGGAGTTTGTGGCCGTCGTCGGCACGTCCGGCAGCGGCAAGTCGACGCTCCTGCACATGCTCGGCGGGCTGGACCGGCCCACCTCCGGCAGCGTCACCGTGGACGGGCGCGACATTTTCGCCCTGAAGGACGAGGCGCTGACGATCTTCCGCCGGCGGAAGATCGGCTTCGTGTTCCAGAACTACAATCTCGTGCCGATCCTCAACGTCTTTGAGAACATCGTCCTGCCGGTGCAGCTGGACGGCCGCCGGGTGGACGAGCATTACGTAAACCAGATCATTGAGACCCTGGGCCTGGAGCCGAAGCTGCGAAACCTGCCCAATAACCTCTCCGGCGGCCAGCAGCAGCGGGTGGCCATCGCCCGGGCCATGGCCACGAAGCCGGCCATCCTCCTGGCCGACGAGCCCACCGGCAACCTGGACAGCCGGACGAGCCAGGACGTGCTGAGCCTGCTGAAGGTCACGGGGCAGAAGTTCGGCCAGACCATGGTGATGATTACCCACAATGAGGAGATCGCCCAGCTGGCCGACCGGATCGTCCGCATTGAGGACGGGAAGATCGTGGGGGCGCCGGCATGAACAACGTCGCCAATCGCCCATGTATTGCACGGCTGGCCCGCCGGAGCCTCCGGGCCAACCGCCTGCGCAACGCCGTGGCCATCCTGGCCATCGCGCTGACGACCATCCTCTTCACGGCGCTGTTCACCGTGGTCATGTCCATGAACTACGCGTTCCAGCAGTCCAACTTCCGCCAGGTGGGCGGATACTCCCACGGCGGCTTCAAGTACCTGACCGAGGAGCAGTACCTGGAGCTGCGGGACGACCCGCTGATCCGCCAGTACGGCGTCCGCCGGGTAGTTGGCATGGCCGACGGCCCGGCCTTCACCAAGGACCACGTGGAGGTCGGCTGGAGCGACGCCAACAACGCCCACTGGATGTGGCTGGACCCGGTGGAGGGCCACCTGCCCACGGCGGGCACCGACGAGGCCGCCACCGACCTCCACGTGCTGGAGCTCCTGGGCGTGGAGCCGGAGCTGGGGGCGAAGTTCACCGTGCCCATCGACGTGGACGGCCGGCAGGTGGAGGCGGAGTTCACCCTCTGCGGCTGGTGGGAGCGCGACCCGGCCGTCGTGGCCAGCCACATTCTGATCGCCGGGGACCGGGTGGACGCCCTGATCGACGCGTCCGGCGTGCCGCCCCAGGAGCGCAGCCAGATCACCGGCGCGTGGAACCTGGACGTGATGCTGGACTCGTCCCTGCACATCGCCGAAGACCTGGAGACGATCCTGGCCAGCCACGGCTACCAGAGCCAGGACTCCGCCCGGGAGAACTACATCTCCGTCGGCGTCAACTGGGGCTACACCGGCGCCCAGCTGGCCGACAGCTCCGACCCGCTGACGGTGCTGGCCATCACGGCCCTGGCTCTGGTGATGATGCTGACGGGGTATCTGATCATCTACAACGTGTTCCAGATCTCCGTCACCAACGACATCCGCTTCTACGGCCTGCTGAAAACCATCGGCACCACCGGCCGCCAGCTGCGGCGGATCATCCGCCGGCAGGCTCTGACCCTGTCCCTGATCGGCATCCCCGTGGGGTTGGTGCTGGGGTACGGCGTCGGTGCCTGGCTGACGCCGGCCGTCCTGTCCCGGCTGGACGGCGTGATTGCGGACGCCCGGTCGTCCAGCCCGTGGATCTTCGTGGGCGCTGCGCTGTTCTCCCTGGTGACGGTGCTGATCTCCTGCCGGAAGCCGGGGCGCATGGCCGCCCGCGTCTCGCCCATCGAGGCCGTGCGGTACACCGAGGGGGACGGCTCCCGCCGCAAGGCACGGGCCACCCGCGGCGTCAGCCTCCTGTCCATGGCCTGGGGTAACCTGGGCCGCAGCCGGAAAAAGACGGTCGTCACGATCCTCTCCCTGTCCCTGGCGCTGGTGCTGCTGACGCTGACCGTTACGTTCGCCGTGGGTTTCGACATGGACAAGTACCTGGCCCGCATGGCTGCCGACTACCAGGTGGCCGAGGCGTCGTACTTCCAGACGGCCAATACCGGGTTTTTCGAGGACCTGGCCCTCTCGGAGGTCGACATCGCAGCCCTGGAGGAGAACGGATTCGTGGCCGAAGGCGGCCGGACGTACGGCCTGACCATCTCCGCCTTGGAGTACGTCACCGAGGAATACTTCCGCGCCATGCGCAGCCAGTTCCCGTACACGGCCGAAGAGCTCGACAACCTGGCAGCCTGGGCCAACCGGAACGAGGACGGGCTCCTGGAGGACCGGGCCCAGCTGTACGGCATGGAGCCCTACTGCCTGGACAAGCTGCAGGTGGTGGAGGGCGACCTGTCGCCCGTCTACGAGCCCGGCAGCCGCGCCATCGCCGCCGTGGTCAGCACCGACGACTACGGCAACGTCATCCCCGAATCCCAGTGGGCCCGGGTGGGTGACACGGTCACGCTGCGGTACGTGACGAAGTGGGAGCACTTCAACCCCGACACCGGCGAGGTCTACGGCGAGGACGCCGACCTCTCGGCGGTGCCGTACGATTCCCGCCCGCTGGAGTACCGGGACGAGGAATACACCGTGACGGCCCTGGTGACGATCCCCAGCGCCATGAGCTACCGGTACTACGGCGCCGACGAGTTCATCCTCAACGCCGAAACCTTCTGCGCCGACACGGGCACCGAGACGGTCCTCTACTACGCCTGGGACGTGCAGGAGGGCATGGAGGACCAGGTGGACCAGTTCCTGCAGAACTACACCGAGAACGTCAATCCGGCCCTGGACTACGAGAGCAAGGCCACGTACGCCGCCGAATTTGAGAGCTTCCGCAGCATGTTCCTGCTGCTGGGCGGCGTCCTGTCGGCCATCGTGGGGCTGGTGGGCGTCCTGAACTTCTGCAACGCAGTGCTGACGGGGATCATCACCCGCCGGCGGGAGTTCGCCATGCTCCAGTCCATCGGCATGACCGGCCGGCAGCTGCGCACCATGCTGGTGTGCGAGGGACTGTTCTACGCGGTGATCTCCCTGGCGGCGTCGCTGGTGCTGTCGGCCCTGATGGGGCCGCTGCTGCGGCAGACGCTGGAGAGCCTGTTCTGGTTCTTCTCCTACCGGTTCACGGCGCTGCCCATCGCGGTGTGCGCGCCGATCCTGCTGGTGATCGCCGCTGTGGTTCCGGCCCTCTGCTACGGCCGCATCGCCCGGCACAGCATCGTGGAGCGGCTGCGGGAGGCCGAGTAGCCGCCTGTCCTAATCGCCCCCTCCGCCGCATACAATGGCGGCGAGAGGGGGCGGGGAGATGGCGCAGGCGGTGGAGCGGCTGACGGCCCTGGTCTGGGGCGCGCCGCTGATGGGGCTGCTGCTGGCCGTGGGCCTGGTGTATACGGTCCGCCTGCGGGGCGTCCAGTTCCGGCGGCTGGGAGAGGGGCTCCGCAGCATCTTCCGGGAGGAGCCCGGCGCAGAAGGGACCGTCTCGCCCTTTGCATCATTGTGCACGGCCCTGGCCGCCACCATCGGCACCGGCAACATCGTCGGCGTGGCCGCCGCCCTCGTCACCGGCGGGCCGGGGGCGCTGTTCTGGATGGTGCTGGCGGCCCTGCTGGGCATGGCTACCCAGTACGCCGAGGGCTGCCTGGCCGTCCGGCACCGGACGCGGGGCGCCGACGGCGTCCTGCGCGGCGGACCCTTTGCCTACATGGCCGGCGGCCTGGGCTGGCGGTGGCCGGCCCGGGTGTACGCCGCCTGCGCCGTGTTCGCCGGCGTGTTCGGCATCGGCACCTTCGCCCAGGCCGGCAGCGTCGCCGCGGCGGTGGAGGGCTTCTTCTGCCCGGACTTCGACGGCCGCAGCGGCCTCTTCCTGTTCGGCGCGTACCGGTCCCCGGCGGCCGTGGCCGCCGGGCTGGTGCTGACGGTGGCGGCCGCCGCCGTCCTGCTGGGCGGCGCGGGGCGCATCGCCCGGGCGGCGGAGGCCGTCGTCCCGTTCATGGCTGTGGGGTACGTGGCCGTGAACCTGCTGCTGGTTCTGTGGAACCTCCCGGCCGTCCCGGCGGCGGTGGGGGAGATCGTCCGCGGCGCCTTCGACCCGGCGGCCGTCACCGGCGGCGCCGTGGGCTCGGCCATCGTGGCGGCCCGGCAGGGGATCGCCCGCGGCATCTTCACCAACGAGGCCGGCATGGGCACGGCGGCTATTGCCGCCGCCTCGGCCCGCACGACCTCGCCGGAGCGGCAGGGGCTGGTGGCCATGACGGGCACGTTCGTGGACACGGTCGTCCTCTGTACGCTGACGGGGCTCTCCGTCGTCCTCACCGGCGCCTGGCGGATCGGGGAGACCGGTGCCGCCGTCACGGCCCTGGCCTTCGTTCGGGGGCTGCCGCTGCCGCCGTCCCTGTCGCGGTTTCTGCTGATGGTCAGCCTCGTGCTGTTCGCCTTCGCCACGATTCTCGGCTGGCATTTTTACACCCAGTCGTGCCTGGCGTACCTGACCGGCGGCAGCCGGCGGGCCGCTGTCGTCTGCAGCGGGGTGTGCATCGCGGCGGTGCTGGCGGCGCCGTACGTGTCGGCAGAGCTGATCTGGGCGCTGGCGGACGTGTCCAACGGCCTGATGGCCCTCCCGAATCTCCTGGCCCTGCTGGCTCTGGCGCCGACGGTCCGTTCGCCGGATTGAAAAAGGCCGCCGCGGCATGCTTCTGCATGCCGCGGCGGCCTTTTTAGTTATGCCTCCGGATAGAGGCAGCGGAGCTGCTGCTGCCGGAAGAGCTGCAGCCAGCTCTGACTGGGCTCCCGGTTGGTGACGACACAGTCGAAGTCGGTCAGCCCGGCGATCTTGATGAAGGAGATCTTGTCGAACTTGGAGGCGTCCACCGCCAGGAACGTCTGGGTGGCGGCGGCCATCATGGCCTGCTTCGTGGAGGCGTGGTCCTCGCTGGAGTCGGTGACACCGCCGGCGGGGTCGATGCCCTTGCACGACATGATGGCCTTGTCCACGTGATAGTTTCGGATCATCTGGTGACACTGGGAGCCGATCAGCGCCATGGTGTCCGTCTTGAGCCTGCCGCCGGTGGAGAGCACGTTCCAGCCCTTCACGTCGCTCAGCTCCAGGACGATCTCCACGGAGTTGGTGATGACGGTCAGATCCTTCTTTTCCTTCAGCTGCTTGGCGATGTAGAGGGAGGTGGAGCTGTCGTCGAGCATGATGTGGTCGCCGTCGACGATGCTGGCACAGATCAGCTGGGCGATGGCCCGCTTGGCCTCCACGTTCGTCTTGTTGCGGATGGTGTAGGAGAGATCCGTCTTGGTGCTGTTGCCCCAGATGGCGCCGCCGTACGTCTTGGTGGCGTAGCCCTCCTTTTCCAGCTTGTCCAGGTCGCGGCGGATGGTCTCCTCCGTGACGCCGTAGTGGGCGGCCAGCTCGCTGACCAGGACCCGCTGCTCCAGGCGCAGCTTGTTGAGAATTTCATTTTTCCGTTCGATTGCCAGCATGGGTGCACATCCTCTGCATAGTCGCCGCCAAGCGGTTGCATGTCTGAAATCTCCGCACCAGCCGCCGGAACATCCACGTGTCCCGGCGGCTGACGCGAATTGTAACAATATTATAGCAACCTCTTGTGGGAAAAGCAAGAAAAAGATGTTGGATTCTATGGTTTCTCGTTGGGTTTTCCGGCGCTCACTCGATGGACTTCAGGGATTCGGCCATGTTGATCCTCTGCAGCTTCCGGTACATCACCAGGTTGACCACTGCCGCAAAGACGAACGTCAGTGCGAAGGCCAGGCCGTAGCTCAGCGGCGCCACCCGGACTTCGAAGTGCATCATGTCGATGCGGATCTGGGCCATGACGTACGCGTGGAGCAGCTTGCCCAGGACGATGCCCACCGCGGCGCCCATGCCCGTGAGCACCACGTTCTCCCGGAACACGTACGCCGCCGTCTCGCCCGGATAGAAGCCCAGCACCTTGATGGTGGCGATCTCCCGGATGCGCTCGGTGATGTTGATGTTCGTCAGGTTGTAGAGGACGATGAAGGCCAGGCTGCCGGCGCAGAGGATCACCAGCAGGACGACGTAGTCCAGGCTGCCGAGCATGGAGCCGATCCGGTCGCGCATGTCGGCGTTGACGGAGACGGACGCCACGTCCGACCGGCGCAGCAGCTCCGCCGCCGCCGCGTGGGGATCCAGCCCCTCCGCGTCCCGGACGAAGGCCGATTTGATCTCCGGCGCCGCGCCGATCTGGGCCTCGTACGTCTCCGGCGTCAGGAACAGATAGTAGTAGATGTAGTTCTCAAAGATGCCGGAGACCGTTAGCTCCATCTGGTTCATGTCGCCGTCCCGGACGGTGATGGCGTCTCCCACCGAGACGCCCAGCGCCTCCGCCAGGCCGTTGGTGATCAGCGCCTCGCCGTCGCCGGGGTAGGGGATGGTCTCACCGTCCAGGTGGAAGTCCCAGACGGCCGTGACGTCGCTTTCGGCGGCTACCAGGTTGACCGACTTCGTCACAGCACCGGCGCTGACGTCCACAGTGCCGCCGTGGTAGAACACCGCGTCGGCCACCGTGCCGGCGCAGTCTGTCCGGAAGGCGTCCTGCGCCTGTCCGTCCAGGGGATCCTGGAAGGTGATGGTGCTGTCGTACAGCGCGATCTCGTCGAACTGGAAGTCGACGATGTTGGAGATGGAGTCCCGGATGCCGAAGCCCGTCAGCAGCAGCGCCGTGCAGCCGCCGATGCCCAGCACCATCATGAACAGGCGTTTCTTGTACCGGAAGATGTTCCGGGCCGAGACCTTGTGCAGGAACGACAGCCGCTTCCAGAGGAACGTCAGCCGCTCCAGCAGGATCCGCTTGCCCACCTTCGGCGCCTTGGGCCGGATCAGCTCCGCCGCTACCTCCCGCAGGGAGCTCCGGCAGACGAGCCACGTGGAGCCCAGGGCACAGAGCAGGTAGAGCCCGATGGAGAAGGCCGCCAGCTGCCAGTCCAGCACGAAGCGGATGGGGTAGGAGAAGCTGTACATGATGCCGTACACCACCCAGAACACCTTCGGGAACAGCCAGCTGCCGCCCAGGTAGCCCAGGACGCAGCCCAGCAGCGATGCGCTGCCGGCGTACAGCAGGTACTTGCCCATGATGGCTCCGCCGGAGTAGCCCAGGGCCTTGAGGACGCCCAGCTTCGTCCGGTCATCCTCCACCATGCGCGTCATGGTGGTGATGCAGACGAGGGCCGCCACCAGGAAGAAGAACAGAGGGAACACGCGCGCCACGCTGGCGACGATGTTCGTGTCGTTTTCGAAACAGACGTAGCCGACGTTCGTGTCCCGGCCCAGGACGTACGTGTCCGCCGGCTCCAGATCGGCCAGCTCCGCCTCGCCGTCGTTGAGTTCCTGCTCCGCGTCGGTGATCTCCCGGGCGGCGTCGGCCAGCTCCTGCTCCGCCTCGGCCTCGCCGTCGGCGTACTCCACAAGCCCCTCGGCGTAGTCGGCCTCGCCGTCGTTGAGCTCCTGCTCCGCGTCGTACAGCTCCTGCCGGCCGCTGGCGGACTCCACATCCAGCTCCCGGCGGCCGTCCGCCAGCTGCTGCCGGGCATCCTCCAGATCCAGAAGGCCGTCGTTGTACTCGGCCCAGCCGTCGTCCAGCTCCTGGCGGGCGTCGGCCAGCTCGGCCCAGCCGTCGTCCAGCTGCTGCCGCGCGTCCTCCAGCTCCACGCGGCCGCTCTCCAGCTCGGCCCAGCCGTCGGAGAGCTGCGTCTGGGAGTCCAGCAGCTGCGCCTTGGCGTCGTCCAGCTCGGCCTTGGCCTCCTCCAGCTGCTCCCGGGCTGCCGCCAGCTCCGCCCGCGCCTCGCTGAGCTGCGCGGAGGCGCTGTCCATCTGGGCCGAGCCGGCTTCCATCGCGTCGACGGCAACGAGAAGGGCGTCTGCATCGGAAGGTGCGCCGGGTATCTGACCAGCTAACATAGATAGTATTTCATTAGTAACTGCTGTAATCGGTTCCGCCTCAGACCGCAGCGCCGACAACAGTTCGTCCTGCGTTGTGATTCCATAGCGTTGGAGGCCAGTAACCAAAGAGTCAAGCAGCTGATCCATCTGCGCCTGCTGCGCCTGGAACTCCGCCATCCCCTGGCTGTACTGATTCCGCCCGCTGTTGTAGGCGGCCAGGCCGGCCTCGTACTCGGCCAGGCCCTCCTCGTAGGCGGCCAGGCCCTCCTCATACTGCTCCACGCCCTGCTCGTAGCGGACCTTGCCGTCCTCGTACTCAGCCAGGCCGTCCTGGTACGTCTGCAGGCCGTCCTGGTAGTCGGCTTCGCCGTCCTGCAGCTCCTGCTGCCCGTCCAGATAATCGGCCTCGCCGTCCTGCAGCTCCTGCAGCGCGTCGGCCAGCTCCTGTTCACCGTCGGCGATCTCCTGCTCGGCATCGGCCAGCTCCTGCTGGGCGTCGGCGATCTCAGCGTAGTAGGTGTTCCAGCCGTCCTCCAGCTCGACCCAGCCGTCGTCCAGCTCCCGGCGCGCGTCCTCCAGCTCCTGCCGGGCATCGGCCAACTCCTGCTCCGCCTCGGCCTCGCCGTCGGCGTATTCCCGACGGGCGTCGGCCAGCTCGGCCCAGCCGTCATCCAGCTCCTGGCGCCCCTCGGCGTAAAGCTCGTCGAAGCGCACTTCGGCCCGCTCCGCCAGCAGAGCCTCCACTGCCGGCTCCAGGGCGTCGGCCAGGGCCGTGTATTCGTCGGAGTACAGATCGGCCGTCTCCGCCATGGTCACGTACAGCTCCGTGTAGTAGTCGGCCGTGAAGGCCTCCGGCAGCAGGTAGACGAAGCAGCTGACCGTGCCGTTTCCCAGGCTGGTGCTGCCGCGCTCATAGTTGATGTGAAGCGGGGAGTTGGCAAGCCCCACGATGGTGAAGGTGTCGGCCTCGAACTGATCCAGCGTATCCGCGTCGTTGTCGGCGGAGAGGGTCAGCGTGCCGCCCAGGTCGTCCGCGGAGAAGTAGTCGGCGTCCACGAGGCACTCGTCCGGCGCCTCCGGCATCCGGCCGGCCACCACGTCCGGCAGATTGACCCGGCTCGTCAGCGAGTGGAACACGGCGACGCTGTCGGACCCGTCCTCCCCGATGAACAGCGCATCCTGAAACACGGCGCCCTCGGCCGCCGCCACGCCGTCCAGGCCCGCAAAGGCGGCCACATCGTCGTCCGTAAAGCCCAGCGTCGACATGAGGCGGAAGTCGAAGAACCGCAGATCCTCCAGATACTGCTGCCCGGTGGCCAGCATGGCCGTCCGCGAGACGCGCAGGCCGGCGAACAGGCCGACGCCCAGGGCAATGATGGCGGCGATGGCCGCGAATTTTCCGATGGTCGTGCGGATATCCCGCAGGCAGAGCTTCGTCAGCATGGGATCACCAGTCGATGTCCTCCACCGGCGTCACGTGCTCGTTGCGCCGGACGGAGGAGATGGTTCCGCTCTTGATGGAGATCACCCGGTCAGCCATGCCGGTCAGGGCCTTGTTGTGGGTGATGATGACGATGGTCATGCCGGAGCGGCGACACGTGTCCTGCAGCAGCTTCAGCACGGCCTTGCCCGTGGCATAGTCCAGGGCGCCGGTGGGCTCGTCGCAGAGCAGCAGCTTCGGATTCTTGGCCAGCGCCCGGGCAATGGCCACCCGCTGCTGCTCGCCGCCGGACAGCTGGGCAGGGAAGTTGGACGCCCGCTCCGCCAGCCCGACCTGGGCCAGCACCTCCGCCGGATCCAGCGGGTTGCGGCTGATCTGGGAGGCCAGCTCCACGTTCTCCAGCGCCGTCAGGTTGGGAATCAGATTGTAAAACTGAAAGACGAAGCCGATGTCGTACCGCCGGTACGTGGTCAGCTGCCGCTGATTGTAGGCGGAGATCTCCTGACCGTCCAGAAGAATCCGGCCGGAGGTCAGCGTGTCCATGCCGCCGAGTATGTTCAGCAGCGTCGTCTTGCCGGCGCCCGAGGCGCCGACGATGACACAGATTTCCCCCTTGTCGACCGTGAAGCTGACGTCATGCAGCGCCCGGGTCTCCACGTCTCCGGAGCAGTAGATCTTCGAGACGTGTTCGGCGGTAATGTAGTGTTCCATGGTGCTCCCTCGCTGTTCGATTATGTCAACATCTAATTCAGTATAGCAACTGGAACAGCCGGGTGTCAATGAACGGTTTCCGGAATTTTGTTCACCGGCCCGGTCCGGGTACGGTGGCGAAAAAAGTTGGAGGAGGTCGGAAAAAGCAGTTGCTTTTCTGCCGCGGGTCTGATAACATAAAAGGCAGCAACGCCAATTAGATTATGTAAATCTATGGGAGAAAGAGAACGTGGTTTTTTCCAGTCTGATCTTTTTGTATCTGTTTCTGCCGGCCTGCCTGATCCTCTACTTCGCCGGCAAATCCATCTCGTACCGGAACTGGCTCCTGGTGGTTTTCAGCCTGTTCTTTTACGCCTGGGGCGAGCCGGTCTACGTACTGGTGCTGATGTTCTCGGCGCTGGTCAACTATGGCTTCGGCCGCCTCATCGGTGACGGCGGCCGGAATCGTCACGCCAGAGCACTGATGATCGCCTCTGTGGTGTTCAACCTGGCGCTGCTGGGGTACTTCAAATATATCGGCTTCCTGGTGGAGAACCTGAATCGGCTGGGGCTCTCCCTGCCGGTGCCGGACGTGGTGCTGCCCATCGGCATCTCGTTCTACACGTTCCAGACGCTGTCGTACGTCATCGACGTCTACCGCGGCACCGTGGCGGTGCAGCGGTCATACCGGGACTTCCTGCTGTACGTGGCCCTGTTCCCGCAGCTGATCGCCGGCCCCATCGTCCGCTACTCGGAGATCGAGCCCCAGATCGCCAAGCGGGAAGTCAAGCTCTCGAGCATCTATTACGGCGTGCTGCGTTTCTGCATCGGCCTGGGCAAGAAGGTCCTGCTGGCCAACTACGCCGGCAGCGTCGCCACGCAGATGCTCGGCGGAGACCTCTCCTCGGCCACCACCCTGGGCGGCTGGCTCGGCATCCTGATGTATACCTTCCAGATCTACTACGATTTCTCCGGCTATTCCGATATGGCCATCGGCCTGGGGCGGATCTTCGGCTTCCGCTACGCGGAGAATTTCAACCTGCCGTATATTTCCAAGTCCATCACGGAGTTCTGGCGGCGGTGGCACATTTCCCTGGGCAGCTTCTTCCGGGATTACGTCTACATCCCGCTGGGCGGCAACCGGCGCCATCAGGTCGTGAACCTGCTGGTGGTCTGGGTGCTGACGGGCCTGTGGCACGGCGCCAGCTGGAACTTTGCTCTCTGGGGCTTTTACTTCTTCGTGCTCCTGCTGATCGAAAAGACGTTCCCCCAGGTGTTCACCAGGATTCCCGGCGTCCTGCGTCAGATCCTGACCTTCTTCCTGGTGGTCATGGGCTGGGTCCTGTTCTACTGCACCGACATGAGCCGCCTGGGCCAGACCTTCGGACTGCTGTTCGGCTTCTCCGGCGCCGGACTCACCAGCGGGCAGATCAACATCACGCTGCTCAACAACCTGCCGCTGCTGCTGCTGTGCGCCGTGGGCTGCACCCAGCTGCCGCGGTTCGTGGGAATGCTGTTCAGCGGGCTCTGCGCCGAGGACCGGCGGCGGAAGCCGCGTAAACGGATGGTCTACGTGGTGGTGCTGTACGTGTTCGATCTGGTGCTGCTGGCCCTGTCCACGATCTCGCTGATCGGCTCCAGCTACAATCCGTTCCTGTATTTCCGCTTCTGAGGAGGGAATCCGTTGAAAAAGCTGTATCTCGGCCTCATGGGCTCCCTGGTGGCGATCATGGCGGCCCTGGGCATTCTCTCCCTGGTGGACACGAACCCGACCATGTCGACGGAGAACCGGCCGCTCACGCCGCCGGAGTTTTCCTGGAGCGGCCTGGCGGACGCCTCCTACCTGCAGGAGGTGGAGAATTATTACGCAGACACCTTCCCGTTCCGGGAGCAGCTGATGGGCCTGAACCGGCTGCTGAACCGCTTCTACTATTATTCCGGAACGGACAACTATCTGGCCATCGACTTTGCCGGCGGCGCCGAGCAGGGCGGCGAATCCCTCCACGATGTGGAAAACGCGCTCAACGGCGGCCAGCCCGACTCGGAGAGTACGCCGCCGACGGACGGCGGCGACACCCCGGCTGACCAGACGGGCTCCACGCCGGACGCCGAGCAGACGCCGCCTGAGGAGACGGAGGACCCGCCGGAGCTGGACGTGCCCGACGAGTCCCAGGCGACGGGCATCGGCACGGTCATCGTCGTCGGCGACAACGCCATGGACATCCCCACGGCCACCGATTCTGTCATCGTCTCCTACGCCGATGCCGTCAGCCAGATTGCCGCGGCGCTGTCGGGCGTGCGTACGCTCTCTCTGGTGACGCCCAACTCCGGTGAGTTCTATTCGCCGGAGAGCTTCCACACCGGCGCTCACTCCCAGAAGGACATGATCGACCTCTGCTACTCCAGCATGAGCGACCAGGTCGTCACCGTCGACGCGTACTCCGCGCTGCGGGAGCATGCCGACGAGTATCTCTACTTCCGCACAGACCACCACTGGACGGCGCTGGGCGCCTACTACGCGTATACCAGCTACTGCGCCGCTGCCGGCTTCGAGCCTGTGCCGCTGGATCAGTTCGAGACGGGTACGTACGAGAACTTCCTGGGCACCATGTATACGTATACCGCCCAGTACCCCCAGAGCGAGGCGCTGCGGGAGAACCCCGATACCCTGACGTACTACCTGCCGGTGGTGGAGACCCACGCCCGGTATTACTCCGACACGACGCTGTCGGACGGCATTCCCATCAGCGTCGTCTACACGAAGCTCGACGAGTCGGTCAGCAACAAGTATCTCTGCTTCATCGGCGGCGACACGCCGGTCTGCATCATCGAGACGGCCGTGGAGGACGGTCCGGTGTGCATGGTCATCAAGGAGTCGTACGGCAACGCCCTGGTGCCGTTCCTGACGAGCCACTACAGCAAGATCGTCGTCATCGACCCGCGGGAGTTCAACCAGGAGGGGCTTCCGACCCTGGATTTGCCGCAGTTTGCCGCGGAGCAGGGCGTGGACGACCTGCTGATCGTCAACTATCCGTTCATGATCAACAACAGCTTCTACGTGGACCTGCTGCTCCGGACGCTGCCGGACGGCTGAACCGCAGATTTTTCCCCGCCGGGATTGTGCCCCGGCGGGGTTCTTGTGCGATGCAGTTGACACCGTGCCCCGCGCGATCGGCGTCGATCCTGCCGCTGCGGGAAAGGGAAGCGCATCCCCGTCTGTGGGGATGCGCTTCATCGCTTCTTATTGGACGGTGAACTCCCGCGAGGCCGCGTCCTGGCCGTTGAGGTAGATCCGCAGCGTGTACGTACCGGCCTCCTGCGGCGTCTCGGCCGCTTCGCCGAGGATCAGGTCGCCGGTCCAGAGCTCGTCCCAGGTGGCCGTGCGGGTACCGGTGGAGACGGGAACGCCGGAGGCGTCCTCGATCACGTAAATCAGCTCCACGGTGTCGTCGCTGGACTCCCGGCCGGTCAGGCTCTCCAGCGCAAAGACGATGCCGTCGGAGGTGGCGAACGTCGGGTCCGTCATAGTCTGCAGCTGGTTGACGGTCCAGTTCTCGCTGGCGGGCCGGACGAAGAGGCCCAGGAAGAAGCGGGTCACGCCGTAGCTGCTGAAGGTGCCGGCTGCCGGCATCGCCACCGTGGTGGAGGCGGCGCCGCCCAGCCGCTCGCCGGTGGCGGTGCGGAGCTCCAGAGTGTACGTTTCACCGGGGATCAGGCCGGTCAGCGTCGTTTCGCTGCCCGTCACGGACACGGTGCTGCTCAGGCCGGCGCTGCCGCCTTCTACAGAGACCAGCAGCTGCCAGCTGGCTTCGGCCGCGTCGGTCATCCAGGAGACGAGCACCGAGCCGTCCTCCTGCACCGCGGCGGCCATGGCCGAAACGGTGGCGGCCGTTGGCGTCACCGTCGTAGTGGCCGGCGCAGTCGCGCCCACGGCAGTGACCGAAACGGTGTACGTCTCACCGGCGGTCAGGCCGGTGAACTCCGCGGCCTGCTCGGTGACGGTCTCCGTCAGGATGGAGCCGTCCGTGCCGGTGCAGGTGACGGACCACTCGTCCGGTACGTACTCACCGCAGCTCCAGGTGACGCGGATGGCGTCGGACGCCAGGATCGATGCCTGCAGATCGGAGATTTCCACCTCCGGACCCGTGGAGAACTCCAGGGTGGTCTGGCCGCTGAGCTGAATGTCCTCGGTGGGCAGCAGCTCAAAGGTGTACGTAAGGCCGTTTTCCAGGCCGGAGATGGTGACGGAGGTGCCGGAGAATACGACCTCCTGCGGCTCCGTACCGTCGGCGGAGTACCGGACGGTCCATTCCTCCGGAGCCGGGCCGCTGATGACCAGTGTCAGCTGGGCCTGGCCGGTGGCCGGGGAGGCGGCGGTGAAACTGACGATCTCCGTGGTGGCCACCGTGGAGAACATGGCGGAGGTGGTGCCCGTCAGCCGCCGGTTGCCGTCGGAGACGACGGTGATGGAGTACTGGGTGCCGGGCTCCAGCTCACGGAACGTCACCTCGCCGCCGGTGTAGGCGGCCTCGCGGACGTTGCCGTACGTGTCGGTACACCGGAGGATCAGCCGCTCACCGGTACTGCCGGCGTCCACCTGGACGACCAGGTAGTCGGTGCCGCGGTCGGTGGCCTCAATGGAGGTCACATGGATGGCAGGCCCGCCCAGCACCAGGAAGTAGACGCAGCATGCGATGACTGCTACGGCGACGATCCCGGCCACGATGGGGATCCAGATGCGCCGCCGCTTCCGCGGCTGCCTGGGCGGCGGCTGCGGGGCCGGGGAGGGCTCCTCCTGATCCGGCAGCGCACTCATCTGCGGGGCCGCGAAGGCCGGCTCACCCGGCGGACCGCCCGGCGGTGCCGGCGGCTCCTCCGGAAGCAGGTCCTCGGCGCTGCCGTGGCTCTGGGTGTCCGGCGAGAAGCTCTGGACGAATTCCTCGTCCATCTCCTCCACGTCGGCGAAGCGGACCGGCTCCACCTCCTCCTCCAGCTCCTCACGGGTCAGGACGATGTCGGAGTCGGTGATGATGGGCGGGACGATCAGCGAATCCGTGACGCTGTTGCGCTTCATGTAGAGCACCAGCTCCTGCATCAGCTCCTCCGGCGTCTGGAAGCGGTCCTCCGGCCGGAAGGCGCAGGCCTTCAGGAGGATCTCCGTCAGCTCGTAGTCGCAGTACAGGGGAGCCGGCAGCGGCTCGCCGCTGATGCGCCGCTTGTTGGCAGCCTTGGGGGACGTCTTTTCGTCCTCAAAGGGGCCGTGGTTGCCGTTGAGAATCCGGTAGAGCACCATGCCGATGGAGTAGATGTCGATGGTGGTGTTGATGGGATTCAGGATGTCCATCAGCTCCGGGGCGGTATACTCCGTAATCATCCGCTCCGGCATGGAGCAGTACTTGAGGTTGTCGATGCGCGCCACGCCCAGGTCGCCGAGCATGAAGCCATTGAGTCCGTTGAGGTAGATGTTTTCCGGCTTGATGTCCCGGTGGATCAGCCCGTGGGTGCGCAGGTCGCAGAGCGCCGTGCAGAGGTCCAGCCCCAGGTTCAGCGCCTTCAGGTGCGTCATGGCGTTCTCGTGGAGGTACTCCACCAGCGTCTGCCAGTGCTCGGAGAGCAGGTAGATCTCGAAGCCGATGCCTTCCTCCTTGGGGCAGACCTGGTAGTCCAGATACGTGGCGAAGTTGGCGCTGCTGCGCAGCATGTCCAGGTCCGCCAGCTCGTCCTTGTAATCCTCCACCAGCTGCTCATAGTAGTGCTGCGCCGCCTCCTCGTCCGCCGCTGCACCGGTGAAGAGCAGCGCGTCCACCTGGGTCTGGGACTCCGGGATGGAGATGTGCTTGAGCACATACGTCTGACCGTTCCGGCTGCTCCGGAGCAGGTAGACGGAGACGCCGCTGCCGTCTGCCAGGCAGGAAACGACCTCCATGCCGTCCAGCAGCGGGGATATGAGCTTCAGTTCAGGCAATCACAACCGCCTCCTTGTATCGGGGAATCTTTCGCGCCCGGGCGCCGGCTTCAGACCAGCGCCGTCTCGCCCTCGTAGACCGTCACGGCAGGGCCAGTCATGACCGCCGTGTGATCCGGGGCAATCCGGATCTGGAGCGGCCCGCCGTCCAGCAGGACCGTGATGGGCGTGTCGTACCGGCAGAAGCCGCGGGCGATGGCGGCGGCCACGCTGGCGCAGGCACCGGTGCCGCAGGCCATGGTGACGCCGCTGCCCCGCTCCCAGACGCGCATGCGCAGCTCCGTCTCGCTGCAGACCTGCACGAACTCGACGTTGACGCCGTCCGGGAACGCCGCGTGGCGCTCCAGCACCGGCCCCAGGGTCGTCAGCGGGGCGGCTTCCATGTCCTCCACGAACAGGACCGCGTGGGGGTTGCCCACCGAAACCGGCGTAACCGTCACCGAACGGCCGCCGGCGGAGAGCGTCTGCTCCGGGGCGGGAACAGCCGGCCCCATGTCCACCGTGACCGTGTCCACACAGCCGTCCGCCACGTGGAGAAGCAGCGTGCGGATGCCGGACAGAGTCTCAATTTTCAGCCGGGTCCTGTCGGTATAGCCCTTGTCATAGACGTATTTGCCCACACAGCGGATGCCGTTGCCGCACATCCTGGCTTCACTGCCGTCTGCATTGAAGATCCGCATTTTGAAGTCGGCGATATCGGAGGGGGAGATCCAGATCATCCCGTCGGAACCGGCGCCGAAATGGCGGTCCGAGAGCAGCCGGGACGTCCCGGCCGGATCCTTCGGCTCGCCAAAGACGTAGAGATAGTCGTTGCCGAGGCCGTGCATTTTCGTGAACTTCAACATCGGTTCTCACATCCCATCTGCGGTATCGCACACCGCCGCACATCCGTATTTTATGTCATCTTCCGGCAAAATGCAAGATCCTTTCACGGCTGCCACGATTCCCCATTGGAATTTGCGGGAATCTGTGGTAAAATACCCGCGACGACAAAAAGCGACTGGCGCGCCGCCGGAGCGGTGCGCCTGGGAATAGGAGGAACTTATGGCCCGCATCATCTGCGATTACTGCGGAACGGAATACGACGATACCGAACAGCGCTGCCCCCTTTGCGGCAGCATCCAGGAGGACCAGAGCGCCGCGGAGGTGGACCTGCCGCTGCTGGACGACCTGCCGTCGGAGCGCCGGAGCGCCGGAGGCCGTGCGTCCGCCGGCCGCCGCGAGTCCGCCGGATCCCGGCAGGAGGACAGAGCGCCGCAGCGGGAACGCGCCGGCAGCAGGCGCCGGAAGGGAGCGCGCCAGGAGGACCGCGGAGACCGGATTCCCCGCGGCCTCAGCATCCTGATTTGCGTCATTCTGGGCATCGCGGTGGTCATCGGCGCCCTGTACGCGCTGTACGCCGTGGGCGTCTTTTCGCCCAAGCAGGAGCCGGACGACACCTCGCTGAACCTGCCCATTGAGGAAGAGGATGCCGCACAGACCGGTGACACCTCCGGCGCCGACGAGGATGCCGATCCGAATGCCGGCACGCCCACGGAGGTCCTCTGCACCGGACTGACCGTCAGCCCGGCTTCGGTGCGGATGAACGCGGCCGGCATCTCCACCGTCGTCACCGCCACGGCAGAGCCGGTCGGCTGCACCGAGACCATCACCTGGACCTCCTCGGATCCTTCCATCTGCACGGTGGACAGCCAGGGCGTCATCACGGCGGTGGACGGCGGCACAGCCACCGTCACGGCCGCCTGCGGCAGCTTCACGGCGGAGGTGGAGGTCAACTGCGACTTCTCCAACAGCCAGGAGAACAACGCCTATCTCAGCGTCACGGATTTCACGCTGTTCTCTGCTGGCGGGCAGGCCACCATCCAGGTGCTCGATGCGCCGGACGGCGCGACCATCACATGGAGCACGTCGGACGCCAGCGTCTGCACCGTCACCAACGGTGAGGTCACGGCGGTGGGCGGCGGCACGGCCACCGTTACGGCCACGGTCAACGATAAGGAGCTGGAGTGCATCGTCCGCTGCAGCTTCACCACGGTGAACCGCCCCGACGAGGGCACGGCGGAGAATACGCCCGGCTCCGGCTACCAGCTGGACCACACCGATGTGACGCTGAACGTGGGCGAGAGCTTCGAGATCTCGGTGGTGGACGGGGTCTCCGGCGGCTGGAACGTCAGCGACGCCTCGGTCATCTCCGTGGACGGCAACGGCATCGTCACGGCGCTGGCCTCCGGAACGGCCACGGTCTACACGATCCTCGGCGGCGAGCGCCTGGAGTGCATCGTCCGCGTGCCGTGAGACGGATGCAGATATGGAATTCCGGGCGGATGGGTCTCCATCCGCCCGGAATGTTTCAGGTTGCCGGCCGGTGCTGTACGTCCGTGTCCCGGTGCGTCCCGCGCTTGAACAGCAGGGAGATGCACCAGAGGCCGGCCAGGGCGACGATGCCGTAGATCACGCGGCTGAGCCACGCCGTTTGCCCGCCGCAGAGCCATGCGACCAGGTCGAACTGAAACACGCTGACCAGGCCCCAGTTGATGGCACCTACGATGGTGAGAATCAACGCTGCAGTATCCATTGTCTATCCTCCTATCCTCCGGATGGCCGTAGTATGCGCGCCGGACTGGACAATTATGCGCGTTTTTTCTCGTGCGGGGCTTTTTGTTTGCGGCGCTTTGTGGTAAAATGACAAAAATGCCTTCTGGCAAAACTGTTGGAAACTGGATGTGAGAACCGAATGAAATATCTGCTCGTCATAGGAGACGGCATGGCGGACAATCCCGTGCCGGAGCTGGGCGGCAAGACGCCGCTGGAAACTGCGAGGAAGCCGCAGATCGACGCGCTGTCGGCCCGCTCGCTGCTGGGCAGCGTCCGGACGGTGCCGCCCGGGATGCCGCCGGGCAGCGACACGGCCATCCTCTCCATCTTCGGCTGCGATCCGCGGAAATACTTCACCGGCCGGAGCCCGCTGGAGGCTGCCGGCTGCGGCATCTCCGTGCCCCCGGGGGAGGTCAGCTACCGCTGCAACATGGTGGCGCTGGAGGACGGGGACCAGCCCTTCGGCGAGAAGGCCATCCTCTCCCACAATGCCGGCTCCATTGACGGGGAGGACTCCGTGGCAGTCATCACCTGGCTGTGCGCCGATCCGGAGTTCCGTGCGGCGGCCGATGCCCTGCGGCTGCGCGTGGAGCCGACGCCGTCCTTCCGGCACATCGCCATCCAGGCCGGCGGAGATACGGCCGGCATGGAGGCCACGCCGCCCCACGACATTCTCGGCCGCAAGATCGGGCCGTACGCGCTCCGCGGCAACGACAACGCCGACCGTCTCTGGCAGCTGATGGCCCTGGCCAACCGCCGCCTGGAGCACCATCCGTACAACGAGCGCCGCCGGGCCGCCGGCCTGCTGCCGGCCAACGGCATCTGGTTCTGGGCCGAGGGCACGGCCGTGCAGCTGCCCAGCTTCCGCGAGGCGCACCACAGGACCGGCTCGGTCATCAGCGCCGTCCCGCTGGTGCACGGCATCGGCGCCCTGGTGGGGCTGAACATGGTCCACGTGGAGGGGGCCACCGGCGAGACCGAGACGAACTACGAGGGGAAGGTCCAGGCGGCGCTGGACTGCCTGGCGCGCGGCGACGACTTCGTCTGCGTCCACGTGGAGGCCCCCGACGAGGCGACCCACAACGGCAAGCTGGACGAGAAGCTGCTGTCCATCGAGTACCTGGACCGGCGCGTCGTCGGCCCCCTGGTGGAGCGCCTGACGGCCGCCGGCGTGGACTTCCGGCTGCTGCTGCTCAGCGACCATAAGACGCTCATGTCCACCCGTACCCACGACGGCGACCCGGTGCCGTTTCTGCTCTACGACAGCACCCGGCCGCAGTCCGCCGGCCTTGCCTACACCGAGGCCAACGGTGAGAAGGGCCCGTTCGTGTCAGAGGGCACGGCGCTGATGCGCCTGCTGTTTGAGGAGACCACACCAGGAAAGGAAGGGTAACCATGCAACGCAATTGCTTCCTCCCCGCAAAGATTCTGCTGCCCCAGGGCGTGGAGATGGAGAAGTGGGCGGTCATTGCCTGCGATCAGTTTTCCTCTCAGCCCGAGTACTGGGCCCGGGTCCGGGCCTGTGTGGGGGATGCGCCGTCCACGATTCACCTGATCCTGCCGGAGGCGGAGCTGGGCACCGACCAGGAGGCTGCCCACACGGCGGCCATCAACCGGAACATGGCCGATTACCTGCGCCGCGGCATCTTCCGGGCGTATCCGGACAGCTTCGTCTACGTGGAGCGGACGCTGGAGAGCGGCGCCATCCGCAAGGGCCTCGTGGGCATGGTGGATCTGGAGGCGTATGACTATTCCGCCGGCTCCACGTCGGCCATCCGGGCCACGGAAAAGACCGTGGTGGAGCGCATCCCGCCGCGGATGCGCGTCCGCCGGGACGCGCCGGTGGAGCTGCCGCACATCCTGATGCTGGCAGATGACCACGACCGCGTGCTCATCGAGCCGGTGGCCGCGGCGCGGGACCGGCTGACGAAGCTGTACGATTTCGAGCTCATGGAGGGCGGCGGGCACATCGCCGGATGGCTGGTGGACGGCGCCGAGGCGGCGGCGTTCTGCGACCGGCTGACGGCCTATACGGCCACGGTCGGGGAGAAGTACCGCGGGCTGCCCGGCGTGCCGATGGTGTTCGCCGTGGGCGACGGCAACCACTCGCTGGCCACGGCCAAGGCGTGTTACGAGGAGCTGAAGGCCGCCCACCCCGGCGAGGATCTGTCGGACCATCCGGCGCGCTACGCCCTGGTGGAGCTGGAGAACATCCACGACGAGGCCCAGGTCTTCACGCCCATCCACCGGGTCGTGGCCAATACCGACCCCCGCGCGCTGCTGGCGGCGCTGGAGGCGGAGGCCTGCGCCGAAGGCGGCTTCCCGGTGGAGTGGTACATCGGCGCCGACCACGGCACCGTGTACCTGGACCGGGCCCGCAGCCAGCTGGCCGTCGGCGCCCTGCAGGGCTTCCTGGATGCGTACCTGGCTGCCCACCCCGGCGAGATCGACTATATCCACGGCGACGATGACCTGAAGGCGCTGGCGGCCCGGGACGGCGCCATCGGATTCCTGCTGCCGGCCATGGAAAAGTCCCAGCTGTTCCGCGGCGTCATTGCCGACGGCATCCTGCCGCGGAAGACCTTCTCCATGGGCCACGCCCGCGAGAAGCGATACTATCTGGAAGGAAGAACGATCACCCGATGACCACACTGGAGGAAAAGGCGTACGCCAAGCTGAATTTGACGCTGGACGTCGGCCCGCTGCGGGAGGACGGCTACCACGAGATCTCGTCGGTGATGGTGCCCATCACCCTGTGCGACACCGTGACGATCCATCTGGGCACCGGCGAGCCGTGGCAGGCGCGCACCACGGACGACTCGATCCCCACCGGCCGGAAGAATCTGGCGTACAAGGCCGCCAAGGCATTTTACGCCGCAGCCGGCGCGGACCCGGACGGCCTGACCATCGAAATTGAGAAGCACATTCCGGCCGGCGGCGGCCTGGGCGGCGGCAGTGCCGACGCGGCGGCCGTGCTGCGCGCGCTGAACCGCCACATGGGCTGCCGTTTTTCCGGCGAGGAGCTGGAGCGCATCGGGCTGGAGGTCGGCAGCGACGTGCCCTTCTGCGTCCGCTGTGCGCCCTGCCTGGCCGAGGGCAGGGGAGAGCGGCTGATGCCGGTGCATCCGATGCCGGACTGCTACTACGTGATGGTGCGGCCGAACTTCTCGGCCGCCACGCCGGAGCTCTACCGCAAGCTGGACAATATGCGCATCCCGGCGCACCCGAAGAACCGGGAGATGCTCCACGCCCTGGAGCTGGGGGACCTGCGGGAGATCGGCTGCCAGCTGTTCAACGTCTTTGAGTACGCGCTGCTGCAGGACCACCCGGAGCTGTTCCAGATTGAGAACGCGCTGGAGAACTGCGGCGCCCTGGGCACCAGCATGACCGGCAGCGGCTCGGTGATGTTCGGCATCTTTGAGAACTTCGATTTCGCCGCCACGGCCAGCATGTCGCTGATGCAGGTGGGGTATCAGACGTTTTTGGCAACAAATTTCCGCGAAGAGGTATAAAACCCGAAAAACCCGTCCAATCTGTAGGTATCCTACATATTGGACGGTGTTTTTATGAAAAAGACGATTTTCAGATCGATTCTCATGGCCCTGGCCGTCTCCGTGCTGGTGGCCGGCTGGGCCCTGGGCCGGGAGCAGCAGGCCCTGGCCGACAAGCTGATCCGCCTGCACGTGGTGGCCAATTCCGACAGCGAGGCCGACCAGCAGATCAAGCTGCAGGTGCGCGACGCGGTGCTGTCCGAGGCCTCGGCGCTGCTGGAGGACGCGCAAGACCCCCGCGCCGCGCTGGAGGCCGGGCTGCCGCAGATCGAGTCGGCGGCCAACGCCTGCCTCCGGTCCCTGGGCAGCACGGACCGGGCCACGGCCACCCTGGGGGAGGAGCTGTTCCCCACCCGGGAATACGAGACGTTCTCCCTGCCGGCCGGCAGCTATACGGCCCTGCGCGTGACCATCGGCGCGGGCGCGGGGCACAACTGGTGGTGCGTCGTCTTTCCCTCCCTCTGCATGCCGGCCGCCGGTGATCTGGAGGAGGCCGCCCAGGCCGCCGGCCTGACTGAGGAGGAAATCCATCTGATCACCGAGGACTCGCCCGGATACGAGCTGAAATTCAAATCCATGGAGTGGCTCCAGGCCGTCAGAAACTGGTTTTCCTGACGGCACCATGACCACTCAAGTCTCAGGACGGCTGACGAAATCGTCGGCCGTCCTGAGACTGTCAGAAAACTGTGCCGTCTGAAGGATTCGGAGGGAGGGATAGTGTGAAAGGGGACCGTCAGGGTCCCCTTTCGCGTTCAATAAAGGCCAGAATTTGCAACTTTTTGAAGTTGCAAATTCGTACAGGCTTGTTAAAAAATCTCGCAAGAGACTTTTTGACAAGCCGGGCTGACGAAATCGTCGGCTGCCCTGTCATTTTTTGCGGAGATATGGTACACTAGAGGCCGAAGGATTTCCAGACGGGAGGGGAGGCCGTGCTTCAGATTTTACTCGCCGCAGAGCAGCAGACGCTGCAGCAGACCGTGCTGCAGCGCATCTGTGCCGATGCGGCCGCCGGTGTGACGGGGCAGCTGCTGATCGTGCCGGAGCAGTATTCCCACGAGGCGGAGCGGCTGCTCTGCGAGGCCGGCGGCGATGCCATCTGCCGCAGCGCGGAGGTGCTGAGCTTTTCGCGGCTGGCTGACCGGGTCAGCGCGCTGTACGGCGGCGTCAGCCGGCCGGCCCTGGACGGCGGCGGCCGCCTTCTGGCCATGGCGCTGGCGGCGGAGACCGTCTCCAGCCGGCTGAAGCTGTACGGCACCAGACTGCGGAAGCCGGAGTTCCTGCTGCGTCTCCTGGCGGTGCTGGACGAGCTCAAGGCCGGCCGCGTGGATGCGGCCCAGCTGACGAAGGCGGCCGCCGAGGTGGGCGGCCAGCTGGCAGTGAAGCTGGAGGAGCTGGCGCTGCTGCGGGAGAGCCTGGAGACGGTCTCCGCCGGCATGGGCCAGGACGCCAATGACCGGCTGGCCGTGCTGGCGGAGCAGCTGGAGGCCCATCCCTTTGCCGCCGGGCGGCAGATCTATCTGCTGGGCTTCACCGACTGGACGGCCCTGGAGCGGTCGGTGCTGGCGGCACTGCTGACGGACGCAGCCGGC
Source organism: uncultured Oscillospiraceae bacterium (assembly GCA_904395865.1). Classification (GTDB taxonomy): domain Bacteria; phylum Bacillota; class Clostridia; order Oscillospirales; family Oscillospiraceae; genus Avoscillospira_A. Next base: position 54,472 of record CAJFNY010000134.1, read on the forward strand.
GTCACGGCGGCGCTGCTGGGGGACGGCGGGGCCGCGGGCCCCTTTGCCGTCTCGGCCGAATCGGTGCGGCAGCTGCGCCGGTTGGCGGCTGGGCTGGACGTGCCGTGCCGGGTGGAGCAGCTGGCCCGGGCGGAGACGCGGCCACCGGAGCTGCGCCACCTGGGCAGCTGCCTCTTCGGCGGCGGCGCGCCGTGGACCGGGAAACCGGAGGCACTGACGCTCCACCAGTCCGCCGACGCCGCCGGCGCCTGCCTGGACGTGGCCGGCCGCATCCAGGTTCTGGCCGAAGCCGGCTGGCGTTACCGGGACGTGGCCGTCTGCTGCGCCGACTGGGAGACGTACCGGCCGGTGCTGGAGGCCGTCTGCCAGCGGTTTTCCATTCCGCTGTACGCCTCCGGCTCCGACCCGCTGGAGCAGGACCCCGTGACCGGCATGCTGCTGGCGGCGCTGGATGCGGCCACCGGCGGCATGGAGACGGAGGACGTGCTGCGGTTCCTCAAGTCCGGCCTGTCCGCCGTGCCGCCGGAGGACTGCGACCGGCTGGAGAACTATGCCCGCACGTGGCGCATCCGCGGCCGCCGCTGGGAGCGCAGCTGGGACCTGCACCCCGACGGCGTCGGCCTGCCCCTGGACGACGCGGCGCAGGCGGCGCTGGAGCGCCTCAACGGCCTGCGCGCCGCGGCCGTGGCGCCGCTGGCGGCGCTGCGGGACGGCCTCCGGGCCGCGGAGAACACCGCCGGGCAGGTGACGGCGCTGTACGACTTTCTCGAGCGCATCGGCCTGGCCGGGACGCTGGAGGCGATGGAGGCCCGCTGCCGCTCGGAGGACGACCTGCGGCAGGCGCAGGCGTACGGGCAGATGTACGACCTCGTCATCGAGGCGCTGGAGCAGCTCTACCGCGTGCTGGGCCGGACAATCCGCCCGCCGGAGGACTTCGCCGCGCTGCTTGCGGCGATCCTCAGCCAGTACCGCGTGGGCACCATTCCCGCCAGCCTCGACAGCGTCACGGCCGGCGGCCCGGCGGCCATGCGCTTCGTCCGCTGCCGTGCCATGTTCGTGCTGGGCGCCGACGACGGCGTGTTCCCGGCCAGCCAGCCGGAGCAGAGCCTGCTGACGGAGCAGGACCGCCGCCGGCTCCAGGCCGTCGGGCTGCCGGTGGCCTCCGGCCGGAGCGACCAGCTGGACCGGGAGCTGACGGCCCTGTACCAGGTGCTGACGGCGCCGGCGGAACGACTTTACATAGGGTGCACGGCGGAGCCGTCGTACCTCTTTACGCGGCTGCGCGGCCTCTTCCCGGAGGCACCGCTGGGGACGGATGCGCCGCTGCCGGAGATCCTGCTGTACGATGCGGCAGCGCTGGGCGAGGCCGTGGCCGCCGGGCGGCTGGCAGCGCCGGCCGGCGCCGCGGGCGACGGCGCCCGGGCGGAGGCCGAAGCGCTGCGCGCCATGGGCGGCGCGCGGCTGGGAACCATGGAGCGGGACGCCGTCCGCGGCCTCTACGGCCGGAAGCTCTATCTGTCGGCCTCCCGGATCGACCTGTACGCCTCCTGCCGCTGCGCCTACTTCCTGCGCTACGGCCTGCGGCTGCGGCCCCGGAAGGAGGCGGACTTCGACGCCCCGGCCTACGGCACCTTCGTCCACGCGATCCTGGAACAGACGGCCCGCCAGGTCCGCCAGGAGGGCGGCTTCCGCCGGGTGGATGAGGCGCGGCTGCTGGCCATCGCCCGGTCGGCCATGGACGGCTACCGGGATGAGACGCTGAACCGGATGCTGGAGCGCTCGGAGCGCCTGACGTACCTGTTCCGGCGGAACCAGGCGGAGGTGCTGGCCGTCGTCCGGGAGCTGGGGCGGGAGATGCGGACGTCCGACTTTGAACCGGTGGGCTTTGAGGTGGAGTTCTCCGCCGCCGGCGCCATGCCGCCGGTGGAGATCCGGGGCCGGGAGGCCGAGGCGGCCCTTTCCGGCTTCGTGGACCGGGTGGACCTCTACACCTGCGTCGGCACCACGTACGTCCGCGTCGTGGACTACAAGACGGGCCAGAAGGCCTTCGACTACACCGATGTGCTCAACGGCATCGGCCTGCAGATGCTGATCTACCTGTTCGCCCTGGAGGCCGGCGGCGAGGCGCTCTGCGGGAAGAAGCTGACGCCGGCCGGCGTCCTGTACTTCCCGGCACGGCAGCCGATCCTCACGGCGTCCGGGCGGATGACGCAGGAGGAGGCCGAGGCCGCGCGCCAGTCGGAGCTGACGCGCCAGGGGCTGCTGCTCCAGGATGAGACGGTGCTGCACGCCATGGAGCACTACGAGACGAAGCCGGTCTATCTGCCGTTCCGGGCCAACCGGGACGGCTCGCTCCGGGGCGACCTGGCGGACACCGGCCAGATGCGGCTGCTGCGGGCGCACGTGCAGCGCACGCTGGCCCAGATGGCCGACGACATCGCCGGCGGCGCCGTGGAGCCGAACCCCATCGTGCGCGGCGCAGATCGGACGCCGTGCAATTGGTGCGACTACGCGCAGATCTGCCACCGCGCTTCCGGCGAGGTGACGGTCCGGCCCATGCAGAAGACGGAGCGCGGCGCGTTCTGGGAGCGACTGGAGCGGGAGGAGGCGGAGCATGGCTGACATTCAACTGACGGCCGCCCAGCAGGCGGCCGTGGAGGACCGGGACGGCGCGCTGCTGGTCTCTGCCGCCGCCGGCTCCGGAAAGACGCGCGTGCTGGTGGAGCGGCTGATGGCCCGCGTCTGCGACCCGGTCCATCCCCGGGACATCCACGCGTTCCTGATCATCACGTACACCAAGGCCGCGGCGGCCGAGCTGCGGGCGAAGATTTCCGCCGAGCTGGGCCGCCGTCTGGCGCAGCAGCCGGAAAACCGTCACCTCCAGCGGCAGCTGAGCCTCGTATACCTGACGGAGATCTCCACGGTCCACGCCTTCTGCGCGTCGCTGCTGCGCAGCTACGCGCATCTGCGGGGCATCCCGTCGGACTTCCGCGTGGGGGAGGAGGCGGAGTGCGGCCAGCTGCGGCAGCGGGCGCTGGAAACCCTCCTGGAGGAGTCGTACGCCGCGCCCGATGCGCAGCTGCTGGCCGCGGCGGAGCTGCTGGGAGCCGGCCGGGACGACCGCGGCCTGCGGGATGCGGTGGAGGCGCTGTATCGCGCCTCCCAGTGCCACCCGTATCCCGATCAATGGCTGGACGAGTGCCGCGCCTCCCTGGAGCTGCCCGAGGGCTGCAGCTGCGCCGACACCCTCTGGGGCCGGGCGCTGCTGGAGCGCTTCGGCGCGTTCCTGGATGGGCAGATAGCGGCGCTCCGGCAGGCGCTGGACGACATGGCCGGTGTGGAGGCGCTGGAAAAGACGTATTACCCCTGCTTCCTGGAGAGCCTGGAGCGGGTGGAGGCCCTGCGGCCCCTCCGCAGCTGGGACGCGCTGGCCGAGGCCGTCCCCACGTCCTTCGGCCGGCTGACGGCAGCCCGCGGCTTTGAAGACAAGGCGCTGCTGGAGCGGCTCAAGGCCGTCCGGAGCGACTGCCTGGAGGGGCTGCGGTCGTGGAGCAGCGTCTTCCGCGGCGGCGAGGCGGCGGCCCTGGCAGATCTGCGTGCGGCGGCGCCGGCCCTTCGCGGCGCCCTGGCGCTGACGGCCCAGCTGACGAAGCGCTTCACGGCCGAAAAGCGGCGCCGGCGGATCCTGGATTTCGGCGACCTGGAGCACGAAACCATCGCCCTGCTGCTGGACCGTGCCACTGGCCGTCCCACGGCCGCGGCCCGGGAGATCGCCGAGCGCTTCGAGGAGGTGCTGGTGGACGAGTACCAGGACAGCAACGAGATCCAGGAGTGCATCTTTGCGGCCGTCTCCCGGGAGAATGCCAACCGCTTCCTGGTGGGGGACGTGAAGCAGTCCATCTACCGCTTCCGCCTGGCGGACCCGACGATCTTCCTGGAGAAGTACCGCGCATTCGCCCCGGCCGCCGCGGCGAAGCCGGGGGAGCCGCGGAAGCGGCTGCTGTCGGAGAACTTCCGCTCCCGGCCGGAAATCCTTTCGGCCGTCAACGACGTGTTCCGGGCGGTGATGTCCGAGGAGGTCGGCGACCTGACGTACGGGGAGGACGAGGCCCTGCGGCCCGGCCGTCCGTTCCCGCCGGCGGCCGACGTGCCGGTGGAGCTCCACTGCATCGACCTGGGGGACGGCGGCGCCGGCGAAAAAGACGAGGTGGAGGCCGCCTTCGTGGCAGAGCGGGTGGCCTCGCTTCTGCGGGAGGGCCGGCTGGAGACGGAGGAGGGCAGCCGCCCCGTCCGGCCGGGGGACGTTGTGATCCTGCTGCGGTCGGTCAGCTCCGCGGCGCCGGCGTATCTGGCGGCGCTGCAGCGGCTGGGGATCCCCTGCGCCAGCGACCGGGGCGAAAGCCTGCTGGACACCCGGGAGGTGGAGACGCTGGTGGCGATCCTCCGGACCGTCGACAACCCCCGCCAGGACGTCCCGCTGGTGGCGGCCCTGACGAGCCCGGCCTTCGGCTTCGACGCCGACGATCTGGCGGCCGTCCGCTCCGCCGATCGGGGCAGCAGCTTTTACGACGCGCTGGAGGCCGCGGCTGCCGGCGGACATGAGAAGGCGGCGGGCTTTCTCCGGACGCTGCGGACGCTGCGGGAGCAGGCCCGCTGGATGCCGCTGCACAGCCTGCTCCGGCGGATCTGCCAGGAGACGCGGCTGGAGGCGGTGTTCGGCGCCATGGCGGACGGCCGGCGCCGCCGGGCGAATCTGGAGGCGTTCCTGGCATTCGCCGACGGCCGCGGGCCGGTGACGCTCATGGACTTCCTGGACGACCTGGACGGCCGCATCCGGCAGGGGCAGACGATCCCAGTCACCGGGCAGGCCGGCGGCGATGCGGTGCAGCTGATGAGCATCCACAAGTCCAAGGGGCTGGAGTTCCCGGTGGTGATCCTGTCCGATCTGTCCCGCCGGTTCAACGCCGAGGATCTGCGGCGGAACGTGCTGACGCATCCGCAGCTGCTGGCCGGCTGCAGCGTCGTGGACCGGGAGACCGGCGTCCGCTATCCGACCATGGCCCGGCAGGCCATCTCCCTGCGGCTCCGGCAGGAGAGCCTTTCGGAGGAGCTGCGGGTGCTGTACGTGGCCATGACCCGCGCCCAGAGTCGGCTGATTATGACGTACTGCTCCCGCTACCTCCGCTCCGAGCTGGAGGCTGCCGCCGCGGCCGCAGCCCGGCCCGTGGCGCCGGCCTACTGCGCGTCGGTGAAGAATCCCGGCATGTGGATCCTGGCGGCGGCCATGACCCGGACGGAGGCCGGCGAGCTGTTCGCCGTCGGCGGCCGGCCCCGCATGGCCGTGGTTTCAGAAACGCCGTGGCGGATCCGGCTTCATGAGGCCCTGCGGGCGGAGACGGCGGAATTGCCGCCCGACGCCGCGCCGGCGGACGCGCCGCCGGCCGAGACGGTGGAGGAAGCGCGGATCGTGCAGCATCTGGCATTCCGGTATCCGCACGCGGCTGCCACCCGCGTGCCGTCGAAGGTGACGGCGACGCAGCTCAAGGGCCGGCGCATGGACCAGGAGGCGCTGGCCGAGGCGGCAGAGCTGCTGCCAGGCCGGCACCCCCGCCGCCGGCGGCCGCAGTTCATCGCGGAGACCCGCGGCCTGACGGCGGCGGAGAAGGGGACGGCCAACCACCTCTTCCTGCAGTTTGCGGACTACGCCGCATGCCGCACGGCCGAGGGCACGGCCGCCGAGACGGAGCGGCTGCTGCGCGACGCATTCCTGACGGCGGAGCAGGCCGCGGCAGTGGAGCAGGCGCAGATGGTGCGCCTGTTCACCTCGCCGCTGGGAGAGGAGATCTTCACGGCGCCGAAGGTACACCGGGAGATGAAATTCTCCGTGCTGGCCGATGCCGCGCTGTACGACGCCCGGGCTGCCGGTGAGCGGCTCCTGCTCCAGGGCGTGGTGGACTGCCTGCTGGAGGCAGAAGAGGGCCTGACGGTCATCGACTTCAAGACCGATTCCGTGCGGCCCGGCAGGGAAGGGGCGCGCGCGGCGTACTACGCCGGCCAGCTGCGGGCGTACGCTCTGGCGCTGGAACGCATCTTCCGGAAGCCGGTGCACCGCCGTCTCGTGTACTTCCTGACCACCGGCTGCACGGTGGAAATCCCGGAGACGTGAATGAGGAAAGCTGGAACATGGCAAATCCCGCCGGCCCGATACCGGGCCGGCGGGATTTTGTGTGTGCTGCGGAGATTACCGGCAGTCCTGGCTCTGGGCCTTGCTGGCGGCCTTGTCCTGGGCCTTGTTCTTGCCGCAGTTGTCGCTCTGATTCTGAGACTTGGCAGAGTTCTGATTCGTCTTGTCCATGAAAGTTTCCTCCCAAAGATGATTTGCGGTGTTCCGCGGTCCTATCATTCCCGGATTTTCAGCTTTTATCCTTCGGCTTGAACAGCAGCGCCATCAGATAGCCGAAGAAGATCGCCGCGGCGATGCCGGCGGCGCAGGCCCGGACGCCGCCGATCAGCGCGCCCGGCAGCCCCAGCTCGGCCACGGCCGCCCGGACACCCCTGGCCAGATTGTAGCCGAAGCCGGTGAGCGGCGTCGTGGCGCCGGCGCCGGCGAAGTCCACCAGCTTGTCGTAGAGGCCCAGCGCGCCGAGGATTACACCGGCCACCACGTAACTGACGAGAATCCGCGCCGGCGTCAGCTTCGTCTTGTCGATCAGCACCTGGCCGACGGCGCAGAACAGGCCGCCGACCACGAAGGCCTTCAGATATTCCAAATGGTTCAGCTCCCTTCCAGTTCAATGGACACGGCATGGCAGATGCCGGGGATGCTCTCCCCCTGCTGCGTGGAGACGGTGGACAGCAGCGCACCGGAGCCGCAGAGGAGGACGCGCCTGCACCGGCCCAGGAGCAGCTGCCGGTAGACGTGGCCGCAGAGTACCACGGCGCTGCAGCCGCAGCCGGAGCCGCCGGCCTGGACGTCCTGCCGCTCCCGGTCGTAGATCATCGTGCCGCAGTCGTTGTAAACCCCCTCCAGGGACATGCCGTCCCGGCGGAAGAGCTCCTCCACGATGGTGCGGCCCACGTAACCCAGGTCGCCGGTGAGGATGGCATCGAAGTCGCCGGGGCGCATGCCGCGGTCCTCCAGGTGGCGGACGATGGTGTCGTACGCCGCGGGGGCCATGGCGGCGCCCATGTTGTTGGCATCCCTGATGCCCCAGTCGACGACGCGCCCGACGGTGGCCGCGGTGATGCGCGGCCCCGGGGCTCCGCTTGTGACCAGCGCGCAGCCGGAGCCGGTGACGGTCCACTGGGACGTGGTGGTCCGCTGGCCGCCGTAGACCAGGGGAAAGCGGTACTGCCGCTCTGCAGAGGCGAAGTGGGAGGAGGTGATTGCCGCGGCCCGCCCGGCGAAGCCGCCGCAGACGGCCATGGCTGCCAGCGTCAGCCCCTCCGCCATGGTGGAGCAGGCGCCGTAGAGGCCAAAAAACGGGATGCCTGCGTCACGCATGCCGAAGCTGGTGCTGATGCACTGGTTGAGCAGGTCGCCGCCAAAGGCCATGTCCACGTTCTCCGGCCGGAGCGACGCCTTGTCCAGCGCCGCCTGCAGGGCCAGCTGCTGCATCTGTGTTTCCGCCTTCTCCCAGGACTTCTGGCCGAAGCGCGTGTCGCTGGTCACCAGGTCGAAGCTGTCCCGCAGAGGTCCTTCCAGCTCCCGCTTTCCGCCCACGGCGCCGGCCGCCTCCAGTACCGGCGGCGGGTCGAACAGCAGCGTCTGCCGGCTGATCCGCTTTCCTGCCATGTTTTTCGCCTCCCAATCCGATTGGGATTAGTATGCGAAGCTTTCGCCATTTTATCAGCGGGCAGCATGTCAAAAAAGTCTCTTGCGAGAATTTTTTGACATGCTGCCCGCAAATTTGCAACTTCAAAAAGTTGCAAATTCTGGTTTGATTGAACGCGAAAGGGGACCCTGACGGTCCAGCCTCCGCGCCAAGCGCCGCCCGCGTAGCGGGCGGTTGCGCTCCGGCACGCTCTGCGGAGCAGCCTTTCACACTTTCCCTTCCTCCGAATCCTTCGGCCGGAGCGGTTTTTCGACAGTCTGACTCCCAAACGAAAAAACTCCGGCATGGCGAATGCCATGCCGGAGCAGGAAATGTTTTTTAAGAGGCCACACGCCGGGCGCCGATGTACCGGCTGGCGTAGTAGTCGTCGGACAGGCTCGTGATCCGGACGCCGCCGGAGGCCGCGTGGACGAATTCGTTGTTGCCGATGTAGATGCCCACGTGGGAGGCCGGTGCGCTGGTGTAGTATGTATTCGTGAAGAACACCAGGTCGCCGGGCTCCAGGGAGGAGACCGAGTAGCCGTTGCTCAGCTGCTGGCCGGCCGTACGGCTGAGGCTGTAGCCCATGTTCTGGAAGACGTACCGGGTAAAGCCGGAGCAGTCGAAGCCCGAGGGGGTTGTCCCGCCCCAGACGTAGGGCGTGCCCAGGAAGTTGAGCGCGTAGTCGGCGATCAGCTGGCCGGCGCTGACGTAGCTGCCGGAGGAGTTGTAGACCGGCTTCTCGGTCAGGGCCATCAGGTCGCTGCGGATGTAGCCGGTGGCGCCGTTGTACTGCACCTTGTACCAGCCGCAGTTGAAGCCGATGATGTAGGCTTTCTCGCCGTATCCCAGCTGGTAGACCAGATCACTGTCGGACGAGGGCTGCGAACGCATGTTGACGGCCGAGGTGTTGATCTCGCCGTAGCCGAGCTCCACGTTCTCCCGCTCCTTGAAGGTGATGTACTCCTTGCTCATGTAGCCGATGTCCAGATTGTAGTCCACCAGGTACCAGCCGTCCACCTCACGGATGATGACCACGTTGTCGCCGGGGGCGGCGGTGGAGATGATCTCGGCGTCGGTGTTGGGCTTGGCACGCAGCCGGAGGCTGGCGTTGACCACGCCGATGCCGGTCTTCAGCTCGGTGGCCGAGGCGAGAACGGTGACGGCAGCCAGGACGGCCACCGAAATGGCAAGCATCAGGAACAGACGTGTCGCTCGTTTCATTGAGATCCCTCACTCATTCACAGATTCCGTGTCTTACAGTCTCATTTGCGGTTGGGGGCCAGGGCCCGCTCCAGCCACACACAGCCCACATCCAACGCTGTGTAGAAGCCGTCCTTCTCCGATTTCTTGACGATGCGCTCCCGGGGCTTGGCGTTGGGGTCCGTCAGCTGCAGCTGCACCGAAACCCGTGTGGCCAGATCCAGGTCGCCTTCCTTCTTGGTTTCCAGAATCTGCAGCATGACGATGTGGGAATCGGCCATGCTGCCGTAATATACAATGTTGTCCTTCCGCATCAGGGGGCGGCCCTTATACATCAGGACATCCTTCTTCTCAGACATGGATACCCTCCTGTTGAAATGTAACCAAATTGTAACACATTGTTTCCTGACTGTCAATAGTTAGGGAGGAATTCCCTGCAGCTTTTTCAAAGTGTTGACAAGGGGTTACAGATTTGTGGTTGTTTGCCGGGATTTGGATGTGGAATCTGTGAAGAGTGGGGAAGCAGTGCGGCGCAAAACAGGCGGCATCCGCCCAGGGCGAAGGCCGCCTGCGTGCTGGCCGCAGAGTGGGAAAGCCGCGCCGCAGGCGCGGTCAGTCGAACAGGTAGTGCCGGACGAGCTCCTGCAGCAGCTCGTCCCGGTCGATCTTGCAGATGAGGCTGCGGGCGTTGTTGAAGTTGGTGATATACGTGGGATCCTCCGAGAGCAGGTATCCGACGATCTGATTGATCGGGTTGTACCCCTTCTCGCTGAGAGAACGGTAAACAGACGTCAGGATGCGCTTCATTTCCGCCGCGGACTCATCCGGTACCACAAATTTAATCGTATTGTCGTCCATACAGTCTGCCTCCTCGCTGTGGAATGCCTCTATCATATAATAGATGGCGCGGGATGTCAAAGAAAAGTTGTATTTCCCGGGAGTACGCCCGATTCAGCGCACCCCCGGGAAGAGTATGCCGGCTTTCGGCGGAAATGATACGGTTCTCAGCGCAGAACGGCGCCGAACGTTTTCTCCAGGGCCTCCAGCACGCGGCTGAGCTCCTGGCTGCACTCGTCATCTGTCAGCGTCCGGTCCTCAGCCCGCAGCTCCAGGGAGAAGGCCACGGACTTCTTGCCGTCCGGCACGCCGGTGCCGCGGTAGACGTCGAACAGCGTGACCCGCTTCAGCAGGCTGCCGCCGGCCTCGCGGATGCAGCGCTCCAGCTGTGCCACGGTCAGCGACTCATCGCAGACCAGTGCCAGGTCACGGCTGACGGCCGGGAAGCGGGGCAGGGGGACGTACTCCGGGTCGGGCCCCTGCGCGCACATCAGCTGGCCGAAGTCCAGCTCCGCGCAGTAGAGCTCGGCCTGCACGCCGTAGTTGGCGGCCACCAGCGGATGGATCTGCCCCAGGACGCCGATGCGGCGGTCGCCGCAGTATACCTCGGCGCAGCGGCCCGGATGGTACGAGGGATTCGGCTCTGCGGGCACCTCAAAGCAGACGTCCGTAGCCCGCAGATCCCGGAGAATGGCCTCCACGGCACCCTTGAGCGCGTAGAAGTCCATTTCCTCGCCGTACGCGCCCATGGACAGCACCTTGTCCTCCACCGCCAGGCCGTCGGCCCCGCCGGGGAGGTAGATGCGGCCGATCTCGTAGAGCCGGGCGGACTTGTTGCGGTAGTTCCAGTTCCGGGTCAGGATCTCCAGCATGGAGGGCAGCGTCGTGGTGCGCATGATGGAGGTGTCCTCGCCCAGGGGGTTGAGGATCTTGAAGGAAGCCCGGCGCGGGTCGTCGGCGCGCCAGCCGATCTTGTCGTAGTAGGTGGGGGAGATGAAGGAGTAGGTGATGATCTCGTCGTATCCGCAGGCGCGGCACAGCCGGCCCAGGCGGTTCTCCAGCTTCTGCTCCGGGGAGAAGCCGCCCACCGTGGTCTGGCCGCGCATCAGCGTCACGGGGATGTTGTTGTAGCCATGGAACCGGGCGACCTCCTCGGCCAGGTCGGCCATGCCGACCACGTCACCGCGCCACGAGGGGACCGTGACACGGCTGCCCTCCACGCCGAAGCCCAGCTTCCGGAGGATGGAGACCATCTCCCCGCCGGCGATGTCGGTGCCCAGCAGGGCGTTGATCTTCTCCGGCTCCAGCTGCAGCACCCGCGGCTGGGGGACGAAGTTCAGCACGTCGATGGTGCCGTCCACCACCTGGCCGGCGCCCAGCAGCTCCACCAGCTCGCAGGCGCGGTTGACGGCCGGCAGGGTGTTCATGGGGTCCAGGCCCTTTTCGAACTTGGCGCTGGCCTCCGTACGCATGCCCAGGGCCAGGGCGCCCTTGCGGATGCACGTACCGTCGAAGCAGGCGGACTCGAACACCACGTCCACCGTGTCGGCGACGATCTCACTGTTGAGGCCGCCCATGATGCCGGCCAGGCCCACGGCCCGGGTGTCGTCGGCGATGACCAGGTGATTGGCGTTCAGCTTCCGCTCCTGGCCGTCCAGGGTGGTCAGCGTCTCGCCCTCAGCGGCCCGGCGGACGACGATTTTGCCGCCCTGGACGTAGCGGTAGTCGAAGGCGTGCATGGGCTGGCCGTACTCCAGCATCACGTAGTTGGTGATGTCGACGATGTTGTTGATGGGGCGAACGCCCATGGCCCGCAGCCGCTCCCGCATCCACTTGGGGGATGGGGCGATCTTCACGTTCCGGACCATCCGGGCCGTGTACCGGGGGCAGAGCTCCGGGTCCGGCGTCTCCACGTCCAGCAGCTCGGCCAGCACGCCGGGGCCGCCGCCGCGGACCACCGGCTCATGGAGCGTCAGGGGTGCATCGAAGGTGGCCGATGCCTCCCGGGCCAGACCGATGACGCTCAGGCAGTCAGGACGGTTGGGCGTGATCTCGAACTCCACCACGTGGTCATCGGCGCCGATGACGGGGCGGATGTCGTCGCCGGGCTGCACGCCCTCCTCCTGCAGCACGAAGATGCCGTCGGGGATGCAGTGGGGGAACTCGGCCTGCTCCGCCCGCAGGTCAGCCAGCGTGCAGTAGCGGTCCGTCTCCGTGTTGTAGGCCACCAGGTCGCCCGCGTGGAGGTTCGAGCAGGCGGTGTCGGGGCAGACGGTCCCGGCCCCGCCGATGTCGGCGCACGTGTGGAACGTGCCGTCGCCCAGGGGCATGACCTCCAGCATCCGGGCGCACACCACCGGGCCGAAGACCTTGTCGCCGGGCTGAATGTCGGCGGAGATCGACGGCTTGTTCTTGTCCAGAGGATGGTAGTCGCCGAGAATGGCGGCGGCGGTGATGACGGCGTAGGGGAAGTCCCGCTCGTCCAGCTCCAGCTCCTTCAGCGAGCAGAGCATGCCGTTGGACAGAACGCCGCGCAGCTTGCCCTTTTCAATCCTGTGGCCGCCGGGGAGGACGGACTTGTGGAGGGCCACCGGCACCAGCTCGCCCGGATGGACGTTCCAGGCGCCGGTGACGATCTGCACCGGCTCGTCCCTGCCCACGTCCAGCTGGCAGACCCACATGTGGTCGGAGTCCGGATGGCGCTCCATGGTGACGATCCGGCCCGCGACGACGTTGGAAATGGTGGCGGAAAAGTCCTCGGTGGTCTCCACCTTGGAGCCGGAGAGGGTCATGGCCTCGGCGAAGTCCTTGTCGTTGGCGTCCACGGTAACGAATTCCCGGAGCCAGTTTCTGCTCAGTTTCATCTCGTCTCTCCTCCTCAGAACTGTTCCAGGAAGCGGATGTCGTTTTCAAAGATCAGGCGCAGGTCCGAGATCTTGAAGCGCCGCATGGCCGTCCGCTCCAGGCCCATGCCGAAGGCCCAGCCGGAGTAGACCTCCGGGTCGATGCCGCTCATCTCCAGCACCCGCGGGTGGACCATGCCGGCACCCAGCAGCTCGATCCAGCCCTCGCCCTTGCACGTGGGGCAGCCCACGCCGCCGCACTTGTGGCACTGGACGTCCATCTCGCAAGACGGCTCGGTGAACGGGAAGTGGTGCGGACGGAACCGGGTGACCGTGCCCTTGCCGTACAGCTGCTCCACCATCAGGTTCAGCGTGCCCTTCAGGTCGGCCATGGTCACGCCCTTGTCGATGACCATGCCCTCCACCTGGTGGAACATGGGGGAGTGGGTGGCGTCCACCTCGTCCTTCCGGTACACGCGGCCGGGG
>CAJFNY010000135.1 GCA_904395865.1 uncultured Oscillospiraceae bacterium
ACGATGATATCAGGGTAAGCATGAACGGGGCCGTTAATCTGGAAGCCCAGTCTGGAGATATTGCGGTGCCACCACTTGACGTTACCAGGATGCTCAGAACTTCCCCCACCTGCCCGACTGGAAGCACCGTCAGAAGCTCATCACCCGCTGGGGCCGCAGCGGCACCGCCATCACCGACACGATCGTCATGACCTCCCGCGACGGCGAGACGTTCCGCCGGACCGAGGAAGCCTTCCTGACCGCCGGCCCGGAGACTGACGACAACTGGTACTACGGCAGCGCCGGCATATGCTACAGCATGGTGGAGACGGAACCGGATTTCCCCGGGGCGCCCCGGGAGATTTCCCTGTACGTCCCGCACGGCTACCGCGTCAAACCGGTTTCCCTGTACCGCTACGCGATCCGCCTGGACGGCTTCTTCTCCTGGCGCTGCGATTACGAGCCCGGCAAGGTCGTCACGAAGCCCCTGATCTTCGACGGCGACCGCCTGTCCCTGAACTTCTCCACGTCTGCCGCCGGCTACGTCCGTATCCGTCTGCTGGACGCCGATGGCAGGGCACTGGAGGGCTACGATTCCGGCAACCTGTTCGGCGACAGCGTCGACCGCCTCGTGGACTTCGAGAAGCCCGTAGCGCAGCTGGCCGGAAAGACCGTCCGCATGGAGCTGTCCATGAAGGACGCCGACCTCTACTCCTTCCGGTTTGAAAAGACGCCGCTCGTCTCTGCTCCGGCTGAGAAGCCGGAAACCGTCAAATCCGTATTCAACCCGGCATAATTGGACGCCCCTCCGCAAGAAGCGGAGGGGCGTTTCGCACGGCTTTTTCATTTATGGTAGGAAGTACCCGCCTGGATGGATTCCGCCCGGTAGAGCTGCTCCAGCAGCATCACGCGGGCCAAATGGTGCGGAAACGTCATGGGTGACATGGACAGCCGCAGATCGGCCAGCTTTTTAACAGACGGATCCAGGCCGAAGGAGCTGCCCAGGATGAAGCAGGCCGTGGACCGGCCGGAGAGCTTGCACGTCCGCAGCGTCTCCGCCAACTGCTCAGAGGACTGCAGCTTCCCCTCCGGTGTCAGGACGCAGACCCACGCACCCCGGGGAATCCTGGCCCGGAGGGCCTCCGCCTCCCGGGACAGGCCGGCCGCAATCTCCGCCGGTGACGGCCGCTCCGGGAGCCGGCACTCCGGCAGCTCCGTCACCTCCAGACGGCAGTAGGCGGCAAGGCGTTTCTGGTATTCAGCACAGGCGTCGCGATAAAAGGACTCCTTGAGTTTTCCAACGGCCAGAACCGATACGGTAAACATGACGACCTCCAAAAAACCGAGAGGCCGGGCCATGTGCCCGGCCTCTGCAACTGTTATCTCACCGCAGGAAGCCCTCGAGGATTTTTTCCTCGGCCTCCTCTGCCGTCAGGCCCAGCGTCATCAGCTTCAGCAGCTGGTCGCCGGCAATCTTTCCGATGGCCGCCTCATGGATCAGGCCCGCGTCCACGTGATTGCAGGCGATCTCCGGAATCGAGCGGACCTTGGCCGTCCCCATGATGATGGAGTCGCAGCTGACGTGGCCGAAGCACGGCGCATTGCCCTGCACCCGCGGATAGAACACCTGCTCCGACGTGTCCTGTGCCACCGAGCGGGAGATCACCCGGGTGCGGCTGTTCTCACCGTTCAGGAGAATGTCCATCTCGCTCTCGGCGTACTGGCTTCCGTGGGTCAGGAGCTTCTCCGTCACCACGATCTCGGCGTTCTTTCCAACCACGGCCTTCGTATACCGCTTCGTGTCGTCCACGCCCTTGATCTGCGTCGTCTCCAGCGTGACCTTGGCGCCCTCCTCCAGATAGAAGATCGTCTCCGGATTCAGGATGCGCTTGCCGCCGCCTTCTCCCTCACCGTAGTGGGTCTCCGTGTAGACCACATGGGCGTTCTTTCCCACGTAAAACGTGTGAATGCCGTCGTGCTCCGAGTCGCAGGAGCTGCAGTTGTGGATGCCGCACCCGGCGACGATCTTCACGTCGGCGCCCTCGCCGATGAAGAAGTCGTTGTAGACCTTGTCGTGGAAGCCGGCTTCGGTGAGCACCACCGGAATGTGCACCTGCTCGCCGACGGTGAACGGCTCCACACGGATGTCGATGCCGTCCTTGTCCGTTTTGGACTCGATGGTGATGTGCTCCGAATTGGAGCGGAAGGCCTTTTTGCCGTCCGTCCGGATGTTGACGGCACCCTCGGCCTTACCGTCCTTCATGCCGGCCACGACCTCAAGAATGTGCTTTTGAATCTCGTTCAGCATTTGGAATCCACCTCCAGAAGGTTGCATCCGCTGACGGTCTGCGTCAGAATTTTCGGATAGATTCTCTCCACCGGTCCGCGGTCCTGCACCTGGCCGTCGGCCACCAGAACGATCTCGTCGGCCAGCCGCAGAATCCGCTCCTGATGGGAGATGATCAGGATCGTCGCGTCTTTCTTCTTGTGAATCTCCGAAAAGGTCTCCGTCAGCCGCGCAAAGGACCACAGGTCGATGCCGGCCTCCGGTTCGTCAAAAATCATCAGCGGGCAGTTTCTGGCCAGGATCGTCGCAATCTCGATGCGCTTCACCTCGCCGCCGGAGAGGCTGACGTCCACATCCCGGTCCAGATAGTCCCGGGCGCAGAGGCCCACCTGCGTCAGAAGTGTACACGCCTTGTCGTGGCTCAGCTTCGACCCTGCGGCAATGTTCAGAAGATCCTTGACCTTCATGCCCTTGAACCGGGGCGGCTGCTGGAAGCCGTAGGAGACACCCAGGCGCGCCCGCTCCGTGACGGACTTGTCGGCCAGCTCCGCGCCGTTCCAGCGGATGGAGCCGGACGTAACCGGCACCAGACCCATAATGGCTCTGGCCAGCGTCGTCTTGCCGCCGCCGTTGGGTCCAGTGATGACGATAAACTTCTTGTCCTCAACCGTCAGATTGACGTTCCGGAGAATATTCGCAGTTCCGGCTTCGTCATGGACCGTAACCGTAAGATTTTGAATTTCAAGCATGTTTGAATTCCTCAACTTCACTGGAATTTTTTCTTATTCTACCACAATCCGATAGGAATTGCAACCATTCCATGGAATTTTTTATATTCCGTCGTATGAAGATTCTGATTCCGGGCAATTCTTTTTTATAATGTGTCGTTTCCGATTCTTTCTTGCAGTGGGAATCGTTTTATGATATAATAAATTGTCTATGAACGCCCATTTTTACCGGAAAGGAGCGGCCCATGTATTCATCTGCCTACGTTTGGGCCAAGGTGCTTGGCCACATCGAGAATCGTATGGGCGCGGAAGTCACCTCCACCTGGTTTGACGACGCCGAAGTGGTGGACCTCACCGACCAGAAGCTGATCCTCTATTCCCCGTCGCCCTTCCGCAAGGAGATCATCGAGCGGCGCTGCAAGGAGTACATTCAGGACGCCATGAAGGAACTTTTCGACCAGTCGGTCGACGTGGCCGTCCTGGGCGACGCGGAGCTTAACGAATACCGGAGCCGAAACGAGAAGCCGAAATTCGTGGAGTTCAATCCGCAGTTCACGTTCGAAACCTTCGTGGTGGGCTCCTCCAATCGCTTCGCCCATGCGGCGGCCGTGGCCGTGGCAAACAATCCGGCCGGTGCCTACAATCCGCTCCTGATTTACGGCCCGTCCGGCCTCGGAAAGACGCACCTGCTGTACGCCATCGCCTCGGAAATCCACCGGCAGCATCCGAGCTTCAACATCGTCTACGTCAAGGGCGATCAGTTCACCAACGAAATGATTGCGGCCCTGCAGGAGGGCCGCAACGTGGAGTTCCGTTCCAAGTACCGGAACGCCGACCTCTTCCTGATGGACGATATCCAGTTCATCGCCGGAAAGGCCTCCACCGAGGAGGAATTCTTCCACACCTTCAACAATCTCTACGAGGCGAAGAAGCAGATCGTCCTGACGTCCGACCGGCCGCCGGAGGAGATGCTGAAGCTGGAGGACCGGCTGAAAACCCGGTTCCAGTGGGGCCTCCAGGCGGACATCATCCCCCCGGACTACGAAACCCGGATGG
The DNA here is from genome assembly GCA_904395865.1 of uncultured Oscillospiraceae bacterium. GTDB lineage: Bacteria > Bacillota > Clostridia > Oscillospirales > Oscillospiraceae > Avoscillospira_A. Next base: position 4,051 of record CAJFNY010000135.1, read on the forward strand.
CGATCATCAAAAACAAGGCCAATTCCCTGGGGCTGGAGCTGCCTGACGACGTCTGCTCCTACATTGCCGAGAACATTACGGCCAACGTCCGGCAGATTGAGGGAACGGTCAAAAAAATCAAGGCCTACCACGATCTGGACGGCATGGAGATCGACGTCCCCTCTGTCTCCCGGGCCATCAAGGACATGTACAAGGGCAAAACGGAGGAACTGCCGACGCCCAATCTCATCATTTCCGAGGTCTGCCGCTTCTATTCCATTCCGGAGAGCACGCTGCGGGGCACGCTGCGGAACAAGGGCACCGCGGAGGCCCGGCAGGTGGCCATGTACCTGATCCGGCAGCTGACCGGCCTGAGCCTGCCGGACATCGGCGAGGAGCTGAACAAGGATCACTCCACGGTGTACTACGGCATCGGCCGGATCGAGAAGCTGCTGGAAACCCCCGGCAATCAGATGAAGGACATCATCCGGGACATTACATCCAATATCAACAACAAGCTGTAAGTTTCCACAGATTCCATTTGAAACTGGAAACTTCCCTGTGGAAATCTGGCGAAACCGCCATCGGTTTCCAGGTTTTCCACAGAGTGCGGAAAAAGAGCCTGTGGATTCCACAGCCCCCTGTGGACGCCAGACCCGTTGATCCATCAGGGTTTCCGCCGGTTTTCCACATATTTTTCTACTACTACTACTATTACTGCTAATAATTCTTTCTTCCTCTCAGAAAGAAGGATCAGGAGGAATCGCCATGAAATTCGTCTGTGAAAAGGCAGTGCTGGTTTCCGCCATCTCCGTCGCTTCCCGGACCGTCGCCCTGAAGAGCGCCATTCTGGCGCTGGAGGGCATCCTCGTCAAGGCCGGCGAGACACTGCAGTTCTCCGGCTACAACCTGGAGACCGGAATTACCGTCACCGTGCCCGCCGACATTCAGGAACCGGGTACCTGCATCCTGCCGGCCAGGCTGTTCTTCGAAATCGTCCGGAAGCTGCCCGACGACGCAGTCAGCGTCAGCGTCGACGAAAATCTCCAGATTTCCATCCACTGTGGGATCTCCTCATTCTCCATTACGGCCACGGACGCCGAGAGCTATCCGGACCTGCCGTCCGTGGAACAGGCCAGCGCCGTGTCGATCCCGCAGCGGGCGCTGAAGGAGCTCATTTCCGGCACGATCTTCTCCGTCTCGGAGAATCAGGCCCGGCCGGTGCATACCGGCTGCCTGTTCGAAGTGGAAGGCGATCAGATCACCGTCGTCGCCGTGGACGGCTACCGGCTGGCGCTGCGGCGGTACCGGTTTGATTCGCCCGTCAGCGAGCCGCTCCGGTTCGTGGCGCCGGCGGCGGCGCTGAAGGAGGTGGAGCGGATCCTCGCCGACTCCGACGAGCCGGCCAGCTTCCTGCTGGGCTCCAAGCACATTCTGTTCACCATGGGGGACGCGACGCTGATCTGCCGCCTGCTGGAGGGCGAATTTCTGGATTGGCGCCGGGTCGTACCCGCCAACAACCCCATTCACCTGACGGCCAACGTGGAGCAGCTGACGGCGTCTATCGAGCGCGTCAGCCTGATCGTCTCCGAGAAGCTGAAGAGCCCCGTCCGCTGCAGCTTCGGAGAAAACCGTGCGGACTTCCGCACGGTGACGACCATCGGCGCCGCCCATGACGTCTGCCCCATGGCCGGCGACGGCAAGGAGCTGGAAATCGGCTTCAACTGCCGGTATCTGCTGGAGGCGCTCCGGGCGATTCCGACGCCGGAGACGACGCTGGAGCTGAGCAACAGCCTGAGCCCCGTGGTGATGACACCCACCGACGGCGGAAACCAGTACGCCTACATGGTCCTGCCGGTACGGCTGAAGGAAGCCTGAGAAGAGGTCGCGAATCATGAAAGTACGTGTCACGAAAAAGCAGTCCGACCGGCCGATCCCCGTGACCATTACCACCGAGTTCATCCGGCTGCAGGATTTTTTGAAGTTCAGTGATGCGGTCTCCTCCGGGGGCATGGCGAAGAACTTCGTCCAGAACGGTCAGGTGACGGTCAACGGCCAGGTGGAGCTGCGGCGGGGGCGGAAGCTGTACCCCGGCGACGTGGTGGGTTTCGGTCCGAACCGCTGGCAGGTGGCGGGTTATGAGGCTTGACCATCTGCGTCTGACCGGCTTCCGGAACTACGAATCGCTGTCGGTACACTTCGTGCCGGGCGTCAATCTGATCGTCGGGGACAATGCCCAGGGCAAGACGAATCTGCTGGAGGCCATCACGTACCTCTCCATGGGCCGCTCCTTCCGGACACGGCGGGAGCAGGAGCTCATCGGCATGGGTGCCGATTTTGCGGATCTGGAGGCGGAGCTTTGCTCCCACGGCCGGGAGCAGACGATCCGGGCCGTGCTCTTTCCGGGGCGGAAGGCCCGGCAGCTGTACCTGGGCGGCGTCCGGCAGAAGACAGCGGCGGAGCTTGCCGGCGTACTGACGACGGTGCTGTTCTGCCCGGAGGATCTGCTGACGCTCAAGACCGGCCCGGCCGCCCGCCGCCGGCTGCTGGACAACGCCCTCTGCCAGCTGCGGCCCGGCTATGAACGGGCTCTGGCGGAATACGGCCGCCTCCACGACCACAAGAGCCGGATTCTCAAGGACCGGTTCGACAATCCCTCCCTGCTGGACGCGCTGCCGGAGTTCAATCTGCGCATGGCGCAGGCCGGCGCCGTGCTGATCGCCTACCGCGCCCGGTACATGGAGCGGCTGGCGGAGCTGACGGCGGCGTACCACCGGGAATTTTCCGGCGGCCGGGAGACGCTGACGCTCCGGTATCAGACCGTCTCCAACATTCCGGATCCCCTGGCGCCGCAGCAGGAAATCCTTCAGAAGCTGCTGGAGCACCAGCACAGCCACCGGCAGGCGGAGCTGGACTCCGGACAGTGCCTGTCCGGCCCCCACCGGGACGACTTCGACGTGCAGCTGGACGGCGTCAGCCTCAAGGGCTACGGTTCCCAGGGGCAGATCCGCACGGCTGCCATCTCTCTGAAGCTGGCAGAACGGGAGATCTTCCGGCGGGACACCGGTGAGGAGCCGGTCCTGCTGCTGGACGACGTACTCTCGGAGCTGGATGCGGCCCGGCAGGACTTCATTCTCAACCGCATTCTCTCCGGCCAGGTGTTCATCACCTGCTGTGAGCGCAGCCGGATCACGGAGATCGGTCAGGTGCTGACCATCGACCACGGCCGGCTGCTGGAAGGAGCGTAGCCATGTATATCCCCATTGGCAGCGACATGTCCGTCCGGGATGCCGCCATCGTCGGCATCTTCGACCTGGACAACACCAGCTGCTCAAAGCATACCCGTGCCTTTCTCCGGCAGGCGGAGGACGCCGGCCAGGTGGTTACTGTCACCGAGGAGCTGCCGAAAGCGTTCGTCCTGACCCGGGAGTTTACCATGGATCGGGTTTACCTTACCCAGTTTTCCGCCGCCACCATCGAACGGCGCAGCGGAAAGCGGAGCTATTAAATCCACGATGAAGGAGCGCAAACATGTCAGAAGAACGAAATCCTTTGCTCGGCCAGGAGTATGACGCTGCACAGATTCAGGTGCTGGAGGGCCTGGAGGCCGTCCGTAAGCGGCCGGGCATGTATATCGGCTCCACGTCCTCTTCGGGACTGCATCATCTGGTGTATGAGATCGTCGACAACTCCATCGATGAGGCCCTGGCGGGCTTCTGTACGGAGATTACCGTTACCATCAACGAGGGCAACACCATCACCGTCACCGACAATGGCCGCGGCATCCCGGTGGACATCCAGCCGCAGACCGGCCGGCCGGCGCTGGAGGTCGTCTATACGGTGCTGCACGCCGGCGGAAAGTTCGGCGGCGGCGGCTACAAGGTCTCCGGCGGCCTCCACGGCGTGGGCGCCAGCGTCGTCAACGCCCTGAGTGAGTGGCTGGTGGTGCAGGTGCACCGGGACGGACACATCTATGAGATGCGCTTCTCCCGCGGCAGCATCACCCAGGAAATGAAGATCATCGGCACCACCGACCATTCCGGCACCGTCGTCACGTTCAAGCCCGACGGCGAGATCTTCGACGACCTGGTCTACGACTACGAGACGCTTCACACCCGCATGCGGGAACAAGCGTTCCTCAACGGCGGCCTCCGGATCACCACCGCGGACCGGCGCCCCGGCATGGAGCAGCAGGACACCATGCACTACGAGGGCGGCATCCGGGAGTTCGCCGTGTGGCTCAACCGGAACAAGACGCCCCTGCATCCGGATGCCATCTACATGTCCGGCCGCCGCGGCGACGCCGTGGCGGAGGTGGCGCTGCAGTACAACGACGGCTATACCGATACGATCCTTTCCTTCGCCAACAACATCCACACGCCGGAGGGCGGCATGCACGAGACGGGCTTCAAGACGGCCCTGACACGGGTGCTCAACGCCTACGGCCTGAAGAACGGCATCATCAAGACCGACGCCGACAAGGTCAGCGGCGACGACTGCCGCGAGGGCCTCTCCTGCATCATCTCCGTCAAGCTCACCGACGCCCAGTTTGAGGGCCAGACGAAGGCGAAGCTGGGCAACGCCTACATCCGCACCCTGGTGGACAACGTCGTCAACGAGCAGCTGACGGTCTACTTTGAGGAGCATCCGCAGGTGGCGAAGGTCATCCTCGACAAGGCCATGACGGCCAACCGCGCCCGGGAGGCCGCCCGGAAGGCCCGGGAGTCCATCCGCCGCAAGACGGCCCTGGGCGGCAGCGGCATGCCCGATAAGCTCCGGGACTGCAATGAGCGGAATCCGGAGCTGACCGAGCTTTACATCGTCGAGGGCGATTCGGCAGGCGGCTCGGCCACCCAGGGCCGTGACTCCCGCTTCCAGGCGATCCTGCCCCTGTGGGGCAAGATGCTCAATGTGGAAAAGGCCCGGGCCGACAAGGTTTACGGCAACGACAAGCTCCAGCCGGTGATCACGGCCCTGGGCGCCGGCATCGGCGACGAGTTCGACCTGAGCAAGCTGCGGTACCACAAGGTCATCATCATGGCCGATGCCGATGTGGACGGCAGCCATATCCGGACGCTGCTGCTGACGTTCTTCTTCCGCTTCATGCGGCCGCTGATCGAACACGGGTACGTCTACGCGGCCGTACCGCCGCTGTATAAGCTCGTCCGCGGCAAGCAGCAGCGCGTGGCCTTCTCCGACGACGAGCGGGACGCCATCTCCGCCGAAATGCGCGGCGACAATCCCAACGCCAAGGTGGACATCAGCCGGTACAAGGGTCTCGGCGAGATGGATGCCCACGAGCTGTGGGAGACGACCATGGACCCGGAGACCCGGACCCTCAAGCGCATCGCTTTGGACGACGCGGTCAAGGCCGACGAGACCTTCACGGTCCTCATGGGTGAAAAGGTCGAGCCCCGCCGGGAGTTCATCGAGAAGAACGCCAAGTATGCGGTGAATCTGGATTATTGATCGGTTTCCGCGGCCCCCGGCTCGGAGCCATTGAGAAAAGGAAGGCAGCCCCAATATGAGCAAAAAACCACAGTACGATCCCGAGGAGATCCGATACCCGGATCAGACCATCGTGACCTCGCCGCTGGTGCAGGAGATGGAGAAATCCTACATAGAGTACGCCATGTCGGTCATCGTCAGCCGTGCTCTGCCGGACGTGCGCGACGGCCTCAAGCCGGTGCACCGCCGGATTCTCTACGCCATGTACGAGGACAATCTGACCCATGACAAGCCCTTCAAGAAGTCGGCCACTTGCGTCGGCGACGTGCTGGGCCGATACCATCCCCACGGGGACGGCTCCGTCTACGACGCGCTCGTCCGCCTGGCCCAGGACTTCTCCATGCGGTATCCCCTGGTGGACGGCCACGGCAACTTCGGCTCCGTGGACGGCGACCCGCCGGCCGCCTACCGGTACACCGAGGCCCGCCTGGCCAGGATGGCGGCGGAGATGCTCCGGGACATCGACAAGGAGACCGTCGACTGGGATCCCAACTTCGACGAAAGCCGCAAGGAGCCCCGGGTCCTTCCGTCCCGCTTCCCAAACCTGCTGGTCAACGGCTCCTCGGGTATCGCCGTAGGCATGGCCACGAACATCCCGCCCCACAACCTGCGGGAGGCCATCTCCGCTGCGGTGGAGGTCCTGGACAACCCCGAAGCCGACCTGGCCGACCTGATGGAGCACCTGCACGGCCCCGATTTCCCCACCGGCGGCATCATCATGGGCCGCAGCGGCATCCGCGCGGCGTACGCCACCGGCCACGGCCGGATCGTCGTCCGTGCCCGCACGGAGTTCGAAGAGTTCGGCAAGGACCGGACGCGGATCATCGTCACCGAAATCCCCTACCAGGTCAACAAGCGCATGCTCATCAAGAACATGGCCGACCAGGTGGAAAGCAAGCGGCTCGACGGCATCAGCGACATCCGCGATGAATCCGACCGCTCCGGCATGCGCGTCGTCATCGAGCTGAAGAAGGACGCCAACCCCCAGGTGGTGCTCAACCGCCTGTTCGCCCAGACGCAGCTGCAGTCGTCCTTCTCCATCAACATGCTGGCCCTGGTGCAGGACCAGAGCCAGCCGAAGATTCTCTCCCTGCGGCACATCCTCGACGAGTACCTGGCGTACCAGCAGGAGATCATCGTCCGGCGGACACGGTTCGACCTGCGGAAGGCCCAGGAGCGGGCCCACCTGCTGGAGGGCCTGCTCATCGCCCAGGACAACATCGACGAGGTCATCCGCATCATCCGCTCCAGCTACGACGACGCCAAGCAGCGCCTGATGGACCGCTTCCAGCTGTCCGACGTCCAGGCCCAGGCCATCTGTGACATGCGGCTCATCGCCCTGCAGGGCCTGAACCGGGAGAAGCTGGAGGCCGAGTACAGGGAGCTGGAGGACCGCATTGCCTACTACAACCGGCTCCTGGCCAGCGAGCAGATGCAGAAGGACGTGCTGAAGCAGGAGCTGCTGGAGATCTCCGAGAAATTCGGCGACGACCGCAAGACCGAGATTCAGGACGTGGAGGACGAGATCGACATCGAGGACCTGATCGAGGAGGAGGAGTGCTGCTACACCCTCTCCCGCCAGGGCTACATCAAGCGCATGCCGGCTTCCACGTACCGGACGCAGCGCCGCGGCGGCCGCGGCGTCAACGCCCAGAACCTCAAGGAGGAGGACGTGGTCCGGAGCCTGTTCATCGCCTCGACCCACGACTATCTGCTGTTCTTCACCAGCGCCGGCCGGGTGCACCGCCGGAAGGGGTACCGGATCCCGGAGGCCGGCCGTACGGCCCGGGGCACGGCCATCGTCAACATCCTGCCCCTGGAGCCCGGCGAGACCGTCACAGCCATGCTGCCCACCCGGGACTTTGCCGACGACAGCTACCTGTTGATGGTCACCCGCAACGGCACCGTCAAGCGCATCTCCATGGCCTCCGTTTACACGGCCAGGAAGGCCGGCATCCGCGCCCTGACGCTGGACGAGGGAGACCGGCTGATCTCCGTCCTCAAGACCGGCGGCAGCGACCGGGTGCTGATCTGCACCCGCAACGGCATGGCGCTCTGCTTCGACGAAAACGACGTCCGGCCCATGGGCCGCGACGCCCTGGGCGTCCGCGGCATCCGCCTGGAGGAGGACGACCGGGTCGTCGGCGCCGAGCTGTACCAGGAGGGCAAGCAGCTGCTGGCCGTCACCGAGAACGGCTACGGCAAGCGCACCGCCGTGGAGGAGTATCTGCGGACGGCCGAGGACGGCAGCCGCCAGCCCCAGAAGCGCGGCGGCAAGGGTCTGATTGCGTACAACCTCACCGAAAAGACGGGTCCCGTCGCAGGAATCTGCGTCGTGTCCGATGAGGACGACGTGATGCTGATCGAGGACAGCGGCGTCATGATCCGCATGGCCGCCTCCGACATCAACGTTTACAAGCGCGCCACCCAGGGCGTCATCGTCATGCGTGTGGACGACGGCTGCCGCGTCAGCGCCGTGGAGCGCGTGGAAAAGGACGAGGAGGATCCGGCCGACGCTGCAGAATCGACCGTACAGCCCACAGGAGAAGCCTGATCCGTAGAAGGGGAGATTGGGTATGCGCACACCGAACCGCCTGGAAGTTCACCGGCCGGAAAAGCGGCCGGCAAACCGCAAGCGGCGTGCTTTGCCGCAGCTGCTGTGGATCCTCTGGATCGTGGTGGTGATCCTCGCATCGTTCTTCGTGGCGGAACGGTTTGGCGGGAGAGGTGCTGCAGAGGGATTCGTTCTGGTGGCCGCGCTGCTGTCGCTGGGCGCCTCCGCCGCCTGGCGGACGTGGCGCAGCGACCGGGCCGAGGCCAGGGCCGCCCGGGAGAAAAAACGGTACGACACCTTCGTGGAGCCGAAAACGCCGGCGCCCACGGTTCAGGAGCGGCGGCTGCAGAACATGAAGAATCTCTACGATGCCGGGCTGCTGACCCGGGAGGAATACGACGAGGAGGTCCGCCGCGCAGGCGGCTGACCGGGAGGAACGATGAAAACCGTCACCATCTACACCGACGGCGCCTGCTCCGGCAATCCGGGTCCCGGCGGCTGGGGCGCCATTCTGGAGTACGGCGGCCGCAGCCGGGAGCTGTCCGGCGGCGCAGCCCGGACCACCAACAACCGCATGGAGCTGACGGCGGTGATCGAGGCGCTGCGGACGCTGAACCAGCCCTGCGCCGTGGAGCTCTACAGCGACTCGAAATACGTGATCGACGCCCTGGAAAAGGGTTGGGTCTACGGCTGGAAGCGGAACGGCTGGCGGAAGAAGGACAAGAAGCCTGCCCTGAATCCCGATCTCTGGGAGCAGCTGCTCTCAGAGCTGGAGCGGCATCAGGTCCGCTTCCACTGGGTTCGGGGCCACGCCGACAATCCCCGGAACAACCGCTGCGACGAGCTGGCCGTGGCGGAGAGCCGGAAATACAAGGAGTGAATCCGAATGCGGAAGCGCGTCACCGTCAAGCTCAGCAGGGCGCAGACGCTCATCGTCGCCTTTGCGGCCCTGGGCCTGACGATCTTCGGCGTCGTCACCATCGTCCCGATGATGGGCCTGTTCGGCATCATCTGGACGATTCTCGCGGCGTCCATCAGCGTCTATTACTTCTATATGGCCTTCGGCAAGCGGTACGTGGGCCCGGAGATCCACATCGAGGATGAGACGAATTCCTCTGCGGACATGACGAGCCGGCTGCAGCAGCTGGAGGCGCTCCATGCCCAGAAGCTGATCACCGACGAGGAGTATGAGAAGAAGCGGCAGGAGCTGCTGCGCTCTCTTTGATAAGCAGGCGTCCGCCTGCAGAAGCTTGCAGCGCGCCCGCCCGGAGCCGTTCAGCTCCGGACGGGCGCGCTGCAGGCTTTATGTTACGGTTTCATTACAACTTGCCGCAAGCGATTGACCCGTCCGCCGGTTTCGGTTTATACTGGCAGTACTGGTAAGTGCCGCGAGGCACTGTAAAGAACTGTTAAAGGAGGTTCCGCCGTGAAACGCTTGGTTTCTCTGTTTCTCGTTCTGCTTCTGCTCACGTCCGTGGTCGTCGGCGTTCAGGCGGCGGATGTGGCTGCCAGCCGGTTTGAGGACTGGGATCAGATCTCCTATCAGGCAGAGGTGGCCATGCTCACCGATCTGGGCCTGCTGTCCGGCTACGCCGACGGGACGTTCCGTCCCTATAATTGCATTACCCGCGCCGAAATTTCCAAGATCATCGCCACGCTGCTGACGGATACGGTGTCTCCGGCGACGACGGATCACTTCACCGACACCGCCGGGAATTGGGCCCGCGATTTCATTGAATACTGTGCCGGCGCCGGCGTGCTGTCCGGCGGCGCCGACGGGACGTTCCGCCCCAACGACTACGTAACCATCCGGGAGCTGGCCAAGCTGCTGCTGACGACGCTGGGGCACAACCCGGAGCAGTACACGGGCGTCGGATGGACTGCGGCCGTGGACGCGGATGCTGCGGAGCTTGGCATCTACGACGGCATTGACGGCGACCGCTCCCTGTACGTCACCCGGGAAAAGGCGTGCCAGATGATCAGCAGTGCGCTGCAATGTCCCGTGGTGGAGGCGTATGACGAAGACGGGGAGCAGCAGTACGTGCTCGACAGCATGATGTCTCCCATGAGCCTGCTGGAGTACCGGTTCGACGTCATTCCGGTCACGGGTGTGGTGGTGGCTGACGCCGTTGCCGACCTGCGGGACAGCACGCCGCTGGACGGGAATCTGATCCACATCGACGGCTATACCCGGGATTTCCTGGTCACCGAGGAGGTTGCCAACGACACCTCGCTGCTGGGGCGGACGGTGACGGTCTACGCCCGCTTCTACACCGATTACAACCAGGTGTTCGGCCTTCCCAGCCTGCGGAGCGGCGAATCGACGGCAACGCTGTCCAGCTCTGCCGAGCTGTACGCCATCGTGGACTACGGAGCGCTGCGGTTCGACAGTGAAACCCGCTTTTACAAGGATCTGCAGCAGGATGACGTCAATTGCCTGGGAACGATGGTTCCCGGTGACACGGTGACGATCATCGACCATGAGAGCGACGGCGTGCTGGACTTCGTCTTCGTGACGACGGCGCCGGACCCGGAGATCCCGGAGGAGGAGATTCCGCCGGCCGGCGAAGCTGCCGAGGATTGACCGAGAAACGACGGCGCGCGGTATGCGATTCCGCATACCGCGCGCCGTAATCTGTCCGGATGGCCTGCCGCGGCGCAGGCGCCGCAAGAGGAGGAAAACCGATGGACTTTTCACAGATGGGCCGGTGGCTGGAGCGGCTGCAGCTGGATGAGACGTACCTGCAGGCGCTCTCGCAGCGCGTGGATGCGGAAAGGGCCGCAGGCGCTGTCTACCCGCCGGAGGATGCCGTGCTCCGGGCCTTCCGGCTGACGCCGCCGGAGGCCGTCCGGGTGGTGCTGGTGGGCCAGGATCCGTACCACGGGCCGGGCGAAGCCAACGGCCTGGCCTTTTCCGTGCAGGCGGGCGTCCGGATCCCGCCGTCCCTGCGGAACATCTTCCGCGAGCTCCGGGAGGACCTGGGCCAATCGCCGCCTCCGGACGGCGATCTGAGCGGCTGGGCCCGGCAGGGGGTGCTGCTGCTGAACACGGTCCTGACGGTCCGGGCACACGCGGCCAACAGTCACAAGGCCCTGGGCTGGCAGCGGCTGACCGAGGCGGCCATCTCCGCCGTGCGGCAGCTCCCGCAGCCGGTGGCCTTCGTCCTGTGGGGCGCCCACGCCCAGAAGCTGGCGCCCCTGGCGGCCGATTCGCCGTATCCGCGGCAGATCCTGCAGGCGCCGCATCCGAGCCCGCTGTCGGCGTACCACGGCTTCTTCGGAAGCCGACCCTTCTCGCAGATCAATCGCTTCCTGACGGAACACGGCGAAGCGCCCATTGATTTTTCCGCCGGCTAGGTTCGCCGGCGGAGCGCCCGGAAGAACTCCTGCAGGATTTCGGCGCACGCGTCGCGGCAGAGGCCGCCGCGGGCCCTGGGATGGTGGTTGAAGGCCATGCAGAACACGTCACACACGGAGCCGCAGGCGCCGGCCTTGGGGTCTGACGCGCCGTAGACCACCCGGGGAATGCGCGCATTGAGGATGGCGCCGGCGCACATGGGACACGGCTCCAGCGTCACGTACAGCGTGCACTGCCAGAGGCGCCAGCCGCCCAGCGTCCGGCAGGCCTCGTCGATGGCCTCCAGCTCCGCGTGGGCCAGGGCGTTGCGGCTGCGCTCCCGCCGGTTCCGGCCGCGGCCGACGATCACCCCGTCCCGGGTAATGACGCAGCCCACCGGCACCTCTCCCTCAGCAGCGGCCTCCGTGGCCAGCCGCAGCGCCTCGGCCATCATGGCCTCGTCCTCCGGCGCAGGGGGCGCGGCGGCTGCCAGCGCGTTTTGCAGGCGCAGCGCCGTCGCCGCGTCCGGGCGGCGCTGGCCGTGCTCGTATCGGCCGATGGTGCGGGCGCTCAGGCCGACGCGCTCCGCCAGCTGCCGCTGGCTCAGCCCGCTTGCCCGCCGCAGGGCGGCCAGCTCGCTGCCGGACATTTCGTTTCCCCCTTTCCGCAGGCCGTCAGAGCCAGTCGAGATTTTCCTCCAGTTGTTGAAAGATCTGGTCCAGAATGGCGCACGCCTCGGGCGACACGTCGGCAAACAGGTGGTCAAAGAGGTCCAGCTGGGTGTACTGGAGCCGGCGGGCCGGAACGGCGGCTGCCTCCGTGATGTGCAGCAGCTGGATGCGGCCGTCCGTGGGATGTGGCTCGATCCGGAGAAACCCGCGGCCGGCGAGCCGCTCCACCGCGCGGGAGACGTACGTCTTGGAGAAGCCGCGGTATTTGGCCACGTCCCGGGCCGTACTGCGGGACGGGTTGTTGGCAAGGAACAGCAGCACGTCGGCCTCGGGCTTCGTCAGTCCGGTGCGGGCTGCCGCTTCCGCCATGTGTGCGTCGTAGACTGCGGCGATGCGACGCTGGAGCCGCAGCATGCTGTTGATGCGGTCCGATCGATTGGAATCCATGGAATCCACCTCCTCCGGCCGTTGGCATGGCATTCGTTTTTGTGTAAAACTATCCTACACAGCCGCTCGGCCGATGTCAACAGAAAAGACGTGATTTTGGGAAACTGCAGGCGCCGGACCGGGGTGCCCGACAGAAAGAAGGGTGACGGAACGCCCGATGCCGCAGGCATCGGGCGTTCCGTCATTCTCCCTCCGTGGATTCCGCCGCCGGCAGCGTCGCGGCTTTGACCGCGGGGCGGCGTGCCAGAAAGCATCCGGCGCACAGCGCCGTGAACGGCGCCACCGTGACGAGGCCGAAGGAACCGATCACCGTGTGGATCAGCTCCGCGGAGACGTATTTGTAGTTGAGGATATGCTCCACCGGCGTGCCCTGGGCCATAAAGACCATCAGCAGCGCGATGTAGCCGCCGGAGTAGGCGAAGAGCAGCGTCGTGGTCATGGTGCCCATGGCGGCCCGGCCCACGTTGAGGCCGGAGCGCATGGCCTCGCGCCAGCCCAGGTCCGGCCGCTTTTCCACCACCTCGTAGACGGCGGAGGTGATGTCGACGCTCAGGTCCATCACGGCGCCGGAGGCGCCCAGGAAGATGGACGCCATGAAGATCTGCGTCAGATTCAGATGGGAGTAGCCGGAGTACAGAAGGCTTTCGGAGTACGACATGACGGCGCCGTGGATCTGGAACAGATCCGTGAACACCGCGCCCAGCACACACGTGACGAGAATGCCCAGGAAGGAGCCGGAGACGGCCGCGGCGCAGCGGCGGTCGAAGCCGTAGACGAGCGCGATGATCAGCAGCGTCAGGAACAGCGTGATGGCCAGGCCCACCCAGATGGGGTTGTACCCCTTCAGGTAGCAGGGAACGAGCACCTTCCACAGGCAGAGGATCGTCAGGACGAACGAGGCGATGGCCCGGAGTCCCGTCCGCCCGGCGAAGAGGATCAGCAGCAGGGCGAAGGCCACAGCCATCAGCGCCTCCCAGCCCAGGCGGTCGTGGTCGGACATGGTGACGTTGGTGATGGTGTCGCCGTCGTGGCTGACCACCACCCGCGCCCGGTCGCCGGGGGAGAACAGCTTGTCCTGCTCCAGGGAGCCGTTGAGCATGTTGACGCCCGTGACGATCTCCCCGTCGAATGCGCCGCCGATCAGTTCCAGCGTGCAGCGCTGCTCGCCGGAGCGGACGAGGCCGGTGTCGATGATGGTGGAATTGTCCACCTCCAGCACCCGCGCGGCGCACCGCTCGGCCTCATGGTACAGCAGCGCCCCTTCAAAGCCCGTGGGCAGCAGCAGCAGAACGACGATGGCCGCCAGGCACACCAGCACCGGCGCGTGGTAGCGAAAGCGTTTGGTACGAATGCGTTCGATCATAGAGGCTCCTTCATGGAATGCAAAACTCAGGAATGCCGCCGGAGGGCGGCATTCCTGGTGGTATGGAAGGTTTCGTTACTGGACGCCCAGCAGGGAGGCCAGCTTGTTGTAGATCTCAGTGTTGTCGTAGTAGCCGTTGAACGTCTCGGCGCCGACACCGTCGGCCAGCACGGCCACCGGCAGGCCGGTGTGGCTGTAGGACGTGAAGGAGATGCCGGACTTGTTGTTGATGATGTGGGTGATGGTGACGCTCAGGGGCTCATACGTTCCGTACAGGACGTACTCCTCCTGGTCGTATTCGCTGGCGGCGGTGCCGTGGATGCTCTTTTCGTAGGCGGCCCGGAGCTGCGCCATCTCGTAGTCGGTGAGTACCAGCTTGTCGTCGGCGTCGCCCTCGGCCTTCAGGCCGAACAGCGTCTCGATGTCCGCCAGGACGTCCTCGAAGGGCGTCTGGTTCTCCTTGTAGGCGGCCACGTAGTCGCTGTCGTACTTGGCGAAGGAGATGGTCTGGCTCTCCAGGAGGTCCAGATACGTGTCGTAGTCGGTGCCGGCGAAGCCGATGGTCAGGCCGCCGGTCTCGTGGTCGCCGGTGACGAGGATCAGCGTCTCGTCGGGGTGCTCGGCGGCGAAGTCGATGGCCACCTGCACCGCGTCGGCCAGCGCCTCAGTGTCGCGGATGGTGGAGGCGGCGTCGTTGGCGTGGCAGGCCCAGTCGATCTTGCCGCCCTCGCACATCATGAAGAAGCCGTTCTCGTTGGCGGAGAGGACCTCAATGCCCTTTTCCACGTAGTTGGCCAGGGACCACATGTCGTCGGTCCGGTCGATCTCGTAGGCCATGGCGTCGGAGTCGGCCAGATGCTCGTCGATGACAATCACGGGGCCCTCGGTGACGGCCTCGGCCTCCGCCTGGGTGCGGACCACCTGGTAGCCGGCGTCGGCGGCCAGCTCATAGAGATCGGTCTGATCGCCCTCGGCACCGGTGGGGGACAGCAGGCCGCCGCCGGCGAAGTATTCGAAGCCGGACTCCACCAGCTCCAGGCCGATGTCGTAGTAGTCGTTGCGGCTGGCCTGGTGGGCGTAGAAGGCGGCGGGGGTGGCGTGGTTCAGGTTTACCGAGGTGATGACGCCCACGCTCATGCCCAGCTGGTCGTGGACCTTCTCGGAGATGGCCTCGTACTCCACGGAACCGGTCTCATCGACGTTGATGGAGCCGGAATACGTTTTGTGGCCGGTGGAGATGGAGGTGGCCGTGGAGGCGGAGTCCGGCGCGAAGGAGTTGGAGTCGTACGTCACGGCGGAGCCGGCAGCCTCGAAGTTCATGAAGTTCAGGTACTCCGGGCCGTCCAGGATGGCACCGCCGTTGTCGTCCAGGCTGGGCTGCGCCTGCCAGTAGTCGTCGTCGTTGAGGGCACCCAGGAAGTCGGAGGTGGACTGGATCTGGGGATAGCTCATGCCGTCTCCGATGAACAGAAAGACGTACTTCGGTGCAGCGGGGGCCGCAGTGTCGTTGGTGGTTTCGGGAGTGCTGGTGGAAGTGGAGGCCGGGGGTGTCGTGCCGGCATCGTCGCCGGTGTCGGTCGTCGTGGTCTGGGCGGCACAGCCGGCCAGAGCCGTCAGCAGACATACCAGGGCCAGCAGAAGCGCCAGCAGTTTTTTGCAGTTCATGGGTCGTCTCCTTTTCGATGAATTTGCGAGAAGAGCATACCATGTCCGGCGGCCCGGCGTCTGCCGCCTCCCGGAAAAATGACGGTTAAATTTCTGTGAAACGGCGTATTTCGACGAAAAGGCCGCCCGGCTTGCCGGGCGGCCTCAGAAATGGAAGCATTCAGCGAAAGACGACGTCCATACCCTTCTGGAGCAGCGGACTGATGTCCACGATGGCCGGGTCGCCGGCGTGGCACTCCACCCGCGAGACGTCCACCATGGTGTGGAGCATGCCGATGTGGCCGCGGACCGGGCAGCGCTGGCCGGCGATCTTGACCGTCAGCTTCTTTCTCAGCAGCCATGCCTTCGCCAGCGACAGCGCGCCGCGGAAGCAGTCCCGGAACCGGAAGGAGTCCCGGCCGTACTCCGTGCCGAAGCCGTGGTACCAGCCCACCGGGAGGGCCGCCAGCCGCGTGGGTTTCCGGGCACGCCAGGCGCTGCCGTAGCCGGTGGCGGCGCCCTTGGGCAGCCACCGGATCTCCGCGATCTGCGTCACACAGTAGCCCACCCGCCGCAGGCCGAAGCTGCCCCGGGCACTCATGCGGCCCAGCCACGCAGAGCCGATGCGGACGCCGCCCATGTGCATGTCCGGCCAGCGGAAGAAGGCCGCCGAATTGCAGCAGTGGGGCTCGCCGGTCTCGAAGCCGCGGCCGGCGATCTGATCCACCACGTAGCGGAACTGCTCAAACTGCTCCCGGGTCTTTTTCTCTGAACAGAAGGCGCAGGGGAAGTGGGTGTAGATGCCGGAGACGGCAATGCCGTCCATATACTCATAGATGGAGAGAATCTTGTCCATCTCCTTGGGGAGGAAGCCGTAGCGGCCCATGCCCACGTCGATCTTCACGTGGGCTTCGGCCACGATGCCCTGCTCCGTGGCCACGCCGTTGAGCACCACTGCGTCGTCCCGGCTGGAGACGGTGCAGATGACGTTCAGCTCCAGCAGCTGCTCCAGCAGCTTGCGGTCCACCGTGGGCTGAAGCATCAGGATCCGCTCCCGGGTCAGGCCGGCCTCCCGCAGGGCGCGGGCCTCGGCGACTTCGGTGACGCAGAACCGGTCGATCCCCTGCTCACGCAGGAGCTGCGCGAAGGGCACGATGCCCAGGCCGTAGCCGTTCCCCTTGACCACGGCCCAGATGGGCACGCCGGCGGCCTTCTCGCGGATGGTGCGGATGTTGCTGAGGAGCGCTTCTTTCTCTACCACGTATGTGCGCATGACTGCCTCCTTGGTGCGGTCGGACTCACTGCCGGTTTTTGTGCAGATAGGCGCGCTTGCGGACTTCCTTGAGCAGATTCGTGCCGTGCTCCACGGCGAAGTAGACGGGGCGGTTGAGCACCAGGTCCATCTCGCCGACGAACTCGGTGAAGTCGCCGCCGAAGCCCTTCTTGAACTTGTAGAGGCCGTAGAGCGGGTTATCCTCGCTCAGGTCGCCGGAGACGCCGCGGAAATCGTAGATCCGGCAGCCGGTCTCCACGGCCCACTGGATCATCCGCCACTGGAGCAGGTAGTTGGGCATCAGGTTCCGGTGCTCGTTGCTGGACGCGCCGTAGAGGTACCAGACCTTGTCACCGTAGTGGATGGCCAGAGTGCCGGCGATGGGCTCGCCCTCGTAGAAGGCCATATAGAGCCGGCAGTGCTCGCCGAGATTGTCGAGCATGTTGGAGAAGTACTCCGGCTGACGGGTGACGAAGCCGTCGCGCACGCCCGTCTCCAGCATCAGCCTGGCGAAGTCCGGCACCATCTCCTTGCCGCAGATGCGCACTTCGACGCCCTTGCGCTGGGCCAGGCGGATGTTGTACCGCCACTTCTGGTGGAAGCCGGCCATGAGCTCGTCCTCGGTCTTGCCCTCCACGTTCAGGCGGAACACGTACCGGGGCTGGATGGCCTCGAAGTTCTTGCCGCCCTCCTTGAGGCGGAAGCCCTGGCGCAGCATGAAGTCCCGGAACTGCGTGTTGGACGAGGGGATGTCCGGATCGAGCTTGATGACGTAGGAGCGGTACTGCTTGGCCAGCTGCCGGGCGCCCTGCAGCAGCTCCCGGATGGTGGCCTCGTCGGCCGGGTCGCAGACCGGGGCGCGGCAGCCGTACATCAGCGTGAAGGGCGTGCCGGGCACCTTGCGGATCAGCACGGCCAGGGTGCCGCAGATGGCGCCGTCGGCGCCGCGGACGGCGATGGCCTTCCACGTCCACATGGGTTTCTGCTTTGCCCAGAGAACGCTCTGGGAAAAGTTCCCCTTGGGGGAGGACTGGACGAACCGCTCGTATTCGTCCAGGGTTTTTTCGGTAATCAGCTCCGACATGCACTCGTCTCCAGTCTGCACAGAATTGGCATTTTATTGGTATCATCGTACCACAAGCCGCCCCGTTATGCAAGGGCGGCGCCGACGGCGGGAAGCAAACATTTGTTTGAAGATAACCCTTGTAAGCGCGGAAAATATCTGATATAATAGTATGCCGCAATTCATGAAAATTCCGGGATCTTTTTCCCGCAAGGAGCGCCACATGAGAAACGCAATATCCGTCCGGGGAGCCCGGGAAAACAATCTGAAGAACGTGGACGTGGACATCCCCCGCGACGAGCTGGTGGTGTTTACGGGCCTGTCCGGCTCAGGGAAGTCGTCCCTGGCCTTCGACACGATCTACGCCGAGGGCCAGCGGCGATACGTGGAGAGCCTCTCCTCCTACGCCCGCATGTTCCTGGGCCAGATGGACAAGCCGGACGTGGATTCCATCGACGGCCTGAGCCCGGCCATCTCCATCGACCAGAAGACCACCTCCAAGAACCCCCGGTCCACCGTCGGCACCGTCACGGAGATCTACGACTACCTGCGCCTGCTGTGGGCCCGGGCCGGCACGCCCCACTGCCCCCGGTGCGGCCGGGAGATCCAGCGGCAGACCATCGACCAGATCGTCGACAAGGTGCTGCAGCTGCCGGAGGGCACCCGTTTTCAGGTGCTCTCGCCGGTGGTCCGCGGCAAGAAGGGTGAGCACCAGAAGGTCTTTGAGGATGCCCGCCGCAGCGGCTTTTCCCGGGTGCGGGTGGACGGCAGCCTCTACGACCTGACGGAGGACATCCCGCTGGAGAAGAACAGGAAGCACCACATCGAGGTCGTCATCGACCGGCTGATCATGAAGCCGGACCTGGTCCGCCGCCTGACCGACTCCATCGAGACGGCCGTGGGCCACTCCGGCGGCCTGGTGGTCATCGACGACCTGACCGGCGGGCAGGAGACGGTGTTCTCTCTGAACTACGCCTGCGAAAGCTGCGGCATCTCCATGCCGGAGCTGTCGCCGCGGATGTTCTCCTTCAACAATCCGTACGGCGCCTGCCCGGCCTGCACCGGCCTGGGCAGCCAGCTGGTGGCGGACCCGGAGCTGATCATTCCGAATCCGGAGCTTTCGATCCTCGGCGGCTGCATCCAGGTCTCCGGCTGGAGCAACGTCAAGAACGACTCCATCGCGCGGATGTACTTTGAGGCGCTGGCCCGGAAGTACGGCTTCTCGCTGGAAACCCCGTTCGGCCAGCTGCCGGAGGAGGCCCGCCGCGTCATCCTCTACGGCACCGGTCAGGAGAAGCTGACGCTCCACTACGAGCGCGGCAACGGCCGCGGAACGCTGGAGCAGCCCTTTGAGGGCATCCTCCCCAACGTGGAGCGCCGGTACCGCGAAACCCAGTCCGACGCCACCCGCAAGGAGCTGGAGGAGTGCATGTCCAACCGGCCGTGCCCCGTCTGCGGCGGCGACCGGCTCAGCGAGATCTCCCGCGCCGTCACCGTCGGCGGCATGCGCATCGCCGACTTCTGCAAGCTGCCGGTCAGTGAGGGCCTGGCCTTCATGGAGCAGCTGCAGCTGGAGGGCAGCGCCGCCGTGGTGGCCGAGCAGATCCTCCGGGAGATCCGCAGCCGGATGCAGTTCCTGACCTCGGTGGGCCTGCAGTACCTGACCCTCAGCCGCAGCGCCGGCACCCTGTCCGGCGGTGAGAGCCAGCGCATCCGCCTGGCGACGCAGATCGGCTCCAGCCTCATGGGCGTGCTGTATATTCTCGACGAGCCGTCCATCGGCCTCCACCAGCGGGACAACGACAAGCTGCTGGACACCCTGCGGCGCCTGCGGGACCTGGGCAACACCCTGGTGGTGGTGGAGCACGACGAGGACACAATCCGCGCCGCCGACTACCTCGTGGACGTTGGACCGTACGCCGGCATCCACGGCGGCGAGATCGTGGCCACCGGTTCCGTGGCCGACCTGGAGGCCGAGCCCCGTTCCCTGACGGGCCAGTACCTGTCCGGCGTCCGGAAGATCCAGGTGCCGGCCAGCCGCCGGCCCGGCAGCGGGGAGTTCCTGCGGGTGTACGGCTGCCGGGAAAACAACCTGCGGGACATCGACGTGGAGATCCCCCTGGGGACGTTCACGTGCGTCACCGGTGTGTCCGGCTCCGGTAAGTCCTCGCTGGTCAACGAGATCCTCTACAAGCGCCTGGCCTGCAAGCTGAACCACGCCCGGCTGCGGCCCGGCAAGTTCGACCGGATGGAGGGCCTGGAGCATCTGGACAAGGTCATCAACATCGACCAGAGCCCCATCGGCCGGACGCCCCGTTCCAACCCCTCCACGTACACCGGACTGTTCAACGACATCCGGGACCTGTTCGCCTCCACCGCCGAGGCCAAGGCCCGGGGCTACGGGCCGGGCCGCTTCTCCTTCAACGTCAAGGGCGGCCGCTGCGAGGCGTGCTGCGGCGACGGCCTGCTGAAAATTGAAATGCACTTCCTGCCGGACGTCTACGTCCCCTGCGACGTCTGCCACGGCAAACGGTACAACCGGGAGACGCTGGAGGTCCGCTACAAGGGCCGCTCCATCGCCGACGTGCTGGACATGACGGCCGACGAGGCCCTGGACTTCTTCGAGAACCTGCCGCGGATCCGCCGGCGGGTGGAGACGCTGGTGGACGTGGGACTCGGCTACGTCAAGCTGGGCCAGTCCTCCACGACCCTGTCGGGCGGCGAGGCCCAGCGGGTCAAGCTGGCCACGGAGCTGAGCCGGCGGGCCACCGGCTCGACGATCTATATCCTCGACGAACCCACCACCGGCCTGCACATGTACGACGTCCACAAGCTCATCGACGTGCTGCAGCAGTTCGTGGACGCGGGCAACACGGTGCTCGTCATCGAGCACAATCTCGACGTCATCAAGGTCGCCGACCACATCATCGACCTGGGGCCCGAGGGCGGCAGCGGCGGCGGCACCGTCGTGGCCACGGGAACGCCCGAGGAGATCGCGCAGAACCCTGCCAGCTTTACGGGACAGTATCTGAAAAAGCTGCTCTGACGCACGCGAAGGGGGGAGGACATGGGCATCCACGACGGCCACCGGGAGCGCCTGCGGCAGCGGTATCTCCGGACGGGGCTGACGGGCTTCGACGACCTGGCCATTCTGGAGCTGCTGCTCTGCTTCGCCATCCCCCGGCGGGACACGAACCCCATCGCCCACGCGCTGCTGGACCGCTTCGGCAGCCTGGCGTCGGTGCTGGAGGCGCCGCCGGAGGAGCTGCGCCAGGTGGAGGGTATCGGGGAGAGCGCCGCGGTGCTGCTGACGCTGGTGCCGGCGGTGGCCCGGCAGCACCTGATCCAGCGCTCCTGCGCCGGCCGGCCGCTGACGACGACGGCCCGCCTCAGCGAATACCTGCTGCCCCGATTCTTCGGCGAGCGGGACGAGGTGGTCTGGCTGCTGTGCCTGGACGCCCAGCTGCGGCCGCTGGACTGCCGGCTGCTGTTCCGCGGCAGCGTCAACACCACCGGCGTCTCCGTCCGGAAGATCGTCCAGGTGGCCCTGGGCTGCAACGCCACCTCCGTCGTGATGGCCCACAACCACCCCAGCGGCATGGCGCTCCCCTCCCTGGAGGATGAGCAGACGACGCAGAGCGTCCGGCAGGCCCTGGCGGCCGTGGGCATCCCCCTGGCCGACCACATCATCGTGGCCGACGGCCAGTACTATTCCTTCGCAGAGCACGATTTTTCCCTGTAGCCCGGCTGCGGCCGGCACGGACGGGCCACGCGGCCCAGGAGGCACCCGCATGGACTTCAAGCTCCATGCCCCCTACCAGCCCACCGGCGATCAGCCGGAAGCCATCGAGCAGCTGGTCCGGGGCGTACAGGCCGGGCTGAACGAGCAGACGCTGCTGGGCGTCACCGGCTCCGGCAAGACCTTTACCATGGCCAACGTCATCGCCGCCTGCGGCCGGCCGACGCTGGTGCTGGCCCACAACAAGACTCTGGCGGCGCAGCTGTGCGCCGAGTTCCGGGAGTTCTTCCCGGAAAACGCCGTGGAGTACTTCGTCTCCTACTA
The DNA here is from genome assembly GCA_904395865.1 of uncultured Oscillospiraceae bacterium. Lineage (GTDB taxonomy): Bacteria > Bacillota > Clostridia > Oscillospirales > Oscillospiraceae > Avoscillospira_A. Next base: position 25,953 of record CAJFNY010000135.1, read on the forward strand.
CGACTACTACCAGCCGGAGGCGTACATCCCCCACACCGACACGTATATCGAAAAGGACGCCGCCACCAACGACGAGATCGACCGGCTGCGCCTGTCGGCCACGTGCTCGCTGCTGGAGCGGCGGGACGTGATCGTCGTGGCGTCGGTCAGCTGCATCTACGGCCTGGGCGAGCCGGACGACTTCGCGAAGATGATGATCTCCCTGCGCCCCGGCATGACCATGGAGCCGCGGGAGCTCCAGCGGCGGCTGGTGGAGGACCGGTACGAGCGCAACGACGTGGCCTTCGAGCGGAACCACTTCCGCGTCCGGGGCGACACCATCGACATCTACCCGGCCTACTGGAAGGAGAAGGCCATCCGCGTGGAGTTCTTCGGCGACGAGATCGACCGGATCTCCCAGATCAACGCCGTCACCGGCATGCCGGAGAAAATCCTCAGCCACGTGCCCATCTATCCGGCCAGCCACTACATCACCCCCAGGGACAAGATGGACCGGGCCGTCAAGGAGATTGAGAAGGAGCTTTGGGAGCGGGTCAAATACTTTGAGGAGCACGACAAGCTCCTGGAGGCCCAGCGGATCAAGCAGCGCACCCTGTACGACATCGAGATGATGCAGGAGCTGGGCTACTGCTCCGGCATCGAGAACTACTCCCGCGTCATCTCCGGCCGGCCGGTGGGCTCGGCGCCCATGACGCTGCTGGATTACTTCCCCAAGGATTTCCTGCTGTTCGTGGACGAGAGCCACGTGACGCTGCCCCAGGTGCGCGCCATGTACAACGGCGACCGGGCCCGGAAGGAGACCCTGGTGGAGTACGGCTTCCGTCTCCCCTGCGCCTTCGACAACCGGCCGCTGAAGTTCGAGGAGTTCGAGCAGCGGATCCACCAGGCCATCTACGTCTCGGCCACGCCCGGCGAGTACGAGCGGGAGCGTTCGGGCCAGATCGTCGAGCAGGTGATCCGTCCCACGGGCCTGCTGGACCCGGAGGTGGTCGTCCGCCCGGTGGCGGGGCAGATCGACGACCTGATCGGCGAGATCAACCAGCGGACGGCCCGGAACGAGCGCACCCTGGTGACGACGCTGACGAAGAAGATGGCCGAGGACCTGACGTCGTACCTGCAGCAGAGCGGCATCCGCGTCCGGTACATGCACTCGGACATCGGCGCCATGGAGCGCATGGAGATCATCCGCGACCTGCGCCTGGCCAAGTTCGACGTGCTGGTGGGCATCAACCTGCTGCGGGAGGGCCTGGACCTGCCGGAGGTCAGCCTGGTGGCCATCCTCGACGCCGACAAGGAGGGCTTCCTCCGCTCGGAGACGAGCCTGATCCAGACCATCGGCCGCGCCGCCCGGAACGCCGGGGGCCTCGTCATCCTCTACGCCGACCAGATCACCGGCGCCATGCGGGCGGCCATGGACGAGACCGAGCGCCGCCGCGCCATCCAGAACGCCTACAACGAGAAGCACCACATCACCCCGCAGACGATCCTCAAGCCGGTCCACGAGCTCATCGAGATCTCCAAGGACGCCGCCGAAACGCTGCGGAAGGACGGCGTCCGCATGACGGCCCGGGAGCGGGAGGCGGCCATCGCCAAGCTGGAGAAGCAGATGCGCGACGCGGCCCGGATGATGGAATACGAGTACGCCGCGGTGCTGCGGGACCAGATCATCGAACTGCGCGGCCAGAAGCCGGCAAAGGGCGGGCAGAAGCCCGCTGCAAATACGTGAGGAGGCAGAATGTATGATTAAAAGACGGGAAGCCATGTCCGTGACCACCCGCGAAAACATGCGGGGCGGCCGCGGCACCATTCAGTTCGTCAACATCTTCGAGGGCGACGAGGTGGACAAGACCCGCGTGTTCTCGGTCATCACCGTGCAGCCCGGCGACTCCATCGGCGCCCATCCCCACGAGGGAGAGGGCGAGGCCTACGTGATTCTCGACGGCTCCGCCACGGTTTCGGAGGACGGCGTGGACTACGTTCTCCACACCGGCGACGCCGAATACTGCTCCGGCGGCCACACCCACGCGGTGCTCAACCACACGGACAAGCCGGTTTCGATTCTGGCCATTGTGATAAAGTAGGTGGTTTCCCCGGAATTTGGCCGGAAAAGCCAAAGTTTTCGTTGACAATTCCGGGGGCTTCCGCTATAATAGTTGAGCCTGCCCGAGGCGGGCGAATCCTTGCCGGCGCGCGACGCCGGCCATCAGACCATAAGGAGGTGCAACAACATGGCAAAGATTACCGGCAAGTACGAGGTCCTCTATATCATCGACCCCGCCGTTGGGGAAGAGGGTATTCAGGCTCTTGTGGAAAAGTTCAAAGCGATTGTCGAGGACCATGGCACTCTGAACAGCATCGACGAGTGGGGCAAGCGGCGGCTTGCGTACCCCATCAACGATCTGACGGAGGGCTACTACGTCCTGATGACCTGCGAGACGAAGCCCGAGTTCCCGGCCGAGCTGGACCGCGTGTTCAAGATCACCGAGGGCATTCTGCGTTCTCTGATTACGGCTGTGGAAGAGTAAGGGAGGCAGCGACATGCTCAATCACATCGTTCTCATGGGCCGGCTGACCCGTGACCCGGAGCTGCGCCGCACCGGCAGCGGTGTGGCCGTGGCGTCCTTCTCCCTGGCGGTGGACCGGGACTTCCAGAACCGCGAGAGCGGCGAGCGGGAGACCGATTTCATCGACATCGTGGCGTGGCGGAGCACGGCGGAGTTCGTCTCCAAGTACTTCACCAAGGGCCGCATGGCGGTGGTGTCCGGCCGGCTGCAGATCCGCAACTGGACCGACAAGGAGGGCAACAAACGGCGCAGCGCCGAGGTGGTTGCCGACAATGTCTATTTCGGCGACTCCAAGCGCGACGGCCAGGACGGCGGCTTCCACCAGAGCTATGGCGGCGGCCAGAACTACGGCGGAAGCCAGATGTTCAGCCAGAGCCCGGCAATGTCCGCGCCGCAGCCCGCACCGGAGCACGATTTTGCCCCGATTGAGGATGACGACTCCGAGCTGCCCTTCTGATTTCCCGGCGGCTTTTCCCAAGAGATGACTGATGTAAAGGAGGTTTCCTCATGGCTAACGATAGAATGCGTCCCCGCAAGCGCAGGAAGGTCTGCAGCTTCTGTGTGGACAAGATCACCCAGATCGACTATAAGGACACGGCCAAGCTGCGCCGCTTCCTGTCGGAGCGCGGCAAGATCCTGCCCCGCCGCACCACCGGCACCTGCGCAGCCCATCAGCGCCAGCTGACCACCGCCATCAAGCGGGCCCGTCACATCGCGCTGCTGCCCTACGTGGCCGACTGATCTGCAGCTTCACCGGCGCCGCCCTGCGGGCGGCGCCGGTATTGCATTCCGGCCCGGAAAGACCAGGAAAAATCCCGGTTAATTTCCAGATTTCTCGTTGAAGCGCCGGACATGCTGTGGTATACTGAGGGCAGAAACCCAGAGGCTTGGCAGAAAGATGAAAAGGAGTTGCTTTTTTATGAGACTGACCAATGTCAAAGACGTTCAGAAGTTTATCCAGGTGGTCAACGAGTGTGAGCACGACGTCTACCTGAAGTCCCAGGAGGGTGACGTGTTCAACCTCAAGTCCTCCATGTCCCAGTACATCGCCATCGGCCGCCTGATTGAGGAGTCCGGCGACAGCCTGGAGCTCTTTGCCGACAGCAAGGAGGACGAGGCCCGTCTGATCCGCTTCCTGTGCGAGCTGGACGACGAGCACGCCCAGGAAAAGTAATATCCTCCGACCCGTGCAATGCGAACGCGCTCCGGCGAAAGCCGGGGCGCGTTTTACTGCAGACGATTCAGAATTTCTGGAAATTGTCCAGCTTCAGCGTAAAGATGGTGACACCGCCCGTGTCCATCTCCACCGGGACGGCGCTGCCGGAGTAGACGCTGCCGGCGCCGGGAGAGGGCATCACGTACGTCTGGGAGCGGCGGTGGCCGGCAAAGGTCCGGAGCAGCTCCACGGCCTCCTGGAGCCTGTCGGCGCTGACGCCCAGCATCAGCGTCACGTTCTCCTTCTTCAGAAAGCCGCCGCTGGAGCTGAGCTTCGTGACAAAGAAGCCGTGCGTATTCAGCTGGTAAACGGTTTCGTCGTAATCGTCCTTGCGGATGATGGCCAGCAGCAGCCGGTCCAGGGTATTGTTCTCGCCCATGTGTGGAGCCCCTTTCGTTTGATGTTGGTCCTTTTCTCCATTATAATGCGTGAGCGTCAAAGCCGCAAGTCCGGAAACTGAAAGCAGCACCGTCTTCCTCGGGAGATTTCGTACCGTCCCTTGCTATTTTTCGCCGGGATTGGTATACTAAGGACGACTGATCTTGAAAGCTGGAGGAGTTTCCCATGTGCGATACCTGCAAGGGCAAGTTTTATCTTACGACGCCCATTTACTATCCGTCGGACCGGCTCCATATCGGGCATACCTACTGCACCGTGGCCACCGATACCATTGCCCGCTACAAGCGGATGCAGGGCTACGACGTCATGTTCCTGACCGGCACCGACGAGCACGGCCAGAAGATTGAGGACAAGGCCCGCGAGGCCGGTAAGACGCCGCAGCAGTTCGTGGACGAGATCGTCGACGGCCCCCGCGGTGTCCGCGACCTGTGGAAGCTGATGAACATCTCCAACGACCGCTTCATCCGCACCACCGACGACTACCACATGGCCGCCATCCAGAAGATCTTCCGGAAGATGTACGAAAACGGCGACATCTACAAGGGGAAGTACGTTGGCAAATACTGCAAGCCCTGCGAGAGCTTCTGGACCGAGAGCCAGCTGAAGGACGGCAAGTGCCCCGACTGCGGCCGCGAGGTGCAGGACGCCGAGGAGGAGGCGTACTTCTTCCGCCTCTCCAAGTACGCCGACCGCATCCGGGACCTGCTGGAGAACACCGACTTC
>CAJFNY010000136.1 GCA_904395865.1 uncultured Oscillospiraceae bacterium
CCGCGGGGGCGGCGGCATCCGTCACGGCCGGCCGCGCGGGCGGCGGCGCGGGTCGGGCGGAGGCCCCGCTTTCGGCAGCCTCCCGCGGTCCGTCGGCCGGCTCTGCCGCAGAAGCAGGAACCGTTGCCGACGCTGGGCGTGCTGCCGTCGAGGCAGCGGGATGGTCGGAAGTTTCAGTTTCAGCGCCGTCCCGCGGCCAGCCGGGCGAGGCGGCGGGCTCCGCCGCAGCGCTCTCCCGGTACGTCAGCGGCTCCGCCGCGGGGGCGGCGGCATCCGTTACGGCCGGTCGCGCGGACGGCGGCGCGGGTCGGATGGAGGCTTCGGTTTCACCGGCCTCCCGCGGCCCGTCGGCCGGCACGGCAGGCTCTGCCGCAGAAGCGGGGGCCATGTCCGACGCCGGGCGTGTCGCCGACAGAGCGGCGGGACGGTCGAAAGCTTCGTCGGTTTCTGCGCCGTCCCGCGGCCGGCCGGTCGGGGCGGCGCGCTCCGCCGCCAGCTCCTCCCGGTGCGCCAGCGGCTCCGCCGCGGGGGCAGACACGCCGGACGGTGCCGGATGGGCAATCACCGGCGCCGCAGGCCGGTCGGAAGATTCAGTCTCTGCGCCGTCCTGCGGCCGGTGCAGCAGCGCGGCAGTCTCGGCCGCCGTTTCCCGGTACGCCAGCGGCTCCACCGCGGGGGCGGATGCACCGGACGGTGCCGGATGCACGGCTGCCGGCGCCGCAGGCTGGTCGGAAGTTTCAGTCTCTGCGCCGTCCCGCGGCCGGTGCGGCAGCGCGGCAGCGCGCCCCCGGTCGGCCTGCGCCGCCGCTGTGGGGGCTGCCTGCGCGGCCGGCTCCTCCCGGAGCCGGTGGGCCAGCGTCTCGGTGACGGCCCGCCGCACCTGCTGCAGCAGGGCCGCCGACGGATCGGCGGCGCCTGTCTGACGCACGCCGCCCAGCTCCGCCTCCAACGCCTCCGCCCGGCGGCGGCGCAGCACGTCCGGCAGCAGAATGCTCCGGCCGGACGGCGTCTCCGGCCGCTCAGACGGCGGATACCCGGGGTGCTGCGGCCGGACCTCCGGGAGCCAGCCGCCGGCGGATGGGACGGCCGCCGCCTGACTGGCCAGAGCCAGCGCCGCCCCAACGTCCCGGGCTGCGGCGGAGATTCCGTTGCGGCCGCCGGACGGCGCGGCGGCGAGCCCGCCGGCCGCCTTCTCCAGGCGGAGCGTCAGCCGGTGGATCACCTCGCGGCTCTCCCGGAGCTCCCGCTCCCGCAGGCGGACGCGTTCCACGATCCGTTCCGCCGGACCGGGGGCCGGCGGCGCCGCCGCACGGGCCGGCGCGGGGGCGGGCGCGTCCACATGGACGTCCACCCGGAGCGCCAGGTTCACCGGCGCCGCCGCGCCCTCCTCCGGCTCCTCCAGCAGCGTCATGGGCACCGGGCTCCACGCCCCCGTGCCGAACTGCACCCGCTGCTCCAGCTCCTCCTGGAACAGGCGCGAGAGCATACCAAAGGGCGACAGGCCCGATGTCCCCTGCCGCACCACCGTCATATCCCGTTTCGTGACAGCTATGGAATCCATCAGAAGCACCCGTTGTAAAGCAGTTCCAGTCGACTCACGGCCAGGGCCGGCTGATTGCTGTTGAGCTCCGGCCCGAGATACTTCTGGAGATGCGCCCCGGTGATGGCCCAGGACCGCCGGGCCGTCCCGAAGGTGTCCCGCAGGGTGATGCGGCCGCTGAGGGCCACGGACTGGCCCTGCACGCAGCGCGCCATCAGCTCCGAAAGGCCGTCGCCCTCGGTGATGACGCCCTGCTCCAGCACCAGCACCTGGGGCTTGCTCTCCTTGAAGAAGTAACGGGGGTAGTTGCTGCCCCCCTCGCTGTAAACCTCGTACTCCACCTCCATGGCCAGGCCGGAGACGGAGATAAACCGCCCCGCCAGCTCCACGTCGTTGCCGTACAGCTCCACCTCAAAATACGAGCCGGACAGGAAATCCATCCACCGTCACCCCCTACTGCGCCGCGGGCGGATTGACCTTCCGCTCCATGCCGGTGATGGCGAAGGTCAGGCTCTCCGCCAGGACCTCGCTGCGGCCGCCGTCCATGGGGCTCAGGGAGTAGCCCACGGGCAGGGCGTTCTTCAGTGACCAGATGACGCCGCGCCGGCCCCGGTCGTCCAGGGCCACCACGTTGAGGGTGCGGCGGACGGCCTCATCGCTCCGCGGGCCGGCCTCCGGGCCTGCCACGGCGGAGAAGAGCCAGTCCAGGAAGGCGTTGTCGCCGACGACGCCCTTCGTCAGCGTCACCGGCTCAAAGCGCGTCAGCACCGGGATGATCTGCCGGACGCCGCGGCCGTCGCTGCCGGCCCGGCTCTCCACCGTCTCCACGGTCATATTGACGCCGGAAAACTGCGAGAAGGCCGCAACCACGGCGCCCCGGGCGCCCTCGATCTCCACCAGGAAGCGGAACGCCTGGAACGGCTTTTCGTATTCGACTGCCACGGTGGATGCACCTCCTCGTTCATTTCAGGGTAAAGGACTGCTGCTCCGGGCCGTTGAGCTTCTGATTGACGGAGGACACCTCGCGGCACCACCGCCGGCGCTCCCAGTGGGGGAGCTTCATCACCTCGTCCCGGGACCAGTGCAGGTAGTACGACAGGAAGGTCATCTCCTGAAACAGCTGCTCCTGGGGGTACAGCACCAGCCCTAACTCAATAAAAAATCCAGCGGCACCTCAATTTCCTGGTTGCAGTGGGGGCAGACCACCTTGTAGGCCGGCAGCTCCGACAGGTTGATCCGCTGGTACAGATCCTGCAGATACGCCAGGTCCATGGTGAACAGCCCCTCAATGACCCGGGTGTTGATGCTGCTGAGGGTCCCCAGCCGGGTGATGACCCGGGAGAGGAGGATGATGGTCAGATAGCCCGCGTTCTGCTGCACCCGCGGATCCCGCAGGGGCAGGATCTCGTCGGCAGCGGTGGCCAGGCGCATGGTGCCGCGGCGGTGCACGTCGCCGTTCTTGTCGACGTAGCCCCGGGGCAGCTCAAATTCGAATTCCGTTTCCATTCGTCTCTCCTAAATTCGGGCAGGCGGCCCTGACCGCCGCCGCGCCGCTGCGGCGCGGCGGCGGGAGGGCCGCCGGATTCTCAGGAATGCGGTGCCAGCGGCCCGCCCGTGTCTTGCGAAAGCCCGGTGCGGCGCGCACGCCGCACGCCGGCCTTCCGCCGGAGCGGCGGATCAGATGGCCGAAGCCTCGCCGGCCGTGGATCCGGGGATGTGCTCCAGACCCTCGTGGCACAGCTCCAGGGACTGGATCGCCACCTCGCCGCCCATGCCGTTCAGGTCGGGTACCGTGTAGCCCACGGGCCAGGCGTTGATGAGGTTCCAGGACGGGCCGGGGTTGCCGGCGTCGTCGATGAGCGTGATGGTCACGTCGTGGCGCACCAGGCCGGTGGGCGGCGCGGTGTTGGTGGGGGACACCGAGTTGAGCCACTCCAGGAAGTCCGAGTCGTCGCTGACGCCCCAGCGCAGGGTCACGTTGCCGAACTTCGTCAGGCCGGGCAGCTTGCGGGGCGTGTTCCGCAGGTCGTCGCCCTCGCGGTACTCCACCGCGTCCACCGACGAGCTCATGCCAGAGACCTCCGAGAAGCCGGCGCGGCTGATGCCGTCGATCTCCACCTGATACCGAAATACTCTGTATGGGTAGTTAATCGCCATTCGTGTTCATCCTTTCTCTTGGCGTACGGTCTGCCTTACTCGCCGGCGGCCGTCTTCTGGGTGATGCGGAAGATGACAAACTCCGCGGGCTTCACCGGCGCGATGCCGATCTGGCAGATGAGCCGCCCGTTGTCGATGTCGTCCTGGGTCATGGTGGTGGGACCGCACTCCACGAAGAAGGCCTGGTCAGGGCTGGAGCCGGCCAGGGCGCCGTCGCGCCAGCAGGTGGCCAGGAAGGTCTCGATGGTCCGGGTGACGCGGCCCCAGAGGGTCTCGCTGTTGGGCTCAAAGACGACCCAGTTGGTGCTGGCCTTGATGGACTCCTCCACGTAGATGAAGAGGCGCCGGACGTTGATGTACTTCCACAGGCCGTTGGAGCTGAGGGTCCGGGCGCCCCAGACGCGGATGCCGCGGCCGGGGAAGGCGCGGATCAGGTTGACGCCCAGGGGGTTCAGGATGTCCTGCTCGCCGTTGTTGTAGCTGCAGGAGAGGCCGGTGCAGCCGCGGACCACTTCATTGGCCGGGGCCTTGTGGACGCCGCGCTCGTTGTCGCTGCGGGCGTAGATGCCGGCCATGGCGCCGGAGGGCGGGAAGTAGGCCGGGCGCTTGGCGCCGGCGTCGTGCATCTGGAGCCACGGATGGTACATGGCGGCGTACGTGGAGTCGTACATGTCGCGGAACGTGGCCACGTCGTTCGTCTTCGTCAGCTCCATGGGCGCGTCGAGGATGGCGAAGCAGCTCTTGCGTCCCTCGCAGAAGGCGATCAGCGCCGACTGGACCTCCGGCATGGTGACGCCGGGGATGGCCAGGATGGAGACGCTGCCGTTCTCCTGGAAGGCCTGGAGGCCGGTGCGGCGGCCGGGGCCGTCGTCCTTGCCCAGGTAGGTGTCGGCCGTCAGCTTCAGGACGGAGCCGTCGCTGCCGCCGCCCAGCGTCAGCACCAGCTCGCTGCCCTTGCCGCCGCAGAGCTCGTAGGGCACGATGCTCTGCGCGGAGGCCGGCGCCGCGGGCGCCTTGTCGTCCTTCTTCTCCTCCTTGGCCGGCGCCTTGACCGCCTGGACCTCCACGCGGATCAGGTCGCTCTTGGCGGTGCGGACCGGGGCGTAGTTCAGCGCGTCGGGCTTCAGGGAGAGGTTCTCGTAGACCTCCACCGTCTCGTCCAGGCGGGCGGTGATGGTGATCTCACACGTGCGGATGTACTTGGCGGTGCCCACCTTCGTGTCGGCCACGTTCAGGGGGCACGGGGCGTCCAGCGTGACGACGCGGTCCAGCACGCTCTTGACGGTGGCGTACGCGGTCTTGGCGCCGTCGAACAGCTCCACCACGTCGCCGGGCTGGAAGCCGTCGGCGTTCTTCAGCGTCAGGTCCGCGCCGTCGGAAGCCAGCACCTGGGTCTTGGCCTTGCTGGAGGGCGCCACGGTGACCCGCAGGTTCTCCGCCCAGGCGCCGGGGTTGGCGGCGCTGATCTTCAGCGCGCCGGTCGTAACCGTGCCGGCCTTGGCGTCGGCGGGGACGGCGCGCATGATGTACGCCCGGGAGCCGCCGTTGAGGAAGAACTGCTCCACGGCGTACGGCAGGAAGCGGGCGGTGCCGCAGGCGGCCTCGCTGAGGTATCCGCCGTACAGCCGCCGGTAGTCAGCGAAGCTGGTGACCAGCTGGGGCTGCCCTGCCACCGGACCGCGTTCCGCCAGGCCCACAAAACCGGCCGTGCTGGTGCTGACGCCCTGCATCGGGGATGCCCCGGAATCATACTCCTCTACGTATACACCTGGGGACAAATACTCTGCCATGTTGATGCTTCACGCCACTGGATGGCTGGGGGCCGGCCGTGAAGCGCCCCTCCTTTCGTCGTAATGTCAGAAATGGTGGATGCGGACTGTATGGGGACGGACCCTGTCCGGTTCCGGGTCATCAGCCGGGCAGGCCGGATCGGCCTGTCTGTCCGGCTGATGGCGCGGGCACCGGTGCGGGACCGGCTCACAACGTGGACTCCGGCGCCAGGCGGTGCCAGAAGCGGCGGAGCACCGCCGCATTGTATTCGATGGCCCAGGCGGCGCGGCCGCGGGCATCGTAGACGTCCGGCAGCGCGACGTCGGTGCGGAACACCGGCCGGCCGTCGCCGTCCAGGAACATGGCGCCGCAGATCACCTGCCGGTTGATCTCGCTGCAGCGGGCCAGGGCGCGGGCCCGGTCGCCCGCCGCAAAGGGATAGCGGCCGTAGACCAGCAGCCGCCCGTCCAGGCAGCGGCAGGCCGTCTCCCAGACGGCGCCGCCGCGGCGCAGGCGGAAGCAGATGCAGCCGTCCGATTGGCTCCAGGCCGCGCCGCTGTCCTCCAGCAGCTGCACCAGCAGCCGGCAGATCTCCCGGGCCTCCATGGGGTGCCTCCTCTCACACGGTCAGCGGCGGGCCGGCCGGGAAGGCCAGCGCGCCCATGTCCGGCGCGGGGGAGAGCGCCGGCGCCGCGTCCGGGCAGTCCAGCGGCGGCAGCTCCGGCGCGGCCGCCGGAGGCGGGCCGCTCAGGGCCGGGCCGCGGGGGCGGCTGCGGAGCAGCGCGCAGAGGGCGTCGTTGCCCAGCCGGGCCGCCAGCTGCCTGGCAGGCTCCGCCGGCAGCTGGGTCAGGCTCCCGCCGGCCAGCAGCGCCTCCAGCGCCGCCTGGACCGGCAGCGGACCGTCAGTCCGGCGGGCCGCCTCCTGCGGCGTCCGCTCCGTCCGGCGGTCGTTCTCCGCCGGGCGGCGGCTCTGGTGCTCCACGGTCGTCTCCCTCCCCGTCCGGCGGCGGTTCGGGCGGAGGCGCTTCCTCCGGCCGCAGGGCCGCCGTCAGGTATTCCAGCGTCTCGGGGCTCTCCAGCTCCTCCAGGGCCTCCTGGGCCCGGTCGGAGATCTGGCGCAGCCGGTTGATGAACTCCGCCTTCATCTGGGCCTTCCGGACGATGAGCGCGTCGGTGTGGGCGATGGCGTTCTGGAGCACCGGCTTCTCCCGCTCGTCGGCGGTGGCCGCCAGCTGGGCCCGGTACTGCTCCAGCAGCACCCGCTCGCGGCCGTCGTCCAGGAACGGATAGACCCGCCGCAGCGCTGCGGCGCCGTCCCGGTCGGTCACGGGGCCCTCGCCCCGGGCCAGGCCGGCCATGGAATCCACCACGGCCCGGGCGTCCGCCAGGACGTCCACCACCAGGCCCACGGCACTCTCGGCGAAGCCCCGGTGGAACACCGCCTGATCGGGCCAGCTGCCCGGCACGGCCCGCACCTGGCTGCCGCCGCCGAACAGCGTCTGCCGCTGCTGCAGCGGCTCCGGCTGCCCCACGGCGCGGCGCAAACACGTGGCCAGCATCATCCGCCCGGTGCCCTGGAGCACCGAGGCGGCCAGAGTGCCCCGCTGGAACGCCGTCTCGGAAAAGGTCCGGATGGGCGTCTGCGGCAGCTCCGGATGGTGCTGCGCCGGTCTGCCGGAATCGTCCCGGCGGCCGTCGGGCACCGGCGGCGCCGCGTCCCCGGAGCGCCGGCTCTCCGGCTCCGCCGCGGCAAGCTGCGCGGCGCGGCGGCGGCCGATCCGGTCGAACGTCTGCTGGAAGCCCTCGGTCACGTGCCAGAGCGGGTCCCGGTGCTGGAAGCTCCGGGCGTCCACCGCCCAGGCCAGCTGCCGCTCCACCTCCGTCCGAAGCAGGGGCGCCGCGGCGGGACGCCGCTTCTTCTCGCGTGTCTGCACGACCATCGCCTCCCGTCACTCCCGGCCGGTGAGCCGGGCCGCGGCCCGGCGCAGCTGCTCCGGCCGCAGAGGCCGCACCAGGAAGTCCGCCGCATGGAGCCGCAGGCAGGGAATGGCGAACCGCTCCGTGTCGTCGATGACCACCAGGCGGCACGCCCAGTCCCGCTCCCGGAGCTGCCGGGCCGCCAGGAAGCCGGCCGTATCGCCGACGCCCAGCAGGACGCCCTGGTAGGCGCCGGGGCGGAAGTCGGCCCAGAGGCCGGCCAGGCCGTTGAGCGGGCAGAGCTCGGCCGGGATGCCGGTGTCGGCGCAGTAGGTGCGGACGGCGCTGCAAAGCAGGCCGGTCTCCGCCGGGTTGGCCCCACAGATCGCCAGTCGCATCGTCGCACCTTTCTCCGTCACCCGCTTCCCGGGGGCTGAACCTCAGTGGCTGGGCCCATTGTAGCAGGTTTTTCCCAGCCGCGGTGGGATTTGGCACGAACAATGCCCAAGTGTCATAAAATGCGCGGCCTCAGCGGCCCCAGTTCTTGGCCAGCAGCCACTCCTGCAGCCGCTGCCGCGCCTCGCCGTACCGCTTGGCGCTGACGGGCACCAGCTCGCCGTTCTCCAGACGGAAGTCCCGGCGCTCCAGGGCCGTCACCCGGTCCAGATTCACGAGGCAGCCCCGGTGGCAGCGGAAGAAGCGGCGGTCGTCCAGCTCGGCCTCCAGGGCCTCCAGGGTGCGGCGCAGCTCGTAGACGGCGCCGTCGGTGTGGATCACCGCCGTGTGGCGCTGCATTTCGACGTACGTCACGTCTCCCACGCGGATGGTCTCCTCCTGCCACTCAGGTCCCACCTGCAGCCGGCGCAGGCGGACGGCCTCCCGGCGGACGAACCAGTCCAGCGCCTGGTCCACATCTCCCTGGCCGAAGGGCTTGACGAGATAGTCCATCACGCCCAGGGAGAAGCTCTCCAGTCCGTGCTCCTGGCTCGTGGTGGCGAAGATCAGGGCGCAGCTTCCGTCCTGCTGCCGCAGCCGCCGGGCCGTCTCCACACCGGAAAGCCCCGGCATGAAGATGTCCAGGAAGGCCACGTCCCACCGGCCGGGGCTCCAGCGCTCCAGCAGTTCCTCCCCGCCGGCGGCCGACTCCAGCCGCAGCGCCAGGCCGTGGCGGCGGGCGTAGTCCCGGACCATGCGGGCCAGCGTCGCCCGCTCCTCCTCCAGGTCGTCGCAGATCATCACAGAGATGCGCATGCTGTACCCTCCTCCCGCCAGGCCGCCAGTGCCTCCCGCAGCGGCGCCAGCTGGCGGCGGCTGACGGAGATCTCCCGGCCGTCGGCCATGGTCAGCACGCCGCCGGCCAGCGCCTCCGCCGCCGAGAGATGCACCAGAAACGCCTTCTGGCAGCGGAAAAACGGCGGGTTCGGCAGCAGGGCCTCCAGCTCCTTCAGCGACACGCTGGCCCGGATGCAGCCGCCGGTGCAGTACAGCTCCGTCTCCCGTCCGCTGGCCTCGGCGTACCGCAGCTGGCAGAGGGGCAGGCGCACCCGCTCCCGCCGGGCCGGCAGGTCCAGCCACTGCAGGCCGCCGCACCACGCCTGGAAGCAGCCGTCCATGGCACGCTCCAGCGCCGCGCCGTCCGGCATGGCCGGCAGGAAGGCCTCCGCGTGCCACCGGCAGGCCGCAATGGCGCTGCGGGGCCGGGCGGAGAGCACGATCAGCCCCGCGCCCTCCAGGGCCGCCGGCCGCTCCGGGCCGTCGACCTCCACCGTGTCCGCGTCGAGAAACAGCAGATCCGGTGCCGCCGCCGGCAGGGCCGGCGCCGTCTCCACGGCGATCTTCACGCAGCAGCCGGCCGCCCAGCGGTCCAGCAGCGCCGTCAGCCGCCCGGCCAGCTGCGCGCTGCCGGTGCAGAGCAGCAGCCGGGCCGGATGTCCTCCGTTCACCGTCCACGCCTCCCTCCCGCCCGTCGGCGGTGTTCTTTACGGTAACTGTACCAAACGGCGTCGGCCACCGTAAAGCCGGATTCCGCAAACGGGCGATTTCTTCCGTGAACGGGATAGATTTTCCGCAACTGGGACGGGCTGCCATTTGACATGCCCTTCAAAATCCGTTAGACTTTGTTCAGTACCACTGTACCGCGGAAAGGAGCCGGGCCATGCTGTGTGTCGCCTGCTGCGATGACGATTCCCTGTGGCTGGAGCAGTTCGTGCCGCAGCTGAGCCGCTGCCTGCAATCCCGGGGCGAGCCGTTCCGCATCCGCACCTTCAGCGACGGTGCCTCCCTGCTGGCGGCCATTTCCGACGCCGACGAGCCGCTGGACCTGCTGTTCCTCGACATCATGCTCGGCCGGGACGACGGGCTTGCCCTGGGCGCCCAGCTGCGCCGCGTCCGTCCGGCGCTGCCGGTGGTGCTCGTCAGCATGAGCCCTGAGTTCGCCCTCTCCGGCTACGCGGTCCACCCGGCCCACTACCTGCTCAAGCCCATCTCCGACGAAGCGCTGGACGAGGCGCTGGACTACTGCCTCTCCATTCCCCGGGCGCCGGAGCCGCTGGTCATCCGGTGGCAGCAGGCCGAAAAGGTGCTGCCCGTGTCTGAAATCCTCTACGTGGAGGTGCTGGACACGCTGTTGAAGTTCCACACCCGTTCCGGCAGGGAGTACAGCACCTCCGGCCACCTGTCCCAGCTGGAGCGCAAGCTGCCCGCGGGGCAGTTTCTCCGCTGCCACAAGAGCTACCTCGTCAACCTGGCCTGCGCCGAGGGCATCCGGCGGTACAGCCTCCTGCTGTCCAACGGCCGGACCATCCCGGTCAGCAAGCAGAACTACAGCGCCGTCAAGCAGGCCTACCTGCGGTACGGCAGCCGGCCCCGGTAGGGCCCATCCCTGCAGACATCGATCCCACATCATCAAAAGGAGCGTCACAGAACCATGAACATTCAGAAAAATGTGGACGGCCAGACCCTGACCCTGGCCCTGGAAGGCCGGCTGGACACCACCACGGCTCCGGAGCTGGAGACTGTGGTGCGCACCTCCCTGGACGGCGTCACGAAGCTGATTCTGGACCTGAGCCAGCTGGATTACCTGTCCTCCGCCGGCCTGCGGGTGCTGCTGTCGGCCCAGAAGCAGATGAACCGCCGGGGCAAGATGATCGTCCGCCACGTCTGCGAGACGGTGATGGAAGTGTTCAACATGACCGGTTTCTCCGACATTTTGACCATTGAAGCCTAGTACGTATCCACCTCCGCAGGAGGCCCTCCGGGCGGACGCATCGAAGAAGGCGGAGCCGCGAACGCGGTCCCGCCTTTGGGTGTTTTTCCCGGCAGCGGCCCTGTGTCTGGCGCTGCTGATGGTCAGCATCATGTACCTTCGGCGCACCCGGATACCGGTCAATGCCGAAACTTTGGATTTCTCCGCCTGCACCCTGACGCTGTCCGACGGCGCCGCCGTGACGCCGGATGACTCCGGCGCCCTGGAGATCCCCGCCGGTGCCTCGGTCTATGCGTCGTTCCCGCTGCCCGGCGACGGTCCGGACCAGCTGGTGGCGGCAATCCGGAGCGGCTCCTGCGACGTGGCGCTGCTGCTGGACGGACGCGAGGCGGCCGACCCCTCCGGCCGCTTCGCCGAGGGATCCGGCTTTTCGGAGCCCACGGGCACGGGGGACGCCTCCACCGCCGTCTGTACGCTCGACGGCGCCGCCGGGCGGACGCTGACCGTGGCCGTCCAGTTCCTGACGGCCGAGCCAAGCCTGGCGGCCATGCCGCAGATCGTGCTGTACGACCACGTGTCCGGTTACGATTCCCAGGCGCTCTCCGCAGCGGCGGACGCGGCGCTGCCGGCAGGCGTGTTCCTGGCGGCGGCCATCTTCCTGATGGCGCTGTTTCTGCTGCTGCTCTGGCGGGTGGAGGCTGACTGGGGTCTGCTGCTGCTGGCGCTCTGCTCCCTGGCCTTCTGCCTGAGCCGGACCGTCACCTACTCTCTGAACTCCATTGACATCCTGAACACCCCGGTTTTCGCCATCCTGGCGCAGAACCTCCCAACGCTGCCGCTGCTTTGGGTGCTCTGGATCCGGCTCAGCGGCCGGCTGCGGCTGGCCTGCCTGGCCGTTCCTCTGGTCTCCACGCTGGCCGCGGCCGTGCTGTTCGCCATGGGCTTCCAGGACTATTTCCGGGTGGCCGCGGCCATCACGCTGATGCAGCAGAAGCTGCTGCCGCTGGCGATGCTGCTGCTCTTCCTGGCCGGCGGCGCGGACGCCGTCCGCCGGAGGGGCTGGTACCGCCGGTTTTTCAAGCTGGCGGGCATTCTGCTGGCGTTCGTCGTCGCCGCAAACCTCGTCGGCTTGGTATTCCGGGGCCGGACCTACTCGCTGGCCGGCGGCTTTTCCGACCGGATGATGCTGTTCGCAAGCCTCTTTCAGCTGCAGCGGCGGCTGAGCTACATGACGCTGATGGTCTCCTTCATTCTGGCCTTTTCCGACTACGTCCGCACCCTGGCCCGGAAGGACAGTGAGCGCCAGGTGCTGGCCCTCCAGAACCGCTTCGCCACGGAGCACGCCGACGCCCTGTACCGCACGCTGCTGGAGACGCGCGCCGTCCGCCACGAGATCCGCAGCCGGACCGAGACGCTGCGCATCCTCTGCCAGGAGGGCGATCTGGACCGGATCCGGGCCTACGCCGCGCAGTTCGCCGAGGAATCGAAAATCGTGCCGGGGCTCTACACGGCCAACGTGCTGGCCAACGCGCTGATCGCGCCGCGGCTGCAGGCGGCCCAGGACGCCGGCATCCAGGTGACGGCGCTGGTGCAGCTGCCGGAATCGCTGCCCATCTCCGACATGGATCTGGCAACGCTCCTGACGAATCTGCTGGACAACGCCGTGGTGGCGGCGACGGCCGTCCCGGAAGGCCATCCCCGGCGGCTGACGCTGCGGATGGAGATTGCCGCCGGGCAGCTCTGCATCTACTGCCGCAACAGCTGCGCCGGCCCGGTCCCCATCGGGAAGGACGGCCTGCCCCGCTCCAGCCGGGGCGACCAGCACGGTTTCGGCATGCGCCTGATGCGCCGCACCGCCGAGAAGTACCACGGCTCGCTGGACTTCTGCCAGGAGGGGGACGTCTTTACCGTCCAGGCCGTTCTGGCCCTGCCGGAGCCCAGTGAGCCCTGAAGCCGGTCAAAACCGGCGCCCCCGGGGGAGGAATCCCCCGGGGGCGCTGTGCGTTATGGCGGGCCGTTACGGCGTTTCCTGCGGCGTCCCGGAGGCGGGCGGGTTCAGAATCCCGATGGCCTCCGGCAGGCGGCGGGTGATCTCATCCACCGTGACGTACAGGGCCTCCAGCGCCGTCTCCTCCCGGGCCTGCTGCGGCAGGTCCGTGGCCAGGGCCACCGTGTGCCGGTGGAACAGCTGGCCGGCCGGCTCATAGATGCCGTAGCCGCCGGCCAGGGCGCTGAGGTTCCACGCATTGGCCGCCCGGCGCAGGTCGTCCATGCCGGGGCCGTCCTCCTTGGTGACGGTGGTGTAGAACTGCAGCAGCTCCGTGCCCTCGCCGTACGGGATGACGAAAATCTCCATCAGCACCAGGCCGCGGCCGCCGCCCAGCAGCGGGACCATGGCCCGGAGCATGGGGACGCCGTCCACCTCGGTGCGCGCGTTCTCGTCGCCGCGCGCGTCGAACCACGCCTTCAGGGCGTCCAGCACCTGCGGATACGCTTCCATCCGGTTTCAGCTCCTTTCGTCCGCGCCCGGCTCACCGGTAGCCGTGGTAGCGGTTTTTGCTCCTGCGCTCCTCCAGCTGCTTCTCGGTCCGCTGGATGTCCTTCTGGAGCGATTTGACTTCCTTCTTCGTCGCCTTGTCCTGCTCGCGGGCCTGGAGTGCCGCCAGGCGCTGCTGCTGACGGTTCAGCCGCTGCTCCAGCGTCCGCTCCAGCGCCTTCTTCCGCTCGGCCTTTTCGGCAGAGGTGGCGGTCATGGCCTCGCCCACCTCCATGCTCCCGATATGGAACTCGCTCTCGTTGGTGGCCCGGTTCTTCTCCGCCTGCTTCAGCGCGGCGGCAGCCTTCCGCTCATGCCGTTTGGCAGCCCAGGTGTGTCCCTCCGTCAGGGCGTGCCCGGCAGCCCGGCGCTCGTCGGCGAATCTGCGGCGGAGCTTCACCTCCAGCCGGAGGGCTTCCTGCCGGCGGCTCTCCGCGGCCTCCCGCTCCAGGCGCTCCGCCATGCGCACCGACTCGGTCTCCTCAATCTGGTAGCCCTCGTTCTTGCTCCGGCGGCGGTCCAGGCGCCGCTCCAGGCTGGATGCCTGATGCTCCAGGACCTTAATTGCCACCTGTCGGCCGAAACGCATCCCTCCGGTCCTGCGTTCCGCCAGGGCGCGGCGCTTGGCGATCAGTTCCTGCCGCAGCTCGGCCTCCTTGGCGACACGCTGCTGGCGCTGCTCGGCCTCCCGGTCCGTCTTTGCCAGAACCCGGCGGGCCATCTCGGCCTCCACGTCATCGGGGTCAATGTGGTACTTGCCGGTGTTCTTCTGCTTGCGCTCGCTCAGCTTGGCCGCCGTCTTGGTGACGTTCTTCTGCAGGGTCTCCAGGGTCTTGCGCTGCTCCTTCGTCGGGCTGCCGGTGAAGGTCGACTGGAATTCCGTCAGCTGCGCGCGCTGCTCCTCCAGCTGGTTGCGCAGGTCGGCCTCCTTCATCACGCGCCGCTGCTGGCTTTCGGCAGCCATGGAATTGATCCGCTGGCTCCTGCCGATCACCTCGCTGCGGTCCTTGTCGGCGCCCAGGCGCTCGGCCATGTTGCCCTCGGTGTACTTTCCGTCCTTGTCCCGTTTGGCGCCCAGGCCCTCGGCCAGCCGGATGCACTCGGCGTCACCGTTGTTGGCGCCCTCGAGGATGGCCGCCGCGCGCTTTTCGGTCTGGTCGGCCAGCAGCTCCTCCCGGAAGCCCGTCTCGTAGCCCAGATAGCGGAGCATGGCCCGCTTGACCTCGCGGATGTTGTGCTCGCTGTGCTCCATGCCCATCTTATCCAGGTACTGCTTGATGACCTCGTGCTTGATGCCGGTGGTCTGGTCGACGACGTTGGCCTTCAGCTTCTCGTGCATGCCCATGGTGACCGCCTTCGTCACGCCCTTTGCCGCGTACGAGACGGCCTTGAGGATCGGCGAGGCCACGGCGCCGACGCCGCTCATCTCCAGGACGCCCGCCAGGCCCTGGGTGCCGCCCTCCACGGCCTTGCCGCTTCCCTCGGCCACCATGATCTTGCCCTGCTGCTTGCCCTGCATGGCGGTGTCGTGCAGCACCAGCGCCCGCTGATCCAGCTCCTTCCGGGTGCGGCCGTCCAGAACATCGTCGGCCACGTCCTGCATCTCGCCCATCTGCACCCGGCCGCGGTGGACCTCCCGGAGGCCCTCGACGGTCTTCATCGTGCCGCCCATGGCGTCGCCCAGGCCGTCGGGCACGCCGGGGAGCTTGTCTGTAAAGGCGGTGAGGGTTTCGTAGGTGCTCTCAGCGGTGTTGGCCACGTTGGCAGTCGCCATGATCTTGTCGGTGACGTTGCCGTGCCGCACGGCCCCGACGAACTCTTTGCCGGTGTTGAACATCTCCAGCGGGGACGCCATCACGCCGCCGATGCCTTTGGCCAGATCCGCGTCGGCGTCCTCGGTGATGCTGTTGAACTGATCCATGACTTCGCCGTACGCGTCCCGCGCCATGACGGCGTCGTGGGTACGGCCCTCCGCTTCGCCGGCGTGGAAGGTCGGCCCGCCGGCCTGCTGGCCGCCGTCCGGCTCATCGCCGTTGATGAAGGAGAACTTGTCGTCGGAGCCGGCCCACATCTGCTCCAGGAAGGCGCCCACGTCGTCCTTCAGGGCCGACCGCTGCTGGGCGCGCTTGGCGGCCGCCTCCCGGGCCGCCTTGCTGTTCTGGTATTCCAGGTACGCCGCCATATTCATGGCCTTCCAGCGGCGCTTCTGCGTGGGGGTCAGCAGGTCCCACGTCCGCTGGCCCTTCTGGCCCTGCTTGGCGGCGTACAGCTCGTCGATGGCTTCCTCGTGCCAGCGGTCCGTCCGGCCCAGGGTGGCGTCGTCCGCCTTCTCCAGCTTGCGCCGGATGTGATGGCCCAGGGACTTCTTCTGCGGGGCCTGGCCCGCCGCCCCGGCGGGCTGGCCGCCGCTGGCGGCCTCCTTGGCCAGGGTCAGGCCCAGGAGCTCCGCCTTCTCCTTCGGCGACGGCTGCTGCTGCTGCGCGGGGGCCGGCGCGGTCTGGGCCGCCGGAGCCGCGGCGGGGTCGGGGGCCTGCTGCGCGGGGGCCGGCGTCTGGGGCGCGGGGGCGGCGCGGTGGTGGTGATGATGGTGGTGGTGCCGCTTGCGCTTGCGCGCTTCCTCGTCCGGCTCCATCTGGATGCCGCCCACAGGCGTGGACACGGTGGCTGCGCCGCTCTCCACCATGCCCTGCTGCACCGTGTGGACCAGCTCATGGGCCGCCACAGACGGGTCGAAGCCGCCGGCCCCGAAGTACACGTCGGCGCCGCTGGTGTACGCCCGGGCGCCCATGGTCTTGGAGCGGGCCGCGGCGGCGGCATCGGTGTGGAAGCGGACGCCGGAGAAGTCGGCCCCCAGCTTCCGCCCCATGGCCGCCTTGACGGCCTCCGGCGAGCCGGCCGTCACGGAGGCAGACAGCCGGTCCGCCTCGGCCTCGGCAGCCGGGATCTGCGCCTGCGGCCGCTCCGGAACGCCGGCCAGGCGGCCGCGGATCCGGGCTCCCAGCCCGGCGTCCGCAGTCTGGCCGGCGCCGGACGCCCCCTGCAGGGATAGCACCGCAGAGTTGGGCACGGCGCCGGGGGCCCGGCTCTGCGCCGCCTCCCTCAGCCCGGCCGGAACTCTCTTGCGCGCTGTGGTAGTCGTAGTATACATGAACTGCCTCCTTTCCCCGCAGCCCGGGGCCGCGGGCGGGTCAGCGGTTCCGGGCTCTCCCGGAGACCGGCGGAAGGTCTCTCAGCTGCGCCGCTGCACGGCGCGGATTCGCTTCTACCATTATATCCGCCGTCCCGTACAGGCGCAAGGCGTTCGGCACGAATGCCGCCCATCGGTCATAAAATGCGTTCGCCCCGGCGCCGTACGGCGCCGGGGCGTGTGTGCACGCGGTGAATTATACTATCAAGTGCAACAGTTTAGTTAAATAAAAAGAGTTCATATAGGCCCCTGTGGTAGAATGGTTACCAGACGACCAAAACACCAGGAAGGAACTATATGAACTACCATCATCTTAGCATAGAAGAGCGGAGTTGTATACGGAAATATTACGTGGACGGGCTGAGTTACCGAGAGATCGCACGTCTGGTAGGAAGGAACGTGAGTACGATCTCACGGGAGATACGACGAAACTGTACACACATGTATGACATTCCCACTTACTATCCTCA